>PWER01000108.1 GCA_003553565.1 Nitriliruptoria bacterium | reverse complement strand
CGCCGCCTTCTTCGTCGCCTTCTTGGCCGCCGCCTTCTTCGTCGCCTTCTTGGCCGCCGCCTTCTTCGTCGCCTTCTTGGCTGCCGCCTTCTTGGTGGCCCTCTCCTCCGTCGTCTTCTGCGTCGCCGCCTTCTTCGTCGCCTTCTTCGTGGCCTTCTTCGTGGCCTTCTTGGCCGCCTTCTTGGTGGTCTTCTTGGCGGTCGTGCCGCCCTCGAGATCGGGGCGCTCGGCGACGTCATCAGAGGCCTGGCCGGCGGTGGTCGCTGCCGCCGCCGCTCCTGATCGCCCAGCGGAGGCGTCGCGCTCGGCGGTGGGAGCCTCCCCATCGCCGGCGTCGGAGTCGGTGATCCCCAGGCGCTCGCCGAGGCGCTCGGCCTCGGCCTGGGCGCGCTCGGCGACCTGCTTGCGCTGCGCCTCGGTGACGGTCAGCAACGCGTCAACGGCCTGCTCGGCGCGCTCGGCAGCGATCTCCCCGGTCCGCACCAGCCGCTTGACGATGCGCTCGGCCTGCTGTCGCGTGAGCCCCCCGACGGCGGCAGCGAGACTCAGCGAGCGTTCCCACAGCGTGCTCATCGGCCTCTCCTCGGTCGGTGGCGTGTCCGGCCTGGCCGCTCAAGCACCGGCCTCCTGGCACGGCAGCATAGGCCAGAGCCGGCGCACGCTGCGCGAACGACCCGCGGGGGCCCATGCTCATCCCGATCGGCGACCTCAACCCGGTGCGGACCACACCGTGGGTCATGCGCCTGCTGCTGGCCGCCAACATCGGGGTGTTCCTGCTGGTCCAGCCGCTGGGCGAGGGCGTGTGCGCCCAGCAGCAGCTGTTCCTCGAGTGGGCGATGATCCCCGCCGAGGTCGCCCGCGGCAGCCCCCTGACCGCGCAGGAGGTCGCCGCGCTCGCCCCTGGCTGCGACCTGCGTACCGCGCCCGACAAGCCGGTCCACATCGCCGTCGTCGTCAGCACCTTCTTCCACGCCGACGTGCTGCACCTCGCCGGGAACATGCTGTTCCTCTGGGTGTTCGGCAACAACGTCGAGGAACGCTTCGGGCACCTGCGGTTCCTGGTGCTGTATCTGCTGTTCGGGGTGGTGGCTGGCATCGCGTTCGCCGTCACCAACCCCGACAGCACGCTCACGCTGGTCGGAGCCAGCGGAGCGGTGGCGGGAGTGCTGGGGTCCTACCTCGTGCTGCATCCCACCGCGCGGGTGACGGTGGTGGTGGTGCCGCTGCTGTTCCTGGCGCTGCAGCTGCCCGCAGTGCTGGTGCTCGGCGCCTGGTTCCTCCTGCAGCTGCGGGAGGTCGGCGGTGACGCGGCGGCCGGCGGCGGCGTCGCCTACCTGGCCCACGTCGCGGGCTTCGTGGCCGGAGCGGCGGTGACGCTGGTGGCGGGGCGCCAGCCGCGCCGCCGTCGTCGCCACCGGCCCCGCCCGTCGCCGTGACCGCGTGCGATCACCGGGGGAGGCGCGGGGCGAGAGCCGTCGGCAGTCGCCCGCGTCGGGACGGCGGCAGCTAGGCGAGCCGAGCCTCGACGCGGCGCAGCGCCTGCTCATACATGGGCAGATCCGACAGCGCCCGAGCGAGCTTGTACTGCCCCTTGGCGCGGGCGAGCTCGCCCTGGCGCTCCAGGCATCGCCCGAGCCCGAAGTGCGCGTAGTCGTCCTTCGGGTCGAGCTCGAGGACGCGCTCGAACTCGTCGCGCGCCCGGCTGGTGCGCTGGCTGGCGAAGTACGCGCGGGCGAGGGTCTCGCGCAGCGACCCCTTGCTGGGCTCGGCCTCCACGGCCAGCTCCAGGACCTCCACCGCGCCGGCGGGGTTGCCGGAGGCCAGACGCTCCTTGCCGTCGCGGAACAGCTCGTAGACCTCGACCTCGTGCTGGCCGTCCACGATCATCCTCCCCTCAAGGCACCTCGCTGCCGAGGGTATCGTCGCGGGCCGAGGTCAACGCCGACGCGCAAGGGACTGGTGCTCGTGGTCGATGCCGCGCCGTTCGCCGGCCTGCGCCACGATCCCGCGGTGGCCGGCCCTCCGGCCCGCACCTCGGCTCCGGCCCAGGACGATCTCGCCCCCCTCGACTACCTCAGCCGGCTGACGGCCAGCCCCTACACCGTCCTGCACCTGTTCGCCGGCCACGACGGCGGCGAGCCACCGGCCTCGGTCGTGGCCCGCTGGGAGCGCCTGGGCGTGCTGCGCGCCGAGCCCACACCAGCGATGTACCGCTACGAGCAGCACTGGCTGGCCAACGGCGTGCCGCAGGTGCTGCGCGGCGTGCTCGCTGCGGTGTCGGCTCGCGGAGCCGGCGGGCGACGGATCGCAGCGCACGAGCACGTCGACCACGCCAGGCTCGATGCCGGGCGGCGCCGACGGGCCGACTCCCCCGTCGAGGCCGCGCCGGTGACCCTGCTGGTCGACGGGGCCGATCCCGCCTGGCGCGCCCCGCTCGATGCTGCTCCGCCCGCGCCGCCGGTGGCCGCGCTGACCGACGAGGTCGGCGCCGACCATCGCCTGTGGCGCCTCCCGGTCGAGGCGAGCATCCGCGTGCGGGCGGCGCTTGGTGGCGCCCGAGCGGTGATCGCCGATGGCCATCACCGCTGGCGTGCCGCCCGCGAGCAGAACGCTCCCGGCGACGAGGCCGACCCGGCCGGTCGGGTGCTGGCGCTGCTGACCGACCCCGCGGCGAGCGACGGACCGCGGCTCGCACCGGTCCACTTGCGCCTGGACCGACCCCCGAACGATCCCTGGCGCGTGCTGCCCGCCGCCGCGCTCGCCGCAGCCGGTGCCGGCACGCAGCCGGAGACGGCAGCGCTGCGCCCACCCGGCACCGGCAGCGTCGTGTGCTGGTCGCGCGGCCAGCTCCCCGTGACGATCGACCTGGTGCGCCTGCTCGGCGAGCAGATGCGCAGCGCGCCAGGCGAGTGGACGCGGGCGGTGCGCGAGTGGCTGCTCCCGCGACTGGGCATCAGCGGCTCCGAGGTCACCCCGACCGCGGACCTGGCCCAGGCACGTTCGGCGGTGCTGCAGGGTCAGGCAGAGGCCGTGGTCGCCCAGCCGCCGCTGGCGATAGCCGAGGTGGTCGGGTCGGCTGGTGCTGGACGGCTGCTGCCGGCCAAGTCCACGCGCTTCTGGCCCAAGCCGAGGGTGGGGCTCGTGCTGCGCCGCACCGACGCCGGCGCTGGGGCGGCCACGGACCCGGCGACGGGTCGCGGCTGACGCTGGCACGGATGCCGTAGACTCCGCGGGCATGCAGGACGAGCACGACGCTGTGGAGCCGTTGGCCACCGACCTCACCGGCATCGACACCCGGACGGCCGGGCTGGCGCAGGTCACCGCCGGCTATCTGCTGCGCGCGCCGCGTCCGACCCTGTTCGAGTGCGGCCCTGCGAAGTCGATCGACACGGTGATCGCTGCGCTCCACGCGCTCGGCTTCGACCCCGACGACCTCGCCTACCTGGTGGTCAGCCACATCCACCTGGACCATGCCGGCGGGGCGGGTGACCTCGCGCGGGCGTTCCCCAACGCCACGGTGGTGGTCAGCGACCTCGGTGCGGCGCACCTGGTGGACCCGACCAAGCTGAACGCGAGCGCTCGCCGGGTCTACGGGTCGCTGCACGACCGCGTCTACGGCGACTGCACCCCGGTGCAGCAGGAGCAGGTGCGTGCGGTCACCGATGGTGAGGTGCTCGACCTCGGCGGCGGGCGGCGCCTCGAGCTGCTGCACACCCCCGGCCACGCCAAGCACCACATCTCGGCGTTCGACCCGGACTCGGGGTGGCTGTTCGCCGGCGACTCGGTCGGTGTGAAGCTACCGGGCATGCGCGTGATCCGACCTGCGACCCCACCGCCCGACTTCGACCTGGCCCTCGCCCGGCGGACGCTGGACCGCTACCAGTCTCTGGAGCCCTCGACCCTGTGGTTGGCCCACTACGGCCCCCTCCGCGAGCCGATGGCCGCGCTGGACGAAGCCCTGGAGCGCCTCGCCGCCTGGGCAGAGACCGCCGAGCGGGCCTGGGCCGAGCACGACGAGCTCGACCATGTGGCCGAGACGCTGGCGCAGCGCTTCGCCGACGACATCGCTCCCGACGTCGACGACCCCGAGGCCACGGAGCGCTTGGAGCTGCTCAACGGCGTCGAGTCCAACGCCGCAGGGCTCCTGCGCTACTTCCGCCTGCGCGAAGAGGGACGCGTGGCCGACGACAGCAGCTGACGGGCCGCAAGCGTGAGGGTGCGGCCCGCCTGGGCGGTGCCACGAGCTGCTCGAACGACGCGACGGGCCGCTGGGCGTGGGCCGGGGTTGCGCCGCCGGGTGGCTCCCGGTTGGTCGGCGCGGCTCACGCCTCGCTGTCGTCGTCCAGGTGCAGGCGCTCGGCGACGTCGAGGAGCTCGCTGTCGAACGCAGCGATCGCCTGGAGGTAGTCCTGGGCCCGCTCGTGCTCGCCGAGCCGCTCGCACAGGTCGGCGGCCACATACCACAGGCGCAGGTGGTGCGGCTCGATGTTGTCGGGCTCCAGGCCCACGCGCTCCAGCACAGCCAGGGCGCGCAGGTCATCCCCGCGATCGGCCAGCGCCCCGGCGTACACGATCCAACCCTCGATCTGGCGCTGCGGGTGGGCGCGGTCCTGCATCGCCTCGATGAGCTCGCGCACCTTCTCGGGACGCCCAGTGGCGCGCAGGCTGTCAGCGAGCAGGTGGTTCTGGTCCTCCCGGCCCGACATGCGCCGGTAGTGGGAGAGCTCCTGCGCCGCCGTCTCGAAGTCGTCGAGCCGGTAGGCGGCCACGCCGATGGCCTCACGCACTGCGGCGGAGCGGGGCGCCACCGACTTCGCCCAGTCAAGCAGCGCGCGAGCGCGAGCGGGATCCTCGTCCAGCACCTCCGAGGCGGTGGTGATGGCCCGCGCCACCTCCGGACCCGTCCCCGGAGGCGCGGCGTGCTGCACGTCCCGCCAGGCCGGGCCGGTCAGGCGCGGCGCGTCCTCGGGGATGTGCGGCTTGGCTGGTCCGCTGCCCCGGCGCGTGGCGCTGCCTCGTCCTCGCTGTGAGCCGCGCTCCGCTCCCTGAGTCGCCCGGCCGCCCGAGCCACCGCCGCGATCGGGGCTCGCACCGCCACGCTGGCCGCCCTTGTCCTCACGGCGACCTCGCCCTCCGCGGTCCCCACCCGAGCGACCACCGCCACCGCCGGCACCCGAGGCCGAGCCGCCACCGCCGGCACGGCCAGCCCCATGCGCCCCGTGCTCACCGGTCATCGTGGCTCCTCCACACCTGGAACACCGTTCGCACGCACGTCAGTGCATGCGTTGGCGGCCGCCCGTGTGGGCGGCCGCCGGGTTGGGTGTTCCGCGGTGTCCTACTCTCCCACGCGGTTTCCCGCGCAGTACCATCGGCGCTGGAGGGCTTAACTGCCGGGTTCGG
>PWER01000141.1 GCA_003553565.1 Nitriliruptoria bacterium | reverse complement strand
GGGGCGTGAGATCACCGAGACGCGTACCGAGCGCAGTGATGCAGCGGTTGTGTATGCGATGTGGCGGTTCAAGTCACGAGCTGAGGCGGACGAGTTTTTGCGGCATGCAGGAGGATTGATTCATGACTGATAAAGAGGTAGCGGAAAAACTGCGCTACGTTGCCGAGTACAATTTAAGCAATACTCATTTAATCGATCTCGCTGACGAACTCGACCCGCCGGGTCCGGAGATACCCGACGGGCATATTTGGTATAGATATATCGGCGCAACTCCGCAGGAGTGGAGTCCGGCTTTGAAACGTGTAGATAAGGTTTTTAATCAATATGGACGACAATTACTGCCGGACTCTCGATTAGAGATAATTCCCGCCCGGACGCTCAAGCCCAGACAGGTTGCGGTTGACATCCCTCCGATAACCGAATGGCCTGAAAAAGCTGTATACATGGCTCTTACATGGTATAGGGAAGGTATGATTGAGCCCTTGCCGTATAGGAATCCGTATAGGACAATAATCAACCGCGCCGAAGCCAAGCAGCTATACCTCGACCGCGACACGGAGGCCTAGGATGAATGACACAAAACGTACTCAGATATCAACAAGTGAGGACATACTGCCTCGCAAATACGAAGTGGTGGTATCAGTCAAGCAGGAGCCTCGCATGGTTTACAGATTTCCTGTTGAAGCACGCTCCGAAATGGAAGCGTGCCACAAGGTGATTTTAAGAGGAATTGCCACACCGGAACACGGAGTGTTGAATTGGGGCGTTAAGATTCTGGCAGCGGAGGAAGTTCTACAGGAGACCGAGGATGAGTAAATTTGGATGGTGCGTTACACCAAATGACGACGGATGGTATTTGTTCCCATCAGTGTATGTCTGGCCGGTTAAAAATAAGTCTAAAGTGACTGTGATGGTAGATGTAGGATTTACATTCCTGCGATGGTCTTTTGTGGTCACATGGTTTCGATATCAACCGTTTGGAGGCATAAAATGAGTAATAATCCGTTAGACTATAGCACATATTCAGACGCAACAGTAGACGATCACCATGTTGTTGCAGCTCGTAAGGCATTACAGGAGGATAGGGATGAGCTATAACGTAAAAGGTACTCCCCCAGTAGCAGAAGCAGTAGCACGTAGTTTAACTGGAATCACTTCGGTACCATCAAGGGAGGCTGATGCTATGGCAAACCGGGCAGCAATTGCAGCACAAAAGGCAAGCGATATTGAATGTAAGCGACAAATACAAGAACTGCGAGAAGCGTTAGTATATATTCAGGGGTTAGCTGAAGCACAAGAGCTAAGAGATTTTGAAACAATAGCTTATTTAGCAAGAAGAGCATTGGAGGATACTGAAAATGAAATATAGGCAGAAACCAGTTGTGATCGAAGCTCGTAAGTTCGATTCTACAGACTCTATAGAAGAGTTAAGGGAATGGTGTGGTGGGAATATTCTTAAAGGGTATCCTTTTTCGGTGAGTGAAAATCGATCAATTTTAATTGAAACGCTCGAAGGTAATATGAAAGCAGAACTTGGTGACTATATCATCAAGGGCGTACAAGGGGGGTTTTATCCTTGTAAGCCGGACATATTTGAAGCTACGTATGAACCTGTAGAGGAGAGTTATGAAGATACTGTATAAAATGATGCTATTTCCCTTTGCTTTCGCTTTCGCCTTCATTACTGCCTTTTCTCTTTTAGCTGTTTTGATTGGAGGGGCATTCTCTATAGCTATGTTAGATATGAGTTACTTGCTTGAGCCTTTTTCCTTTTGGACTACTGCAATTGAAGACCATTCAATGAATATTAGGTTATTCTCTACTATAGTAGCTATGATCGTTTCAACAGCGGCTGCTACAGCATCAATTATGGAGAAAGAATAATGATGGAACCGAGTGCGGTTATTAGTCTATACATTTTAGGGTTGTTCATATCGGCTACAGCCGCCCGAGTACACTGGATAGTAAATTGTAAAGAAGGCGGTCGTTATTATGATATGGATTCAATGGAAAAAGAAGATGCAGTGATCTTGCTTCTTTGTATTGTTGTATTTTGGCCTTTCGCTATCGTTGGCTCTTTTGGATATGGTGTATGGGTTTTGTTTAGGATAACTGTGATCAATTCATGGGATCGAATGTGTGATAGAATAGCTCGTCAATTGGAGGAAAAGGTATGAATAAGGAAATGGCTCTTTCTTAGTAATATTATCGGGTTCGATGTTCGCGGTGTTAGTTCTTATGCTGGCTAAAACGATGGAGAAAAAATGATGAAAACATGGTTTATAGGATGTACCCACTTTGGGCATCGAAACATCATTAAGTTCACCGATGATGAGGGGAACAGAATTCGCCCGTTCGATTCGGTAGAACAAATGGATGAGCTTATGATCGAAAATTGGAACTCGGTTGTAGGTGAAAAGGATCGAGTATACATGATGGGCGACTTCTGTATTAATCGTAGATATATCCTCCCTACGGCTGGCAGGCTTAATGGAAGGAAGGTTCTTATCAAAGGCAACCATGATATCTTTAAGCTTAAAGACTACCTACCCTACTTCGATGATATTAGGGCGTTTGATTACAAGAATCGAGACCCTGGGGTAATTCTTTCTCATGTACCTATTCACCCCGGCAGCCTCAAACCGAATAGTGTAAATGTTCACGCCCATATTCATCAGAATGTGATGGACGATTCGAGATACATAAACCTTTGTGTAGAGCAAATCGATTACACTCCAGTAGAATGGGAGCAGGTATTGACATGGGCCGAAGAACGAATCAAATTGACAAATACTTCAAGAGAAAATTATGTAGAAGGAGAGTAAAATGCCGGTAACAATGAATGAGTTTATTGAGGAAAAGATAATCGAACGTGATGCGGTTCTTTCTGAAATCGAATCCGTCTATAAAAGTGTTAAAGAGAGTAGGGAACTTGAGGATGAGTTGAATGAGATAACAGAAACCATTCACATACTTAAACAAGGTGGCGAGGAAGCATGGAACCTTCTTTCAGATAGGAATAGGGGGAAGATATGAATTCGAATAGAGCGTATGAGATAGTAATTATTGCAATGACGGCGATGCTTGTGCTAATGATTCTTTCGATGGCAAAGCTTAACTACAATAATCGTGAGCTACAAAAACGAATTGAGAATCTAGAAGAAGATTTGGAGCTTAAGAGTAGGCACTTAAGGGAGGCTTCACAGGAACTGTCTGAGTATGAACAGCGGGGAGGAATTGAACATGAATATAATCCTAATGTACCAGATTCAGTAATTGGATTTCCTATACATGAGGATGACTTCTTGCGGTATACCTCTCCCTTTGGATTAAGACAAAGCCCATTTATAGGCGTAGAAGTACAACATAGTGGAGTTGATATAGCTACCATTTGGAAGGCGCAAGTCACAGCGGTTGCCGATGGTGAAATAGTAGAGCACTGGCCACCACCCGGTAATTATAATGGTACTCAGTTTAGAGGGCATGAAGTGTACGGAGGGATGGTGTTGATCGATCATGGAGAATTTGAAACGCTCTATGCGCATCTTGATTCAACCCGTTTTCCCACGGGTACTGAAGTAGAAGAAGGAGAGATTATCGGTAGAGTAGGCTCAACAGGAAGGGTTACAGGAAGCCACTTGCATTTTGAAATGTTTGTTGACGAAGAAAGGGTTAACCCCCTATTATATATGAGAGAAATAGAAGGAAGGTAAAGAATGCATAATCCGTATGAAGGCTATGTAAGGAAAGGCTCTACACCAGTCGATAGCCCCCGTTGGATTGTAAAACAATTCAAAGGCTACACCTCAAGGATATTACGGGAAGAGTTTCCGAAGCTGAAATCACGGATGCCTTCACTTTGGACAAGAAGTTATTATGCAGAGTCTATCGGGCATATATCAGAAGATACGATTAAACGGTACATAGAGGACCAGAAGAAAGTATGATGGGTGAAGAGAAGCGAGCGAAAATAAAACAAACTAAAGCTGAAACGAAAGCTCGCCGTGAAGGGAAAGTAGCGCGTGTATACAAGATCAAGGTAGACCGGGGCCATCTTTCCAAAACTCGTTACTATCATTTGAAAATGCTCTTCGTAGAGGCAAAGTGGCTCTACAATCATATGGTGGCAACGGACACCATATTTACTCACGATTACAAGCAAAAGAATGTCTACGTCAAAAACAAGGACGGGGAAATAGAGGAACGCTGGATTAAACACTTATCTTCACAAATGCGTCAGTCTCTTGTTGATCGTGCCCGAGAAAATATCTATAACCTCGGTAAAGTAAAGCAATCAGGTCGGAAAGTTGGTAGTATTCAGTTCAAATCGGACGTATTTAGTGTCCCATTAAAACAGCATAGCCCGAAAGGGACATTCAACGTTGTTTCTAAGAATCGAATTAAGCTGCAAGGCATAAAAACTCCAATTCATGTACGTGGATTGAAACAGCTTGGAGAAGACCCTGATATAGCGAACGCACATATTGTAAAACACATTGACGACTTTTATTTTCATATCACTGTGTACGAGGAACCTAAAGAAAGAAAAAAGACTGGAAAACAGGTAGGGGTAGACCTCGGAATTAAAGATGCAGTCATTACTTCCGATGGCTCTAAGTTCAAAATTAAAGCACAGGAAACCCCGCGCTTAAAGAAACTTCAAAGACGATTACACCGACGTACTAAAAAAGGGTCTAACAATCGGTATAAACTTCGGAAGCAAATACAGAAAGAGTATACAAAAGTAGCTAACAAGAAAGATGATATAGCGAACAAGATCATCCACAAGCTTCATGAAGAATACGACTTCATTGGCTTTCAGAATGAGTCAATTCGAGCTTGGCAGAGCGGTCGGTTCGGAAGATCGGTTCAATCATCCATTCTCGGTAGAATAAAATCAGCACTGAAAAGGTCTGAAACTGCCGTTATGGTAAATCAGTTCTTTCCGTCCACACAGGAATGCCCTGTTTGTCACGAAAAGCAAGCAATGACACTTGGTGATAGGTGGTACTATTGCGATTGCTGCGGGTATTCTGAAGATCGGGATGTTAAAGCTGCTATATCGATACTAAATGAAGCATTAAAAATAGCTGGTAGGGAGCCTATCAGCTTAATGCCTGTGGAGGGAGACGCCTCTATCGATACTGAAAATTCTTGTAATCATTCAGTACCGACAAGCGTGTACCCTGAGAAGCAGGAAGCCAACGAATTTATTCGTTGGTAGCTCACTGTTACAGTTAAGTTTCGATCACGGCGATTTCTTGAAGTAGAAGTGGCGAAAGTGAAAGACTATGAGAAAGACTTCTGGGTATTTCGTACTGATATAGGGCAGGAGTTAATAGCTCATGATTTCGAATATATGGAGGTTATTCGTTTTTAAGCTCTATAGTATTCTTTCTTGAAGG
>PWER01000133.1 GCA_003553565.1 Nitriliruptoria bacterium | reverse complement strand
GCGCTCGGCGAGCCGACCGACGAGCGCGTCGTCAAGCGCGGGCGCATCCATTGGTCACAGCATCGGCATCAACCCGGGGGCACTCAAGATCACCAACGGACGGGTCGGCCTCACCCGTGCGGCGCTCGGACGTGGGCACCGCGGTTCGCCTACCGTGGGCGCTCGGTGACGGGCGATGGGCGAGGGCGAGCATGGCCACAGTGGCACGGGTCTCGGTGACCCCGGTCAAGGGGGCTGCGCTGGCCCACCCCGACGCCGTCGAGCTGACTGCCACCGGCGCGGTCGGCGACGCGGTGCTGCGCCTCGACAGGCCGATGCCCAGGTGTGCGGTCACCCAGCTCGACCTGGCCACCGGCGAGCGTGACATCGACACGCTCGCAGCACTGCGCGACTGGCGCGGCGCGCGCGACGAGGTGACGCTGGGCATGTGGGCCGAGGTCGCCCGGCCTGGCCGTGTGGCCGTCGGTGACCGCGTCGTGCCGCTGCCGTGAGCACCGGTCGCCAGGCCACGCCACAAAGCGGTTGTGGCCTGCGCTCCGTCCTGCGATACTGACTGTCCGTGCTCTAGACCTCGGCACGATGTTTGCTGGTGCCGAGGCTGGAGGGGTTGGTGAGGATGTCGAGAGCGATGCGCGGCTTCTCGACGCTGACCGTGCCCTGCTCCCCGCTCCGCTGAAGGCAGAGCGATGATGGAGCATGTGCTGCTGTCGGTGCTGGTGCGCTTCGCGCGCACGCTGACCGCCGAGTTCACCTCGCACGACGTGCTCGATGGCCTGATGGCCGAGGTGGGGCAGGTGCTGCCGGTGGACGGCGGCGGCGTGCTGCTGATGGACAGTGCGGTCGGTCATCACTTCACCTCCACCAGCGACGAGGCGATCCGGCGCATCGAGGGTCTGCAGGTCGAGCTCGGCGAGGGCCCCTGCCTGGCTGCCTACGAGACCGACGCGGGCGTCGCCATCCCCGACGTCGGCGTCGATGCCCGCTTTCCCGCCTTCTCGGCCGCAGCTCGCGAGGCCGGGCTCGCGGCGATCTACAGCTTCCCGCTGCGTCACGCCGGGGGCCGGTTCGGGGCACTCGAGCTCTACGCACGCGAGCCGATGGAGCTGACCCCAGCCCAGCGCGAGGCGGCCCAGACGATCGCGGACATCGCCGCCTCCTATCTGATCATGGCGCGGGCTCGTGAGCGCTCGGAGGCGGCCAACGCGCTGCTCGCCCAAGCCGCGCTGCACGACCCGCTGACGGGCCTACCGAACCGCCAGCTGCTCCACGATCGCCTGGCCACCGCCGAGGACCGGTCGCGGCGCGAGCAGCAGCCCTTCGCGGTGATCTTCCTCGATGTCGACGACTTCAAGGCCGTCAACGACACCTGGGGGCACGAGGTGGGCGATCAGGTGCTGGTGGCGTTGGTCGATCGCGTGCGCAAGGGCCTGCGCGCCGCGGACACCTTGGCGCGCGTCTCCGGCGACGAGTTCGTGATCGTGTGCGAGCAGATCGCCGGATGGTGGGAGGTCGAGGCGATCGCTGACAAGGTCATCGCCGCAGCGACCGAGCCCCTGCCGGTCGGCTCCGCGCTCGGCACCCCGATCGCGGTGAGCGCCGGGGTGGCCTGGGCCGGTGGCACCCCTGGCGCGGGGCTCGAGGCCCTACGGCGCGCCGACGCCGCGATGTACATCGCCAAGCGGCGAGGCGGCGACCAGCACGCCGTCGACGGCACCTCGGGCGCCCAGCCGGCACCCTCGGCGACGCGCAGCGTCGGCGAGGGCGTCGGTGAGGCCAGCGACAGCGAGGCCACCGACCGCTCGGGACGCGGTGAGGAGCTCCATCCCGTGGTCGCAGCGCTGGAGTCCATCCCCTCGGGCAGCGTGGGGACGCTCACCCAGCGCTTGTGCGCCGGCGCGGCACGACGCACCGGAACCGACAGCGCCGGCATCACCGTGGACGCCGGGCACGGCGACCTGGACAGCATCAGCGCGAGCCGGGGCGCAGAGGCTGTCGAGACCCTGCAGGTCGACCTGGGGGAGGGGCCGGCCTACACCGCCCACCGCCACGGAGCGCCGGTGCGCGCACCCGACCTGCGAGCCGACGAGCGCTGGCCGGCGTTCAGCACCGAGGCGACGGCCCGCGGGTGCCAAGCGGCCTTCGCGTTCCCGCTGCTGTGGGGCTCGGCAGAGCTGGGTGTCCTCACGCTCTACCGAGCTGCGCCCGGGGATCTCGACCCCGAGCAGCAGGAGGCCGCGCTGCTGTTCGCCCGCCTGGTGCTGAACCTGTTGCTCGCCGTGCAGACCGGACGGCCAGCAGAGCAGCTGGATGAGCTCTTCGGCGAGGACGTCGCAGACGCCGCGAGCGTGCACCAGGCCGCCGGGATGGTGTCAGGGCAGCTGGCCATCTCGGTGGCAGCCGCCCTGGCGGTCCTGCGCGCCCATGCCTACGCGGAGAGCGGGGATCTGCGCGCGCTGGCCGAGGACGTCATCGCACGGCGCTACCGGTTCGACCGTGCCGCGTGAGCCTCGCCGATGGCGAGCCCGCGGCGCGCACGAGTGGAGACGCGAGAGGACAAGGCACAGATGAGCACAGCCGGTGGGTCAGACCTCGCCCTGCAGCAACAGCTGCTCGACACCTTCGTGGAGTTCGCCGACACGTTGGTCGAGGACTTCGACGTCGTGGACTTCCTGTCACGGCTCACCAAGCGCGTGGTGGAGCTCGACCTCGCCGCCGAGGCCGGCATCCTGCTGGCCAACAGCTCGGGAGGGCTGCGGCTCATGGCGGCCTCGCACGAGCGGTCCCAGCTGCTCGAGCTGCTCCAGGTCGAGGTCCGCGAGGGGCCGTGCCAGGACACGTTCGACACCGGCGCCCAAGTGGTGGTCGCCGATCTCGAGGCCGAGCAGGAGCGATGGCCGACCTTCGGGGCGCGAGCGCTCGAGCTCGGTTTCCGCTCGGTGGTCGCGGTCCCGCTGCGGCTGCGTGGCGACGTCCTCGGCGGACTGAACCTGTTCTCCACCCAGGCGGGCGACATGGATCACGTGCAGCGGTCGGTGGTCCAGGCGATCGCCGATGTCGTCACGATCAGCCTCATCCAGTATCGCGAGCTCGAGCACAGCCAGAGCGTGGCGGCACAGCTGCAGCACGCGCTGTCGAGCCGCGTGACGATCGAGCAGGCCAAGGGCGTGCTGGCCGAGCAGCTGAAGGTGTCGCCCGACGAGGCGTTCGTGCTGCTGCGCGACTACGCCCGCAGCACCAACCGCAAGATCGCCGCGGCGGCCACTGGCGTCGTGGAGGGGACGATCAGCGCGCAGGACACGGTCAGGCAGGAGGGTAAGCAGTAGCAAGCGCCGCTGCTGCCCGGCCCCTGTCTGCCAGGCTCTGGCTGCTCACCCGTTGGCGGGAACCCGCGGAGGGCACGGCACCGTCTGACCGCATGACAGTGCTGACGTCAACCACGAGGGGGCCATCATGAGGTCGCGTGCCGCCCAGATCGCCGCTGCAGCGAGCCAGCGCAAGCGGCTCGTGCTGGTCGCGGCGGGTGCGGTCGTCGTTGCGCTCGCCGGGGTGATCGCGGTCCTGGTCGCCGGCGACGACACGGGGCCGCGGCTCGCCGACGAGGCAGACCCCACCGTCGAGGAGGATGTCCAGGCCGCACCAGAGTCACCCGACGACGCGCCCGACGATGCGATGCCCAGCGACGCGCCCGATGGGGCGCCGGGCGACAGCGACAGGGGCGCAGCGCGGACGGGGGAGTGGAGCAGCGCCGGCCCCCTAGATGGGGCGCGCGAGATCATCCGTGACGCCGAGGTGACCGTGGCCTACGACGACGACTTCGACGCGGCACGCGATGCCATAGCGCGAGCCGCTGACCGGGTCGGCGGGCAGGTCACCGACGCCGACCTGCGGTCTCACGCCGATGACGACGACCGGGATCCACGTGGCACGCTCACGCTGCTGGTGCCCAGCGACGAGCTCGACGCCACCCTCGATGCGCTCGCTGATGCTGGCGAGGTCCGCGACCAGACGATCCGCAGCGAGGATGTGACCGGCGAGATCGTCGATCTCGAAGCGCGCCTGTCGCATCTGGAGCGCACCGAGCAGTTCTACCTCGGCCTGTTCGACGAGGCTGATGGCGTCGATGACGCGCTCGCCCTCCAAGACCGGCTCGACAGCGTGCAGCAGCGCATCGAGGAAGTCCGCACCCGGCTCGACCGGCTCGACGAGGACGTGGCGACCTCCACGGTCACCGTCGACCTCGTCGCTGCTGACGCCGTCGACGAACCGCGTCTGCCGCTGGCCGACCACCTCGACGACGCGGCCGAGGCCTTCGCGTCGGTGACCGGCACCATCATCGTGTTCGCCGGTGGGCTCGCGCCGATCCTGATCGTCGCCGGCATTCTCGTGGCCCTCTGGCGCGGCGTGGCCCAGCAGCGGCGACGCCCCAGCACCACCTAGGAGCACAGCTGTGGGTGCGGTGCGCGAGCGGCCGCCGCCAGGCTCGAGGGCGGCCCACCGGTGCGCGACGTCGACCAAGACGCCGAGGCGCGGACGCTGCACCATCAGTGCGGCCGCAGCGGCGCGGGCGTGGCAACCGACGAGGACGACACCTGCAACACGGCGGCAGGGGCCTGCCGACGGGCCCGCTCGGATATGGACGAACGACCCCACAGGTGACGCGCAAGGGCGGCGGAGCCCTGCAAGGCTGCAGGGCTCCGCGCGTGACCGCGCGCCCGGGACCCGGGAGGGGACATGGCCACACCGCAGATGAGGAGCCACACCGACAGCCCGGTCCGCGAGGCCCCGCCGCTGATGCCGGTGGACCTGCGCTACGAGATCACCCTGCTCACCGAGGTGCTCGAGGCGGTGCTCGCGGAGTCCGAGGGCCAAGAGCTCGTCGACACGATGAACTGGCTGCGCGACGCCGCGGTCCGCCAGCGCCAGAGCGGCGACTTCGACATCGAGCCGTTGCTCGAGCACGTCGCCACGATCGACCCCGAGGACGCGCATCGGCTCGCGCAGGCCTACACCCTGCACTGCCAGCTCGTGAACATCGCCGAGGACCGCCAGCGGCTCAAGACCGAGCGCATGAAGGGGCGCAACGGCCAGGTCAACGACGACGGCATCGTCGCCGGGATCAGCGAGGTCTCGGGGCTGGTCGGCAAGCAGGCCACCCAGGCTCTTGTCCAGCGGCTGCGGATCCACCCGGTCTTCACGGCCCACCCGACCGAGGCCCGCCGTCGGGCGATCACCGACGGGTTGCGCCGCGTCGCCGCGGAGCTCAAGCGCTTCGACGACATCGAGGTCGACGACGCGCGGGTGCAGGACATCCGCCGGCGCCTGGTCGAGGAGGTGGCCGGCCTGTGGCGCACCCGGCCGTTCCGCGCCGACCGCCCGCGCCCGATCGACGAGGTGCGTCGCGTCCTCGATGTGCTGGGCAACCAGGTCTTCGAGGTCGCCGCCGATGTCTACCGCGAGGTCGACCGCGCCCTCGAGGCGCCCACGATCGGCGCGCGTGCGCCCCGCACCCCGGCGTTCCTGCGCTATGGCAGCTGGGTCGGCGGCGACCGGGACGGCAACCCCTTCGTCACCTCCGAGGTCACCCGCGAGACCGGGGAGCTCCACGCCGCCGAGGCCCTGAACCGCCTGGAGGAGTCCACCCGCGACCTCGCCTGGACGCTGACGGCGAGCACCCACCACGGCGCGCCGGTGAGCGAGGAGCTCGAGGCCAGCCTCGAGCGCGACCGCGCGCGCTTCCCCGAGCGCGCCGAGACCCTGGCGATGACGCTGCCCGACATGCTCCACCGCGAGAAGCTCGTCTATGCCGCTGACCGGCTCGCGGCCACCCGCGAGGCGGGCAAACACGCCTACGAGGGCCCCGAGGCGTTCGTCGCCGACCTCGACCTCATCCAGCGCTCCCTGCTCGAGGCCGGCAACCACCGGCTGGCCTACGGCGAGCTCCAGGACCTGCGGTGGCGCGCGGAGACCTTCGGGTTCCACCTCGCCTCGCTGGAGGTGCGCCAGCACTCCGCGGTCCACGCCCGCGTCCTCGAGGAGCTCTCCCCGGGGATCTCCGAGGACGCCGACGCCCTCGCGCGCCGGGCCGAGGAGGGCTGGCCCGAGGGCACCGCCCCGACCAGCGACGAGGGCCGCGAGGTCCTGGACACGATACGGGTGATGTCGGACCTGCAGCGCCGCTACGGCTGGGAGGCCTGCCACCGCTACATCATCTCGTTCACGACCAAGGCCACCGACATCCTCGCGGTGCGCGCGCTGGCCAACGCCGCCGTGCCGCCCGCGGAGCACCCCGGCTTCTACCTCACCGTCGTGCCGCTCTTCGAGACCCGCGCTGATCTCGAGCGCGCCCCCGCGGTGCTCGACGAGATCCTCGCCCAGCCCGCCGAGCAGGCGCGCCTCGACAGCCGGGGACGCGAGCTCGAGGTGATGATCGGCTACTCCGACTCCGCCAAGGACGCCGGTCTGCTCGCCGCGCACGTCGCCTTGCACACGCTGCAGGGCGAGCTCGCGCGCTGGGCACGCGAGCACGACGTCAAGCTCGTGTTCTTCCACGGCCGGGGCGGCTCGATGGGACGTGGGGGCGGCCCGCTCAACCGCGCGATCCGCGGGCAGGGCGGGGGGTCGGTCGACGGGCGCTTCAAGGTCACCGAGCAGGGCGAGGTGATCTTCGCGCGCTACCGCTCGGTCAACTCCGGTCGGCGCCACCTCGAGCGCACCGTCAACGCGGTGCTCGCGACGTCGGTGCCCCACGCCGAGGAGCGCGCGTGGGCGCTCGAGGAGCGCTACGCCGAGGACGCCCGGCGCATGGCCGAGGCGAGTGAGCGGGCCTTCCGCGACCTCATCGAGGCCGAGGGATTCGCCGAGTACTTCGCCAACGCCACGCCCTATGAGGAGATCGGGCAGCTCCAGATCGGCTCCCGCCCCGCCCACCGCACCAAGGCCCGCGACCTCGGCTCGCTGCGCGCGATCCCGTGGGTGTTCGCCTGGTCGCAGAGCAGGGTCAACCTCGCCGGCTGGTTCGGCGTTGGCACCGGGCTCGAGGAGATCGCCCGAGAGGAGGGCGGCCTCGAGCGGCTGCGGGTGATGAACCGCGACTGGCCGTTCTTCACCCCGGTCCTCGAGATGGCGGAGATGAGCCTGGCCAAGGCCGACCGCATCCTCGGCAAGCACGCACTCGACCAAGGTGGCGACGACGCGATCACCCGCAAGATCCTCGAGGAGTGGGATCGCACCGAGCGCATGATCCTCGAGGTCACGAGCCAGGACGTCCTGCTCGAGCGCCAGCCCGCCCTCGACGCGGCGATCTCGCTGCGACGCCCCGACGTCGACGCCCTGTCCCTGCTGCAGATCAGCGCGCTCTCACGGTTGCGCGGGCCGCACGCCGAAGGCGACGAAGCCGAGCAGGCCGTTGTGAAGATGACGGTCGCCGGGCTGTCGGCCGGGCTGCAGAACACCGGCTGAACGGGGTCGGGGTGGGCCTGGCACCCGGGCCGGCCCACCCCGAAGAGATAGAGGCCGATGGGCGCCGGACCGCCTGCGCGGCGCGGGCGGCCCCGGCGACGCCGCACCAGCGCACCGAGGCCGGGACCAACCAGCGCCACGACGCCCCCGCCGCGGCGACAGCGAGCAACCCTGAGTCAGAAGAAAAATATTGCGTGTGGTGCGCGAGTGGGGACTTCCGCTCCCCAAGCAGGCAATGGTTCCGAGGGCCCCGCCGCGGCGGCCCCTCGGGAGCATCGGCCCGTTGCGCGTGCCCTTCACGCATCGGTTGCCTCCACGGTGTCCGGTCACCCGGAGCGTCGATCGCGGTCGGCGTGCCCGGCCGCTGTCGACGGTGGGCTCGTGCCAGCTCGAGGGGTGTCCGCCGACGCCGAGCACGGGGCCAGCCGCACCGCTCTCACCCTCTACCTCGTCGATCTTGCGGCCCCCGCGAGCGTGCGAGAAACCAAGCGGGGTGCACACCGCGACGGTCGCTGGGCACCTAGGCCGTGGCGAGGCGCCGGGCTGCGGCGATCGCCCCGGCGCCAGCGAGCAGCAGAGCCCCGGCGCCGACCCAGGCGGTGGGATACCCGAGGGTCTCGGCGACCGTGCCGAACGCGAGCGGACCGAGCGCCGCACCCAGGAAGAAGCCGGTCAGCATCAGGCTGGTCGCTGCCGCCGGAGACGCGCGGTTCAGCCGCACGATCGTCAGATCCATGAGACCGTTCCAACCCCAGCCGGCTCCGAAGGCGACGGTCACCACCGCCATCAACGGCCAGCGGCCCGGTGCGATGCCGAGCAGCGCCAACGCGGGTGCACCAAGCAGCAGCATCATCAGCATGATCCGCGAAGGGTCGAAGCCCGTGCGGTCGGCCAGCCAGCCCAGAAGCAGTCGCGCCCCCACCGCAACTGCGCTGCCGTAGAGCAGAAGGAGTCCGGCACCGGACTCCGAGACGCCACGAGACACGGCGTTGTCGACCAGGAACGAGCCCAGGGTCATCGTCGACGCTGCGGCGAGCGCGCCGGCGACGGCGAGCAGCAGCAGCGCTGGTGAGAGCGTGGCTCGCCCACCGCCCCTGACCGGGACCGCACTCGCGTCCCTCCTTGGCACCGCGAGCGGGACCAGCAGGACCAGCACCGCCGCACCCGCGTAGGCCCATCGCCAGCCGACTGTCAGGGCCACCAACGGCACCGCGGCACCGGCCAGCAGCGAGGTCAGCGGTACCGCCATCTGCTTGAGCCCGAAGGCGAGGCCCTGCCGCCCGGCCGGCAGCCCGCGGGAGAGCAGGCCGTTCGCCGAGGGTTGTCCGAAGGCCTGGGCCGCGCCCGCCAGAGCCATTGCAGCGAGCAGGCCCGCGAAGCTGTCGACGCTCACCGCGATCGCAACCAGCGCGATGGCGCACAGGACGCTGGTGATGGCGACGCCCGTGCGCGCGCCAATCCGCTCGATTGCTCGAAACACCACCGGCCCAGTGAGCGCGGAAGCAGCGAAGAGTGTTGCGACCGCCACCCCCAAGCCTGCGGCGCCGAAGCCGAGGTCGGCCCGGACCTGCACTGCGAGGGCGCCGAGCAGGAACAGGGGAGCGGCCGCGGTAGCGGTCGCCCCGATCGCGCCCGCAGTGAGGCGCAGCGAGCGCGCTCGCGCTGTCCCGCCAGGGAGCGCCGCTGCGCTCACTTGGGCGCTCGCTGGTTCGTCATCGGTCGCCCCTTGACTCGAGCCGGCGACAATGTAAACTGCGCATTACTGAAACGCTGGTTCGTAGAGTGAAACGGCATGGAGGGGAGCCGAAGGGGCGACATGGCAGCCGCCGCACCCAGTGCCGATGTGGGCCAACTGGATCGTCTCGCCGCGTGTGGGCGAGATGGCAGGTGCCTGCGGGGTCGCTCATGGTGGTGAACCGCTCGGTCCTGCGAGGTCTCGCCGTGCTCGAGGCCATGGCCGAGACCGGCGAGCCGGTTGCGCTCGGCACGCTGGTGAAGCGAGTGCAGCTCGACAAGGCGACGGTGTGGCGACTCCTGGCCACGCTGCAGGAGGCGGGCTACGTCGCCCAAGACGAGGACACCGGGCGTTACGCGCTCACCAACCGCGTGCTGCGGATCTCGCGGAGCTTCTTCGAACACTCCGATCTGCGCAGCATCGCCCGACCTCACCTCGCGCGCCTGCGCGACGCCGCCGGTGAGACGGTGCATCTCGGGCAGCTCGACGGCGCACGCGTCGTCTACGTCGACAAGCTCGAGGGAGAGCGCTCGATCCGCCTGGTCTCGAGCGTCGCCCAGAGCATGTCGGTCCACACCACGGCGCTGGGCAAGGCGATGCTTGCTGCGATGCCCCGCGAGCAGGCCCGCGCGCTGGTGCAGCAGCTCGACCTGGCTCCGAACACCGAGCGGTCGATCACGAACCCGGCGATGCTGTACCGCGAGCTCGAGGCCGTCGCATCGGTGGGTTACGCCACCGATCGCGAAGAGAACGAGGAGAACGTGTTCTGCGTCGGCGCGCCAGTGCTGGACGGGCGAGCGCGCGTCATCGCCGCGATCAGCCTCTCCGGTCCGAAGTTTCGCGTCGGTCAACGCGTCAAGGAGCTCGGAGAGCTGTGTCGAAAGACGGCTAAGCGCATCTCTAGCGACGTGGAAGGAGCCAATGCCATGATCGCCATGCCCCCGCTACCCCAAGCCGATGAGTCGGCTCCCTCGTCTCCTGATGAGACTGCTCGGTCGCGGTCCGAGATCGCGGAGTCGACCCCATGACCGCCCTGTGGCGCGTCGGGTCGGGCACTCGCGCCCAGCTTGCGGTTGGGCCGGTCGATGCAGGCCCGCAGCAGTTGTTGGCGCCCGAGCTCTCGCTCGGCGACGTGCTCGCCGGCGACCCGCCCCTGCGCGAAGCCATCGCCGCCACCTACGGGGAGGCTGTCCCGGCGGGCGCGCGCGTCCTCGCGCCAATCGACGCTCAAGAGGTGTGGGCTGCCGGCGTCACTTACCTCCGCAGTCGCGATGCGCGCATGGAGGAATCCGACACCCCGGACTTCTACAGTCTCGTGTACGCCGCCGATCGGCCCGAGCTGTTCTTCAAGTCGACCGCCGAGCGTGTGCGCGGCCCCGGCGAAGCGATCGGCGTGCGTGCGGACTCCAGTTGGGACGTGCCCGAACCCGAGCTGGCCGTGGTGGCCGATGCCAGTGGCCGCGTCGTCGCCTACACGATCGGCAACGACGTCTCCTCGCGCAGCATCGAAGGGGAGAACCCGCTCTACCTGCCGCAGGCGAAGACCTACACCGGGAGCTGCGCGCTCGGACCGTGCCTGGTCCCGGTCGATGCCGCCGGAACCCTCGAGGACCTGCGCATCAGCGTGCTGATCGAGCGGGGTGACCAGACGCGCTACGCCGACAGCGTCACCGCCGCACAGCTCAAGCGCACGCCCCAGGAGCTCATCGACTGGCTGTTCCGCGCCCTCGAGTTCCCCCGCGGGGTCGTGCTCCTCACCGGCACGGCCCTCGTGCCCGACAGCGACACCACGCTGGAGCCAGGCGACCAGGTGACGATCCGCATCGACGGCCTCGGAGAGCTGGCCAACCCAGTCGAGCGCGTTGGCCACGCGGGAGGAGGCGGCTGATGGCGCGCATCACAGCGGTCGACGTCCACGACGTTCGCTTCCCGACTTCGCGCAACCTCGACGGCTCCGACGCGATGCACCTCGCTCCGGACTACTCGATGGCCTACGTGGTGCTGCGCACCGACGACCCCGGCTCGCCCGACGGGCACGGTTTCACGTTCACCTCCGGGCGCGGCACCGAGATCGTGGTCACCGCGATCGAGTCGCTCGCGCCGACGCTGCGCGGTGCGCGGGTCTCCGACCTCGCCGACGACCTCGGCGGAGTGTGGCGCAGCCTGGTCGGCGACCACCAGCTGCGGTGGATCGGACCCGAGAAGGGCGCGGTGCACATGGCCACTGCCGCCCTCGTCAACGCGCTGTGGGATCTGTTGGCCAAGCGCGCCGGGCTGCCACTGTGGCAGTACCTCGCCGAGATGCCGCCCGAGGAGCTGGTCGCGGCGATCGACTTCCGCCACATCCGTGACGCGATGGATCCGGAGCGCGCGCTCGCGCTGCTGCGCCGCGCCCAGCCCGGACGCGAGGACCGCATCGGTGAGCTCGCCCAGCGCGGCTACCCCGCCTACGTCACCTCCGTCGGATGGCTGGGCTACGACGATGACGAGGTCCGGCGGCGCTGCCGCGAGGCGCTCGGCGCCGGGTGGACGCAGTTCAAGATGAAGGTCGGCGCCGACTTGGACGATGACCGGCGCCGTGCCGCGTTGATCCGCTCGGAGATCGGCGAGCTGCCCCTGATGATCGACGCCAACCAGGTCTGGGAGATCGACGAGGCCATCGACTGGGTCTCGGCGTTGGCGGAGTTCGATCTGCGCTGGGTCGAGGAGCCGGTCAGCCCCGACGACGTGCTGGGGCACGCACGCGTGGCGGAGGCCATCGCTCCGATCGGCGTGGCCACCGGGGAGCACGCGCAGAACCGCGTGCTGTTCAAGCAGCTGTTCCAAGCCGAGGCGTTGCGCTACTGCCAGCTCGATGTCTGCCGGCTCGGTGGGGTCAACGAGGTCCTCGCCGTGCTGTTGATGGCCGCGGACCGAGACGTGTCGGTGTGCCCACACGCCGGTGGGGTCGGGCTCTGCGAGCTCGTGCAGCATATCTCGGCGTTCGACTACATCGCGGTTTCCGCCAGCCTCGAGGATCGCGTCACCGAGTACGCCGACCACCTCCACGAGCACTTCGTGGACCCCGCGCGTGTGCGCGACGGGCGCTACGTCCTGCCGAGTGCACCGGGCTTCAGCGCCGAGCTGCACCCCGAGTCGCTGGCCGCCCACCAGTTCCCCAACGGCCCGGCTTGGGCCGGTGCTGCCCCGCGACCCGAACCGACCGAGGAGACGCCATGAAGGTCACCGCGGTGGATACCGCTGTCGTCGAGGCCAACTACGACTGGACCTACATCCGCGTGCGCACCGACGAGGGGCACACCGGGCTCGGTGAGAGCTTCCTCGCGCCGGGGCTGACTGGGATCATCCACGAACTCGGGCGACTGCTGGTGGGTGAAGACCCCCGCGACCTCGACCGGCTGTGGAACAAGATGCGCTGGGGCTCCTCCGGCGCGGGGTCGATGGGTGGCATCGTCTACAACGCCATCTCGGGCATTGAGGCGGCGCTGCTGGACGTCGTCGGCCAGCACTACCGGATGCCGATCTACCAGCTGCTCGGCGGGCGTTTCCGCGAGCGCGTCCGGGTCTACGCCGACTGTCATGCGGGCGAGGCACTCGAGTCGCTCGACCCGCTGATGATCCCCCGCCACCCCGCGTGGCTGCCTGCCGACCAGCAGGAGACCCAGGCGCTGTCGGGTGAGATCAACCGCCCGGTCCATGGGCGCGCGTACGGCGAGCCTGATGCCGCGGAGATCTTCACCCCGCAGATGTACGCCGACCGGGCCAAGCAGGTGGTCGACGACCTCGGCTTCACCGCCATCAAGTTCGACCTCGATGTACCCAACCCACACCAACTCGACACCCACTCGGGCACCCTCACCCACGCCGAGATCCGCTTCATGGAGGGCTTGGTGGCCGCGGTCCGCGAGGCCGTCGGCGACACCATCGACATCGCCTTCGACTGCCACTGGCGCTACAACGTCACCGACGCCAAGCGGTTGGCCAGCGCCGTCGAGCCCTATGGGCTGATGTGGCTCGAGGACCCGGTGCCGCCGGAGAACACCGAGGCCATGAGGCGAGTCACGGCGAGCACCAGCACGCCGATCGCCAGCGGCGAGAACTACTACCTGCGCTACGGCTTTCGTGACGTCGTCGAGCGCGAGGGCCTCGACATCGTCGCGCCTGACCTGCAGAAGGTCGGCGGTCTGATGGAAGGGCGTCGCATCGCCGACCTCGCCGACACCCACTACATCCCGGTCGCGCCGCACTGCATCGCCAGTCCGATCGGGACGATGGCCGCGGCCCACCTCGCCGCGGCGATACCCAACTTCCTCGCCCTGGAGTGGCACGGGATGAGCGTGCCCTTCTGGGAGGACATCGCCGCCGGGCACGGCGGCCCGGTCATCGACCAGGGCTTCATCCGTGTGCCCGACCGCCCCGGGCTCGGCATCACCTTGAACGAGGAGGTTGCCCGGCGCTACGCCAAGCCCGGCGAGCCGTTCTTCGGCGAGACGCCGTGATCTGACCGTCCAAGACGAGCGAGAGCCGGCCGATGCCCAATTCCCCGCCCCGCGCCGCGCCACGCGCGGCCAACGAGGTGCTCGGGCTCCTGCTCCTCGGGCTCCTCATGATGCTCGTGGTGACGGGTGCGGTCATCTGGGCGCTGCGCAGCGCCGATGCCATGACCGGCGTGGGGCTGGTCTTCGTCCACGCGTGGGCCGGCATCATCTCCCTGCCGATCCTGCTTGCCAAGGGCGTCGCCGGCGTGCGGTCCTGGCGTCGCAAGACCTATCACGGCGGGCTCGGCGCCGGCCACCACGCGCTGACCGGTGCGCTGCTGGTGGCTGTCGTGGTGCTGTACGGCAGCGGGCTGCTGATGTACGCCAACGTCACGCCCGGTGGCGCGAGCCTCTACAAGGACCTTCATCTGTGGTCGGCGATCGTCGGCGCTGTGCTGACGACTTGGCACCTGGTGCTGTACCTGCCTCGCGCGGCGCGGCTGCTGGCCGGGGCGACCGCCCGCGCCGACGAGGAGCAGCTCAGGGTGAGCCGCCGGCTGGTGCTGCGCAGCGGCGCCGCCGGCCTGCTCGCCTGGTCGGGGCTGCGCGGGGTCGGCCAGCTGCTTGCCGACGCCGGCGGCGACGACCCCAACGACTTCCCCGTGACCATCACCTCTGGCGGCGAGGATCGGCCCGACCCCGATACGTGGCGGATGACGATCGGCGGGGACGTGGCGAACCCGCTCACGGTCGGGTTGGCTGACCTCGAGCAGCATCCGTTCGAACGGCACACCTACCCGCTGGACTGCGTGATCGGTTGGAGCGCCACCCGCGAGTGGGGCGGGACGGCCCTCGGCGGACTCCTTGACGAAGCTGGCCCGACCGGTGACGTCCTCTCGGTGCGGGTGCGCAGCACTACGGGCTATGAGGTGACCCTCAGCCCTGATCAGGCCTGGCGCGACGGTGCGCTGATCGCGTGGGAGGTCGAAGGCGTCCCGCTCACTCCCGAGCACGGCTATCCCGGTCGGTTGATGGTGCCGGACGTGATCGGCGAGCAGTGCGTCAAATGGATCGACCACGTGATGGTCCTCGCCCCCGGCGAGGAGGGCGGCGATGTCACGTAGGCGCACCATGCTCGCTCTGCTCGTTGTCGCGGCCGTCGCGACGTGGGTGCTGAGCGTGGAGGTCGGCGCTCCCGCAGACGTGGGCCGCTGGGCGCCGGTGGCGCTGGACGGCCTCGCGCTCACCGCGGTCGGCACCGTCGACGACGCGCTCGTCGTGGGCGGTCCCACCGGCGCGCGACGACTCGACGACGCCGGTGTCACTGACCTCGAGGTCGACGCTAGCGTCAACGATCTCTTGGAGGAGGAGGACGAGCTGCTTGCCGCCACCGGCGAGGGCGTGCTCGCCCTCGCCGAGCCCAGTGCCCACCGCGTGTTGGCGCTCGACGGTGAGCCGGTCGACGCTCTGCTTCATCACGACGGGGCTGTCCTCGCCGTCGCCGGAGGCGGTGTCGTCGACGTGGCCGGCGACGCCGCGGTGCTGGGTCCTGAGGCCGGCGTACGAGCCGCGGCCTCGGTCGACGGTGACCTGCTCCTAGGCCTGGACGACGGCGTCGGCCGCCTCGACGAGGACGGGCAGTTGCAGCGGCTCTGGGACGGCCCGGCGGTCGACCTGCTCGCCGGCGTCCCCGACGGTGGAGGCAAGCGCTTGCTAGCGGCGGTGCGCGAGTCGGAGCCGCTGCTGGCCGCCAGCGACCCCGGGGGGCCCTGGGAGGCAAGCGACGACGGGATCCGGGTCGCGACCGTCGAGGCGATCGCCGAGGGCTTCGACGGGGACGGCCACGTGCTCGCCGGCGGCACCGGCCTCGACGACGGCGAGACCGGGGAGCGCGGCGGGGTCGCGGACTCGGATGACAGCGGACGCACCTGGACGAATGAGCAGGACCGCCTCGCAGCGGTGCACGTCTATGACTTCACGACGCGCGACGAGCCGCTGCGCCTCGAGGTCGCGCTGGCGGGCCGCGACCTGGGGACGGTCGCGGTGCCGCTCCAGCGCCCCTACACCTACGCCGGCACGAACGGCGCGGGGCTGTACCGACGACAGCCCGAGCTGCCAGGTGCCGCAGCAGCCGCGGCGCTCGAGCCCACAGGGCGGCTCCTTGCTCCCGCTGCGCTCGGCGCGCTGGCGCTCTGGACTGGCTGGCAGGGGTTCCAGCGGCTCGCTGGACGTGCGCCAGCTAAGCGCCCAGATGTCCGACCTGGCCACGACACAAGGAGACGAAGTCGCGCCGACACGATGACCGGTCAAGCGCCTCGAACCACCCCCACGAGCACGGAGCAGAATCGAGAAAGGACGAGCAGATGATGGCAGATACCGGATCGCGCAGCGTGTTGCTGCGCCTCGTCGCCCTCCTGGCTGTCCTCGGCCTGTTCGCGGCCGCCTGCGAGGACGCCGACTTCGCCGACGAGCCCGATGACGACGACCCGATCGAGGACGACGTCGAGGACGACGTCGAGGACGACCCCGACGCGGATCCCGACGAGGAGCCGGACGAGGACGACGATCTCGAGGAGGTCAGGCTCGAGGACGCTCCGATCTCCGACCCGCCCGAGATCGAGTGCGGCGTGACGCCCGAGGACGTCGAGGAGCAGACCATCAACTTCGGCATCGGCCTGGCGGCCACCTCGCCACAGGGCCTGTCGGTCGAGTTCTTCGGCGACTACCTCGAGGAGTGCACCGACGGTCAGCTGACCGTGGAGCTGTTCCCGGACAGCCAGATCGGCGACGACCTCGAGATGATGGACGGGCTGCAGACCGGGACGCTGGAGATGACCTTCCCGTCGACCTCGCCCGCGGTGGAGATCGTCCCCGAGCTCGGCGTGTTCGACCTGCCGTTCCTGATGCCGGATGCCGAGACCGCCGACGAGGTGCTGGACAGCGAGATCGGCGACGAGCTCCTGGACGAGTTCGAGGGCACCGGGATCAAGGCACTCGAGTGGGCCGAGAACGGCTATCGCCAGGTCACCAACAGCGTTGGCCCGATCGAGGAGCCCGCGGACCTCGAGGGCCTGAACCTCCGGGTCATGGAGAACCCGATCCACGTGGACACGTGGGAGACCCTCGGTGCCGACCCGACCTCGATGGCCTTCGGCGAGGTCTTCAGCGCCCTCGAGCAGGGCGTCATCGACGGCCAGGAGAACCCCTGGTCGACCAACGTGACCTCGAACTTCTGGGAGGTCAACGAGTACGGCTCCGAGACCCGTCACGTCTACACGCCGTTCATCATGATGATGGCCGACGACTTCTACAACGACTTCCCCGAGGACGTCCAGCAGCTCATCGATGAGGCTGCCGAGGAGACCAAGTTCTACCAGCGCACCATCAGCCGCGAGATGGATGAGTGGTCGCGTGAGCAGTTCGAGGACCTCGGGCCCGAGGTGAACGTGCTGGACGAGGACCAGCTGAACGAGTTCGCTGAGGCCGCCGAGCCCGTGTACGACGAGTGGCGGTCGGAGATCGGCGAGGACGTCGTCGACGACGTCCTGGAGATGACCCAGAACTAGGCGCTAGCCGGGGTGGTGGCGCGCCACGGCGCGCCACCACCCCGGCACTGCGTCCCTCTAGGTCGAGCGCACGAACAGGCCTTGCGATGAGCCACGATCCCACACCTTCACCCGATGGGCGGGACGACGAGTCGCGCTCCGAGTCCAGTTCCGACCCTTCCGGCACCGGCCCGAGCGCCTCGGGGCCACAGGAGCAGCCGTTGGGCGGCGTCGTCGAGTCCGGCGACCTCCGCAGCTCTTCCAGCGCGGTGACGCTAGAGGAGCTGCCAGTGCTGTTCCGCGTGATCGACCGGCTCGTCAATGGCGTCCTCGTGGTCGGTTTCGCCGTGTTGCTGTTCGTCATCGCCTACAACGTCTTCGGCCGGATGATCTTCGGCGGTGGCGCGGCCTGGGCCGACGAGGGAGCACGGTTCCTGTTCATCTGGCTGAGCTTCCTCGGTGCGGGCGTCGCCTACTTCCGCCGCGAGCACATCGCGGTGAGCTTCCTCGTCGACAAGCTGCCGCCGCCGGCGCGGATGGTCGCGTTCATCATCCAGGAGCTGCTGGTCCTCGGCGTCCTCGGGCTCCTGATGTGGGGGGCGTTCGAGCTCATCACCACCACCGGGCGGGCCTCCCCGCTGCTGGGCATCCCGATGTCGTGGTGGTTCTTCGCCGTGCCCACGTCAGCGTTGCTGATGGCCTTGATGGCCGTCTACCGCATCGGACGGCTCATCGTGACCCGCGAGGTGTAGCGCCATGATCTGGGTCTTCTTCGCCGTCCTGTTCGCGGCAGTGTTCGGCGGCATCCCCGTCTCGTTCGCGCTCGGGCTCGCCGCCGTCGCGCTGATGTTCGTCGCCGATGTGCCCATCTCGGTGCTGGTGGAGCAGGCCATCCGCGGGGTGAACGAGTTCCCGCTGCTGGCCATCCCGCTGTTCATCCTCGTTGGCCAGCTGATGACGACCGGCGGGATCGCCCGGCGGCTGATCGAGCTCGCCTCCGCCCTCGTCGGGTGGATCACCGGCGGGCTCGGGCAGGTCAACGTGGCCGCCTCGATGATGTTCGGTGGGCTGAGCGGCTCAGCGGTCGCCGACACCTCCGCGGTCGGCGGGATCATGATCCCGCAGATGCGCGAGCAGGGCTACACCGCTGGCCACGCCGTCTCGATCACGATCTCCTCGGCGCTGATCGGCATCCTGTTGCCCCCGTCGATCCCGCTGATTCTGTTCGGGGTCGTGACTGAGACCTCCATCGGGCGGCTGTTCGTCGCCGGCGTCGTGCCCGCGGTGCTCCTGCTGATCGTGCTGATGATCACGACCTACATCACTGCCAAGCGCAACAACGCCGGCATCAAGCAGCCGTTTCGCTGGCGCGGCCTCGGCAGCGCCTTCAACAAGGCGTGGCTCGGGTTGCTGCTGCCGATCATCATCCTCGTTGGCATCCGCGGGGGCTTCTTCACCGCCACCGAAGCGGGGATGATCTCGGCGCTGTACGCCTTCCTCGTGTCGATGTTCATCTATCGCGAGCTGAAGCCGCGAGATATGTGGGGCGTGTTCATCGGGACCGCCCGTACCACCGGGATGGTGATGCTGCTGGTCGCCATGGCGATGTCGGTGGCCTGGCTCCTCACGACGCAGCTGGTCGCAAGGGACCTGGTCGAAGCCGTCGCCGGCTTCTCCACCAACCCCTACGTGGTGCTGCCGCTGCTGCTCGGGCTGCTGCTGCTGGTCGGCATCGTCATGGACCTCAGTCCTGCGATCCTGATCCTCGCCCCGATGACGTTGCCGATCGCCGAGGCCGTTGGCATCGACCCCGTCTACTACGGGGTGATGATGGTCATGGTCCTGGGCATCGGCCTGCTGACCCCGCCGGTTGGGACGGTGCTGTTCGTCGGTTGCGCGGTCGGGAAGCTGCCGGTGGAGGCGGCCATCCGTCCGATGCTGCCCTACTACTCGGCGTTGCTGGTCGCCGTCGTGATCCTGTTGGCCTTCCCCCAGCTGATCTTCCTGCTGTTATGACCATGAAGGGCTGACGTGTCGCACACACACGCAGAGGTCGGCGGGCCGGTCGCGGACGACTTGCCTCCACGGACCGTCGACATCGCCACCGCCGGGGAGACCATGGCGCTGGTGGCCCCGACCGGGCCGGGTCGGCTACGCCACGCCCCGCAGCTGCGCCTGGGCGTGGCCGGCGCCGAGTCCAACATGGCGATCGCCGCGGCGCGGCTGGGGCTCGCCAGCCGCTGGATCAGCCGCGTCGGCGACGACGAGGTCGGCCATCTCGTCACCGGCGCCGTCGCCGCCGAGGGCGTCGACGTCACCGGCGTCACGCGCGCATCCGGCGAGCGCACCGGCCTCATGCTCCGCGATCAGGTCGCCGGCGGCACACGCGTGCACTACTACCGCCACGACAGCGCGGCCTCGCGGCTCGCTCCCGAGGTCGTGTCAGTCGAGCAGCTGACCCGCGCGCGTGTGCTCCACCTGACCGGCATCACCCCGGTGCTGTCAGCAGGGGCCGCCGCGTTCGTGCGATGGGCCATCGCGGCCGCGCGCGACGCGGGAGTCACCGTGTCGCTCGACGTCAACTACCGCAGCAAGCTGTGGCCGCCCGAGCGCGCCCGCGCGGAGATCGAAGCCCTCCTCGACGGCGTCGAGGTGCTCTTCGCCAGCGACGAGGAGGCCCGCGCGCTGTGGGGCACCGACGACGCCGCGGCGCTCGCCGACGCGCTGGGCGCCGACGGCCTCGGCGAGCTCGTCGTCAAGCACGGCGCCACGAGCGCCACCACCTGGACGTCGGCGGACACCACCACCGTCGCGGCGTTCCCCGTCGCCGAGGTCGTCGACCCGATCGGGGCCGGCGATGCGTTCGCGGCCGGCTACCTCGCCGCGCGGCGCTGGGAGCGCGACGTCGCCGAGCGGTTGCGCACCGCCCACGCCATGGGCGCGCTGTGCGTCATGACCGCGGGCGACTACGAGGGGCTGCCCCACCGCCCCGAGCTGGACGCCTTCCTGGCCGGCGCAGAGGAGCTTGGACGATGACCGCACTGCCTGCCGTCTCCGTCGCCGCCGTCACCCCGTTCCGCGATGACGCGGACCTCAGCGTGGACCGGGAAGCCTACCTGCACCATCTGCGCTGGCTGGTCGCCGGTGGCGTCGACGGGCTCGTGTTGTTTGGCACCAACGGGGAGGGGCCGTCGCTGTCGGTCGCGGAGAAGGCGCACGCGCTCGAGGCGGTCGCCGACGCCGCTCCGGGCGCTGCGCTGATCCCGACCGTCGCCGAGGCCAACCTGCCCGACGCGCTGACGATGCTGCGACGCTGCGACGAGGTCCCCGCAGCTGCGGTGATGGTGCTCCCTCCCTACTACTTCAAGCCGGTCGACATCGCGGGCCTACGAGCGTTCTACGAGCGGGCGTTGGCCGCCACCCGTCACCCGCTCCTCGTGTACCACATCCCCAAGTACGCCGTGCCGATACCCGCCGAGCTGGTTGCCGACCTGCCGGTGTGGGGGGTCAAGGACAGCGGGGGTGAGCCGGGCTACGCCGACGCCGTGCGCGCCGCCGGCCGTGGCGTGCTGCTGGGCACCGAGGGAGGCGTCGTCGACGGCCTCGTCCGCGGCGCCGAGGGGATGATCTCCGCGCTGGCCAACGTGGTGCCCGAGCAGGTCGTCGCGCTCCACGCCAAGGTGCGCGAGGGCGACATCGCGGAGGCGCGCCGCATGGAAGAGCGCCTGCTGGCGCTGCGCGATGACACCAAGGCCTACGCGAGCCCGGGGGTGCTCAAGCGGCTTGCCCAAGCCCGGCACGGCGCGGCGATGGGGACCGTCCGCCCCCCACTGGTCCCGGTCCCTGATGACTACGACCCGACCGTGGTGCTCGAGCGCGCGGGCGTGCGGGGCGCCCGATCGACCGGGCCCACCACCTAAGGAGAACGGAGCAACCGATGTCCGAACCAACCGTTGTCGTGACCGACTGGGAGTTCTCAGACCTCTCGGTGGAGCAGGCCGTGCTTGACGCTGCCGGCATCGCGCTGCGCGGTGCGCAGAGCCGCGACCCCGGCGAGATCGCACCAGCCGCGCAGGACGCGACAGCACTGCTAGTCCAGTACGCGACGGTCGACGGCGACCTGATGGATCGCCTGCCCTCGCTGGAGCTGATCGTGCGCTACGGGGTGGGGCTCGACACCATCGACCTCGCCGCGGCCGAGCAGCGCGACATCGCGGTGTGCAACGTCCT
>PWER01000157.1 GCA_003553565.1 Nitriliruptoria bacterium | reverse complement strand
GCCCTGCAGCCGCTGGCCACCCGCGACTACCGCCTCGTGTTCCTCGGGGCGGTGCTCAGCAACTCGGGCACCTGGATGCAGAACATGGCCGTGCAGTGGTTCGTCTACCAGGAGACGGGCTCGGCAGCCTGGGTCGGGGCGGCGACGTTCGCGCAGTTCGTGCCGCTGTTCTTCGCCGGTCCGCTGGGCGGGGTGCTCGCCGACCGCAGCGACCGCAAGCGGCTGCTGCTGTGGGCGCAGTCGTGGATGATGACGCTGTCCGCGGTGCTGGCCGCGGTCACGCTCGCCGGCGCAGCCACCGCGCACCTGGTCATCGCCCTGGTGCTGGCCCTCGGTGTCGGGTTCGCCTTCAACGGCCCCACCTGGCAGGCCGTGGTCCCGCATCTGGTGCCCAGCGAGCAGCTCACCCGCGCCATCGCGCTCAACAGCGCCCAGATGTCCACCGCGCGGGTGGTGGGCCCCGCAGTGGGCGGTGTGCTGATCCCGCTCATCGGCCCCGGCGGCGTGTTCGCCCTCAACGCGGCCTCCTACGTCGCGGTGCTCGTCGCCATCGCGCTGGTGCACCCGCCGCCGCACGAGCCCAGCGGCGCCGAGACGGTCGGCGAGCAGCTGCGTGGAGGCGTGCGCTACGCGCTCGAGCACCGCGTGCTGGCCTGGCTGATCGCCGCGGTGCTGGTGGTGAGCCTGCTGGCCGCTCCGCTGATGGCGCTGCTGCCGGTCTATGCCGAGGAGGTGCTCGACGCCGGCCCGGAGACCTACGGGATCCTCATGGCCGCGATCGGCGCCGGCTCGCTGATCGGGGCGCTGGCGCTCGGGCAGTTCGGTGACCGCGTGCCCACCCCGCGGCTCATCGGCGGTGCGCTGGTGCTGCTGGGCGCAGCGACCGCGCTGGTCGCCGTGGCGTCCCTGGCTCCCGGGGCGGTGCTCGGGGTCACGCTCACCGCGCTGGCGGTGCTGGCCACCGGCACGTTCCGTCTCGGTGCCGTGGCCGCCAGCAACTCGCGGCTGCAGGCCCGTGCCGACAACGCCTACCGCGGACGCGTGCTGAGCCTGTTCCTGCTGTGCTTCGGCGGTGCCTTCCCCCTCGGTGCGCTGCTGCTGGGCAACGCCGCCGATCTCGTGGGCGTGCAGCCGGTGACGGTGCTGATGGGGGTGGGCACCCTCCTGGGGGGACTGCTGGTGGGCAACCGTCTCGCGCGCCACGATCACCGCGCCGCTGACCGCCGCGTGCAGCCGGCCGGGTGAGCAGCCAGGCGTCAGGCGGGCAGCGCCCACTCGAGCAGCAGCGCGACACCGACCAGCACCACGACCAGGGTGTTGAACGTGGTGTGCCACACGGTCGCAGCGAGCACGGCCTCGGCGCGCGACTGGCCCACCGTGGGTCCGACGGGGGCCGGCGCCGGCCACCCTGTCCCCGGCGGCACCGGATCCGCCTGCTCCCGCTCCGCGGCGCGGCTGCGCTTGGCGGCCCGCTGCCGCTCGGCGGCCCGCTGCCGCGAGCGCGCGTAGGCCCGCCGGTAGATGCGCCCGTAGATGAACCCGGCAACCGCGATCGCCAGCGCCGCCCCCAGCGGGATCAGCATGATCAGGTGCAGCAGCCCGAAGCGCAGCGCGCTCCACAGCTCGCGGGGCAGCGAGGCCTGCTCGAGCCCCTCCCGGAAGATGCGCTCCTCCACGAAGGCCAGCCACGGCAGCAGCGCCACGAGCAGCACCAGGAACCCCATCGCGGTGCCCACCGCCCACAGCGGCGGTCGCGCCAGGCCGCTCGCCTCGTCGCCGCCGGCCAGCGCCACGCCCTCCAGCGGCGCGAACACCGCGTTGCCGGTCAGGCCCACCAACGAACCGAGACCGATCCACGCGCCGGGCACGAAGGCCAGCAGGCTCGCCAGCGTCGCGAGCACCACGGCGAGCAGGCCCACCGAGCCCGCTACGTGCTGCGGCCGGACCGCGCGCCACACCCGGCGGCTGATGTGGCGGTGACGCCACGCGAGCCGCGCCGAGCGCGCCAGCAGCACCAGCACCACCACCGCGATCAGTGCGCGCACCGCCTCCATGGCGCCAGTGTGGCGCGCGCCCGCGCACGCACCGCCGCACCCACGTGTTTCACTGCGCAGCCTCGGGAAGGCACACTGCGAGTCCGACGAGAGCGAATGAGAGGGCAGTCATGGGATCGTGCAAGGGCAAGCAAGCCAAGAAGGCCCGCAAGGCAGCCGAGGCTCGCGCCGAGGACCTCGTCGCGCGCGCCCGCGACGCCTGGGACGACGCCGAGGTCGAGGCGCGCGCCCAGGAGCTCGTGAAGGTCGTGCGGGACTCCGACGCCTATGCGGCTGCCTCGGACCGCACCAAGGAGCTCGCCGAGCTCGCCCGTGAGGCGTGGAAGGACAGCGACCTCGACGACAAGGCCGAGGCGCTGGTCAAGCGGGTGCGCAGCTCCAAGGCCGGCAAGCGCGCGGTCAAGCAGGCCGAGCACGCCCGCAAGGTGGCCCGCAAGGAGGGTGACAAGGTCGCCAAGACCGCCCGCAAGGAGGGCAAGAGGACCGCGAAGGTCGCGCGCAAGGAGGGCAAGAAGGCCGCCAAGGTCGCCCAGGCGCGCACCGACGAGGGTCTCGAGGCCTTCGGCGAGTGGCTCGGCAGCGGCGAGAGCGCCAAGAAGCTCGGCGTGCGCCAGCGTCGACGCTGGCCGTCGGTGCTGCTGCTGCTCGCCGGGGTGATCGCCGGCTTCGCCGCGGCGCGCCTGCTCGACCGCGAGACCGACGACCAGGTCCGCGACGAGCTCGCCGCGGCTGCTGACCGCCTCGCCTCCCAGGGCGACACGAGCAGCGTGCTCGCGGACACGATCCGCACCACCCTGGACGCGGATCCGCGGACCGCCGAGCTCCAGGACGTCGAGATCAACGTCTCTGACGGTGGGACCGTGTTCGTCCGGGGCACCGTGCCCGCCGAGGTCGACCAGGAGGCCGTGCGCGACGTCGTCGCGAGCGTGCCCGGCGTCACCGACGTGGATCTCCAGCTCTCCACTGCGTCGCAGTCTTAGGGGTGTCGGTGGGCTGCCGACGGGCCACGTGGCCGCCGGCAGCCCACCTGCCCGCCGACGAGCGGCCTGAAGCGATGAGCCCTGCACGCACGGTCTTCGCCCCGACCACGCCTCCCGCCCCGCTGACCCAGGAGGTGCGGGAGCGGTTGTGCGCCGAGCACGCCGCTCGCCCGTTCGGCAGCGCCGAGGTGCGCGCGACCATCCACCGCGCCCGGGCGACCCTCGAGGGGCTTCCGGTGGCCGTGACCGTCTACCGAGGCGGCCTGGGGCTCACCGGCGTCGAGGTCGACCACCTGTGGCTTGGGCTCCGACCCGACCCGCACGCCCCTGCGGCGCTCGCCGACCCTGCCGACGAGGCGCACGAGCACGAGCCCGAAGCCGCGGCCGGGTCGCGGCACGCCTGGGTCCTGGACGTGGCCTTCCCGCTGTTCGCCGACGACTTCGTCGCGGTGCTGCGTCGCTACGTGGCCGGCGACGCCGAGCGGGTCGACCTCGAGAGCGTCGGCGCTGCGCACGGGCTGGAGGCGCGGGTGGTGGGCGCCGTCCCACGCAGCGTCCGCTACCGGGGCCAGCCGGTGCTGAGCGCGCTGGAGCGCTAGGCCTGCGCCGCGCGGCGCAGGCGATCCATGACCGCGCGACCCACGCCCTCCTCGGGCACCCCTTCGACCACGAGCACCTCGAGCTCGGCGCGCTCGGCGCGTCGCAGCGCGTCGTAGAGGCCCACGGCCAGATCCCGGGCGTCACCGAACGTGCCCACCTCCGTGACCCCGGCGGGCGGCGCGGCGCGCGCCACCAGCCCCACGCGGTGCCCGGCGGCCGCGAGGCCACCTGCCCGGGCCGGCCCCTCGCCGGGCGGGGCGATCTCCACGCGGCACGCCGGCGCGTAGTGGCGGAACCGCGCGCCGGGCGAGTGGCGCTGCGCCTGCGCGTCGGCGGCGGCCTGGCCGGTCACGCCGAGGTCCTCGCGGGTGACCGCTCCCTCCCGCAGCACCAGCGGCACCTCGCCGCGGGCGTCCACCACGGTCGACTCGACGCCGACACGACACGCCCCGCCGTCCACGATCCAGTCCACGGCCGCGGCGAGGTCGGCGTGGACGTGCTCGGCGCGGGTCGGGCTCGGACGCCCCGAGGTGTTGGCGCTGGGCGCTGCCACCGGCACGCCCGCCTGGCGCAGCAGCGCCTCGGCCACCGGGTGGTCGGGGGCGCGCACCGCCACCGTCGACAGCCCCCCGGTGGTCACGGCGGGCACCGACGGCGCGGCGTCGAGCACCAGCGTCAGCGGCCCGGGCCACCAGCGGTCGGCCAGGGCGGCGGCCAGCGGCGTCACCGACGCCACGAGCCCTCCCAGCGCCGCGCCATCGGGCACGTGGACGATCAACGGGTTCGTGGCCGGCCGTCCCTTGGCGGCGAAGAGAGCGCCAACGGCCTGCGCGTCGCGGGCGTGCGCGCCGAGCCCGTAGACGGTCTCGGTGGGAAAGGCCACCAGGCGCCCGGCCCGCAGCGCGGCGGCGGGCGCTTCGAGGCGCGCGGGGTCGGGGCGGTCGGGGTCGACGGTCACCAGCCGGGTCACGGGCGGTGAGTGTAGGCGGTGGGGGCAGACCCGGATGCGCGCATGCCTGTGGCGGTCGCACCAGCGCCGAGCGCCTAGGGTCGGGCGAACCCGACAGCGCACCACCCAGGTCAGGAGCCCCCATGAAGATCGCCTACGTGTTCGCCACGCCGTCGGCGGCCAGCTACAAGCTCGCCACCATGATCCTGCCCCAGCTCGAGGAGCAGCGGCACGGCGCGCAGGTGGTGGGCATGTTCTTCTTCGACGACAACGCGTGGATGCTGCGTGCCGGCGACCCCGCCGGGGAGCGGCTGGCCCGCCTGGCCGCCGACCAGGGGATCCTGCTGATGGTCTGCGACCAGTGCGCGCTCTCGCGCGGGCTGGCCGAGGGCGAGCACTGGCCCGGCGAGGCCAGCCCCTTGGGCCTCGTCGAAGGGGTGCAGGTGGGCTGCTTCCCCGACCTGTACGCGGCCCTGGGCACCAACCCGCCGGATCAGGTCATCACGCTCTAGGCGGTCGGTCGCGCCGGCCCGTGCCGGCGCGGTGGCACAGGTGGGCCCCGGCGCTTCGCGCCGGGGCCCACCTGTGCCGGGAGGGTGCGGAGGGTCAGAACGCGGCGTCGTCGAGCTCCATGACCGACAGGTCGGTGCGCTGCATCGCCTCGCGTCGGGCGCTCATGGCCGTCAGTGCGTTGTGGGCGAACCAGCGCGCGCTTGCGACCTTGCCGTCGTAGAAGGCGCGGTCCTTGTCACTGAGGTCGTCGCGCTGCAGGGCGTCGAGGGCCAGGCCGGCGTGGGAGAGCAGCAGCCAGCCGATGACCAGCTCGCTCAGCGCGAACAGGAAGCGGTTGGTGTTCAGCGCGACCAGGTACAGGCCCTTGCCGGACTCGTCGCCCAGGAACCCGACCATCGAGCCGAGCATCGTCTGGACCTCCTCGAGCGCGCCGTCGAGCTGGGCGCGCTCGGCGGCCAGCTGCTCGCCGCCGAGGTCGCCCTTGGCCACCTCGCGGATCTCGTCCAGCAGCGCCCCGAGGGTCGCGCCCTGGTCCTTGCCGACCTTGCGGAAGAACAGGTCGTTGCCCTGGATGCCGGTGGTGCCCTCGTAGAGCGTGTCGATCTTCGCGTCGCGGATGTACTGCTCCAGCGGGTAGTCCTTGGTGTAGCCCGACCCGCCGAACACCTGGAGGGAGTCGGCGAGCAGCTCGTAGGACTTCTCCGAGCCGTAGCCCTTCACCAGCGGCAGCAGCAGGTCGTTGCGCTTGTGCAGCTGCTGCTCCTCCTCGCTGCCGGGCTCGGCCATCTCCACCCGATCCTGGATCGAGGCGGTGTAGAACACCAGCGCGCGCATGCCCTCGGCGTGCGCCTTCTGGCGCATCAGCATCCGCCGCACATCGGGGTGGCGGATGATCTCGACCCGCGGGGCGCTCTTGTCGCCGGCCTGCAGCAGGTCGGTGCCCTGCACGCGCTCCTTGGCGTAGTCCAGCGCGTTGAGGTAGCCGGTGGACAGGGTCTCGATCGCCTTGGTGCCCACGAGCATCCGGGCGTACTCGATGACCTTGAACATCTGCTTGATGCCCTCGTGGCGCTCGCCGGCGAGCACCCCGCGGGCGCCGTCGAACTCCATCTCGGCGGTCGAGGAGGCCTTCAGGCCCATCTTGTCCTCGATGCTGCGCGCCCAGACCGGGTTGCGCTCACCGGGGGAGCCGTCCTCGCGCGGCCAGTGCTTGGGTACGAGGAACAGCGACAGGCCCTTGGTGCCGAGGCCGGTCAGCGGCTGGCCGTCGTCGTCGACCGGGCGGGCGAGCACCAGGTGGACGATGTTCTCGGGCCAGTCGAAGTCGCCGTTGGTGATGAAGCGCTTGATGCCGTGCAGCGACCAGGTGCCGTCGCCGTTGTCGACCGCGCGGGTCCGCGCCGCGCCGACGTCCGAGCCGGCGTCGGGCTCGGTGAGCACCATCGTCCCGCCCCACTGGCGCTCGACCCAGGGGCGGATCCAGCGCTCGCGCTGCTCGTCGGTGACGAGCTGGTCGGTGATGTCAGCGAAGAACATCCCGCCGGCGTACATCAGGGCGGGCGGGTCCGCGCCGATCAGCATCGACATCGCGGCCCACTGCAGCGATGGCGGTGCGCTGAAGCCGCCGAGGTGCTCGGGGAGGTTCAGCGCGCCCCAGCCGGCGCCGTAGAAGGCGTCCAGGGCCTGCTTGGTCTCCTTGGGGATCGTGACCTCGCCGTCCGAGTCCAGCTCGAGCGGGGTCCGGTCGCCGGCGACGAAGGCGTCGGAGAACGGGCCGGAGGCCAGGCGCTCGACCTCGGTCAGCACGTCGCGGGCGACGTCGGCGTCGATGTCGCCGAAGGCACCGTCGGCGAGCGTGGTGTCGAGGCGGTTCGCCTCGAAGAGGTTGAACTCGATGTCGCGGAGGTTGCTGCGATAGTGGCTCATCTGGCCGCTCCTGTGGTCGCCACCCGGGAACGTGCCGCAGGCGGGCACCCGGTTACTGTCCGGTAATGTTACTGAACGGTAACCACGGTGCGCAAGAGGCCGGTCGGGAGCGGGTCAGCGCTGGGGCAGCCCGTGGTGCTGCGCGTCCTCGGGGCTGGCCGCACCGGTCAGCAGGTGGGGCACGAGCCGGCGCAGCGTGGCGGTCAGCGAGGCCAGCGAGTCGTGGTCGCTGCTCCACTCCACCGCGTCCAGGCGCCAGTGGCGGCGCGGCTGCTCCGACACCGTGACGGTGGCTGCCGCGGGCGCGCCGGGGTCGGCCAGGTCGAGGCCCTCGCGGCGCAGCGCTCGCTCGGTCCACGCCGCTCCCGCGCCGGTGCCGTGCAGGCGCACCCGCGCCAGCGGAGGGCTGGTGGTGCGAAAGCCGCCCGCGGTGAGGTCGAAGGTGGTGGTCTGCGTGCCGAACGCGGCGCCGACGGCCCCCTCCAGCGCGAGGTCCTCGGGCGCGCCGGCGCGCAGGCGCGCCGGACCGTCCTCGTCGTCGGGCATCAGCAGCCACACGTGGTCGGTGGCGCGCAGCGCGAGGTCCACGTCGTGGGTGGTCACCAGCACCGACAGGCCGCACTCGTGGGCCAGGTCGCGCAGCAGCCCGAGCAGGTCGACGCGGCGGGCGACGTCCACGTAGGCCACGGGCTCGTCCAGCAGCAGCACGATGGGCTCCTGGGCTAGCGCGCGGGCGATGAGCACGCGCTGGCGCTCCCCGTCGGAGAGCTCGGGCACCGGGCGGTGCGCCAGGTGGCCCACCCCCACGGCGTCGAGGGCCCACGCCACCACGTGGTGGTCCTGGGCGGTGAGCCGGCCGTCCCAGCGGGTGCGGGGGTGGCGGCCCAGGGCCACGAGGTCGACCACCCGCAGCAGCCCGGCATCGACGGGGTCGGTGAGCACCACGGCGATGCGCCGGGCGCGCTCGCGGGCGCTGAACCGCTCCAACGGCTCGCCCTCGAGGGCCACCGTCCCGGCTAGCGCCGGCTGCATCCCCACCAGGGTGCGCAGCAGCGTGGTCTTGCCCGAGCCGTTGGGTCCCAGCAGCACCGTCAGCGCGCCGCGCGGCAGGGCGAGGTCCTGCTCGGCGAGCACCACGGTGTCGCGGCGACGTCGACGCCTGCGGTAGCCCACCGACAGCGCCGTGGCCGCCAATGGCGGCACCGTCCAGGTGGCGGGCGCGAGCGTCCCCTGGTCGCGGTGCGCGTCGGCGGTTGGGCTCATGCGGCCACCGCCTGACCCGAGCGGCGCAGCCGCAGCAGCACCATGATCACGATGGGCGCGCCCAGCAGGCTGGTCACCGCGTTGAGCGGCAGGGTCTGCTCGCTGCCGGGCAGCCCGGCCACGAGGCCGGCGCCCAGCCCGACCACGGCACCGCCCAGGGCGGTGGCAGGCACCAGCACGCGGTGGTCGGAGGTGCGCAGCAGCCCCCGCGCGAGGTGCGGCGTGGCGATCCCGATGAATGCGATCGGCCCGCAGAAGGCGGTGATGGCCCCGGCCAGCACCGCGGACGTCCCGATGATGGCGGTGCGGGTGCGCCGCACCGCCAGGCCCATCGACGCGGCGTAGCGATCGCCCAGCAGCAGCGCGTTCAGCGCCTTGGTCAGCGCCCAGGTCACCGCCAGCCCGACCAGGACCAGCGGGACCAGCACCTGCAGCTGGCTCCAGGTCGTGCCGTCGAAGCTGCCAAAGCCCCACTGGATGTAGGCCCGCACGCGGCTCAGCTCGCCGAGGCCGGCCTGCAGCAGCAGGGTGACCAGCGCGTTGACGGCATAGCCGACCATCAGGCCGATGATGAGCAGGGTCGCCGGGCTCGACACGCGGCGGGACACCGCGAGCACCAGCGCGGTGACCAGGCCGGCGCCCAGGGCGGCGGCGCTGGCCACGCCCATCGACCCGAGCGCCGAGAGGCCGGCCACCAGGGTGGTCGAGCCCACCGTGCCCACCGCGAGCACCACCACGGCCACGCCGAGGCTCGCCCCCGCCGAGATGCCCAGCACGAACGGCTCGGCCAGCGGGTTGCGGAACAGCGTCTGCAGCCCGAGGCCGGCCACGCCGAGCCCGGCGCCCGCCAGCGCCGCGGTGATCGTGCGGGGCAGCCGCACATCCATCACGATCGTGGACCACGCCTCCCGGGAGGCCTCGCCGCCGGTGAGCACGGCGGCCACCTCGGCCAGGGGGATGCGCACCGAGCCCAGCGCCAGCGAGGCCAGCGCCGCCACCGCGATCAGCGCGCCGAGGCCGATCAGCGCCACCACGACGCGTGCGTGGCCGGGCGCGCGCGCGCGCTCGGCGGGCGGCTCGCTGGCCGGCGGCGGTAGCGAGCGCCGCGCCCCGCGGGGGCGCAGGCCGGCGTCGGCGAGGGTCATGGCAGCCCTTACCGGTCGGCGCCCACAGGGCCGTAGAAGCGGCGCTCGTGGTCGGGCAGCACCTCGGGCTGGAGGATCGACACGAGATCGGCGAGGTAGAGGTCGGCGCGGGTGTAGGCCTCCTCGAAGACCGGCAGGCCCCCGCCCGGGCTCATGCCCCGATCGAACGCCCACACGTCCTCGTCCTGGAACGCCTGCAGCTCGGCGAGGCGCTCGTCGACGCCGACGAGGTCATCGTAGGTGCCCTGCACCGAGCCGGCCTGGAGCCACACGTCGGCGTCGCCCGCCTCGTCCAGGACGGTCTCGAGGTCCAGCTCGAGGCTCTCGGTCCCGTCGGTGTCAGCGAACGCGTAGTCGCCCCCCGCATCGGCGATGGCCTGCGCCTGGTAGCTGTCGCCGGCGGGGGCGAACCAGGTGCCCTCGAAGGGCTCGTTGAGCAGCACCGTGGGGCGGTCGTCCTCGGCGACCTCGGCCACCTCCGCGCGCAGCGACTCGACCTCGGCGGCGATGTCGTCGAAGGCCTCGGTGGCTGCGGCCTCGGCGTTGAGCAGCGCACCGGTGACCTTGATCCACTCCGCGCGGCCCAGCAGATCCTGCTCGGCGAAGTCGGCGTTGAGCGCCACCGGCACGCCCGCGTCGCGGAAGCGCTCGGCGTCGTCGAGGATCTCGGGGCCGAAGCCGTCCACCACCAGCACGTCGGGCTCGGCGTCGACGACGGTCTCGAGCTCGGGCTCGTCGTCGGGGCCGGCCACCTCGACCAGGTCGCCGGCCTCCGCGGCCTCGCGGACCGCGTCGGTGGTCACGAAGTCGGCGCGCCCGATGCCGGCCAGCGCGTCGACGGCGTCCAGCAGGTCGAAGTGCGGCAGGTTGGTGGTGGTGGCGGTCACCGCGCGCTCGACCGGGACCTCCACGATCGGGGCGTCGGCCAGCTCGCCCTCGAGCTCGGGCTCGGGTGCCCCGCACTGCAGCAGCACCAGCGGCGTGGCGTCCTCCGCGCCCGGCGGGGTGACCTCCAGCACCTTGTAGGTGCCCTCGTAGGAGAGGTCGACGGTCGTGGCGTGCTCGAACGAGGCCTGCTCGGGGAACAGGTCGTCGCCGGGCTCGGCGTCCTCCACGCACTCGTCGGTGAGGTTGGCGTCGAGGTCGGGGCCGTCGTCGTCGGGATCGGGGTCGTCGTCGGGATCGGGGTCGTCGTCGGGATCGGCGGCGGGGTCGTCGGGGTCGTCGGCGGTGTCGGCCTCGTCGGCGTCGGTGCAGGCGGACAGGAGCAGCACCACGCCGAGCACGGCGAGCAGGAGGGCAGCACGAGAAGAGCAGGGGACCATGAGGTCGGCTCCTTCACTCGAGGAACGCACGGACCGTTCGCGCCGCAGCCGGTCTCCTGGCTCGCGGAGGGGTGGCTTCTCCCGCCTTCCCGCCCGCGTGGGGCAGTGGCACCTTCGGGAGTCGCAGCTCCGCTGACAGTGGCGAGGACCGCGCCGGACTCGCACCGGCTTCCCGCTCTGGCGAGGGACGTGCCGTCCCGCGCCATCACTGCGTCGTACCCGCACCCTACAGCATCGAGCCGCTGCGTCATGTCGGCCCGGCGCCCGTCCGTGAGTCCGGCGCCCGCGTCCCCCGAGCGCGACCTGCTACCGTGGCCGAGGTCGGCGATCGCCGACCCCCGACCCGATCCGAGGTTCGATCACCGCATGGCCAAGCGACGAGCTGGCGGCAAGCAGACCAAGTCCCGGCGCTACGTGGACGAGGAGACGCGCGCCAAGCGGGAGGCGCGCGCCGGCAGCCAGAAGGAGGCCGCGCTCGAGCTCGAGGGCGTGGTCGAGGAAGCGCTGCCCAACACGATGTTCCGCATCCAGCTGGACAACGGGCACACCGTGCTCGGCCACATCTCCGGCAAGATGCGCAAGCACTACATCCGGATCCTGCCCGGGGATCGGGTGACGGTCGAGCTCTCCCCCTACGACCTCACCCGCGGCCGGATCACCTACCGCTACAAGTAGCGGCTCCAGGGGCTACGCCCGCTGCTTGGCGCGCTTGGCCGCGCGGCCGCGGGTCGAGGCGTCGAGCTCGACCTTGCGCAGGCGCAGCGCGCGCGGGGTGGCCTCGACGCACTCGTCGCCGCGGCAGAACTCGAGGGTCTGCTCCAGGCTGAGCGTCGTCGGCGGCGCCAGGCGCACCAGCTCGTCGGCGCTCGCAGCGCGCACGTTGGTGAGCTTCTTCTCCTTGGCAGCGTTGACGTCCATGTCCTCGGGGCGAGCGTTCTCGCCCACGATCATGCCCTCGTAGACCTCCTGGCCCGGCTCGATGAACAGCCGGCCGCGCTCCTGGAGCCCGAACAGCGCGAAGGCGGTCGCCTGGCCGCGCCGGTCGGCGACGAGGCTGCCGGTGGTGCGGGTGCGCAGCTCGCCGTGCCAGGGCTCGTAGCGCTCGAACACGTGGTGCAGCAGCCCGGTGCCGCGCGTCTCGGTGAGGAACTCGGTGCGAAAGCCGATGAGGCCGCGCGCGGGCATCAGGTGCTCCAGGCGCACCCACCCGGTCCCGTGGTTGACCATCTGCTCCATGCGGCCCTTGCGCACCGCCAGCAGCTGGGTGACCACGCCGAGGTGCTCCTCGGGCACATCGACGGAGACGCGCTCGACCGGCTCGTGCAGGGCGCCGTCGATCTCGCGGGTGACCACCTGGGGCTTGCCGACGGTCAGCTCGTAGCCCTCGCGGCGCATCGTCTCGATCAGCACGGCCAGGGCCAGCTCGCCGCGGCCCTGCACCTCCCAGGTGTCGGGGCGCTCGGTGGGCAGCACCCGCACCGAGACGTTGCCGACGAGCTCGGCATCGAGGCGTCCCTTCAGCAGGCGGGCGGTGAGCTTGTCGCCGTCGCGACCCGACAGCGGCGAGGTGTTGATGCCCACCGTCATCGACAGGCTCGGCTCGTCGACGGTGAGCGCCGGCAGCGGCTCGGGGTGCTCGGGGTCGGCGAGCGTCTCGCCGATGGTCACCTCGGCCAGGCCCGCCAGGGCGACGAGCTCGCCGGGGCCGGCCTCCTCGGCGTCGACCCGGTGCAGCGCCTCGGTGGCGTACAGCTCGGTGACCTTGACGTGCTCGACGGTGCCATCGCGTCGGCACCAGGCCACCTGCTGGCCTCGGCGCAGCGTCCCCTGGTGCACCCGGCACAGCGCGATGCGCCCCACATAGGGGGAGGCGTCGAGGTTGGTGACCAGCGCCTGCAGAGGCGCGCCCTCCACGTAGGCGGGGGCGGGGACGTGGTCAAGCAGCGTGGCGAACAGCGGCTCGAGGTCGTCGCCGCGCTCGTCAGGGTCGAGGCTGGCGACCCCGTCCCGGGCGACGCAGTAGACGATCGGGAAGTCGATCTGGGACTCGGTGGCGCCCAGGTCGAACAGCAGCTCGTAGACCTCGTCGACGACCTGGGCGGGGCGCGCGTCGGGGCGGTCGACCTTGTTGACCACCAGCACCATCGGCAGGTCGGCCGCGAGCGCCTTGCGCAGCACGAACCGCGTCTGGGGCAGCGGCCCCTCGGAGGCGTCGACGAGCAGCACGATCCCGTCGACCATGGCCAGGCCGCGCTCCACCTCGCCGCCGAAGTCGGCGTGGCCGGGGGTGTCCACCACGTTGATGGTGACCTCGCCGCGGCGCACCGCCGTGTGCTTGGCGAGGATCGTGATGCCCTTCTCGCGCTCGAGGTCGGTGGAGTCCATGACCCGCTCGGCGACGTCCTGGTTGACGCGGAACGCGCCGGACTGCCAGAGCATGGCGTCGACGAGGGTGGTCTTGCCGTGATCGACGTGGGAGACGATCGCGACGTTGCGCAGGTCGTGACGTGCTGGCATGACGGAGCTCGCGGGGGAGAGGGGGAGGCGGTCGCGGCAGCGACCGCGGTGCCACCGTACCGGCGCAGCGACCGTCGGGCCTTGCGGCCTCGCGGTGGCCCGCCGAGCCTCAAGCCTGCGGCGGGGCCGCCAGGGTGGTCAGCGCCCGGTCGAGGACGCTGCGCAGCACCGCGCCCTCGTGGTCGGCGCGGTGCACGAAGGCCACGGCGGACTGCGCGTCGCGGTCCGACAGCGGCACGTAGGCCACGCCGTCACTGCGAAACGCCGCCACGGGCGCGGGCACGATCGCCGCGCCCACCCCGGCGCTGACCAGGCTGAGGATCGTCGGGAACTGCAGGGCCTCCTGCACCACCCGCGGGCTGAACCCCGCGGCGCGGCACAGCGCCAGGATCGTGTCGTGCAGTCGCGGCACGGCGCGGCGGGGCGTCATGACGAAGGGCTCGTCGGCCAGCTCGCGCAGCGCCAGCGCCGCACGCGCTGCCTGGGGGTGGTCGGCGGGCAGCGCGGCCACCAGCGGCTCGTCGCGCAGCGGGGTGATGACGAGCCCCTCGCGCGCCTCGACCTCGCGGGCGATGCCGAGGTCGACCTCGTCGCGGTCCAGCGCGTCGATCTGGCGCTCGGTGGTCAGCTCGCGCAGCTGCAGGGAGACATCGGGCGCGGCGGCGCGCTGGGCCGGCAGCAGGCTCGGCAGGATGTCGCAGGCCGCCGAGGCCACGAACGCCAGGCGCAGCCAGCCCGTGGCTCCCTGCGCGGCGAGCCGCGCGGTCGTGGCGGCGCGATCGGCCTGGGCCAGGGTGCGCCGCGCCTCGTCGAGCAGCAGCCGTCCGGCGTCGGTGAGCTCGACCCGTCGGCTGGTGCGCGCCAGCAGCGTCGCGCCCAGCTCGGACTCCAGCTGCTTGATGGCCTGCGACAGCGGCGGCTGGGCCATGTGCAGCCGCCGAGCGGCGCGGCCGAAGTGCAGCTCCTCGGCCACCGCCACGAAGTAGCGCAGCTGTCGCAGCTCCATGCTCGGGTCCTCGGCCGGTGCGGTCCGCGGTGCGCGCTGCGCGGCGCGGTGCCGACGCGCGGCGCCCGCCACGATCAGTATCCCAGACGTATCGCTGATGTTGAAACGAGTCTTCGACCCGCAAGGGTTCCTTTGCCACGCTGTGACCTGTAGAAAGCCCGCCTGCTCGCACCCGACCAGCCGCGCACCCCCGGGTCCTCGCGACACCCCCGGTCCACGCGACACACCCGGTCCTCGCGACACACCCGGTCCACGCGAAGGAGTCAGCCGATGACCGAGACGGCACGTGAGCTTGCCGGCAGCCACGTCGACGGGCGCTGGCGCACCGGCGGAGAGGTCGCCACGAGCCACAACCCGGCGCGGCCCGACGAGCCGGTGGGCACCTACGCGGTCGCCGACCACGAGCTGGTCGACGAGGCGGTGGCCGCCGCGCGCGCCGCACAGCCGGCCTGGCGGGCACGCACCCCCGCCGAGCGCGGGCGGATCCTGCGGCGCGCGGCCGAGCTGATCGCGCAGCGCAGGGAGGAGCTGGCCGACCTCATGACCCGCGAGGAGGGCAAGACCCTGCCCGAGTCGCGCGGGGAGATCGGGCGCGCGGTGGACACGCTGCACTACCACGCGACCCGGGCCTGGGCGCCCTCGAGCACCGGCTACGACTCGTCGATCCCTGGTGAGGAGGTCCGCACCGTCCGCGTGCCGGTGGGTGTCGTCGCCGCGATCGCGCCCTGGAACTTCCCGCTGCTCATCCCCACCTGGAAGGTGGCGCCGGCGCTGGTGCACGGCAACGCGGTGGTGTGGAAGCCCGCGAGCGCCACCCCGCTCATGGCCGTGGAGCTCCAGCGGGCGCTGGTCGAGGCGGGCGTGCCCGACGGGGTGTGCAACCTGGTGCTCGGTGGCGGGCGCATCGGCGGTGGCATCGCCGCGCACCGCGACGTGGACGCGATCACGTTCACCGGCTCGACCGGTGTGGGGCGCACGCTCGAGCGGGACGCGGTGGCCGCCGGCAAGCGCATCCAGGTCGAGCTCGGCGGCCACAACCCGGCGATCGTGTTCGACGACGCCGACCTCGACCAGACCGTCGAGGCGCTGGTCGCCGGCGTCACCAGCGGCACCGGCCAGAAGTGCACCGCCACCCGCCGGGTGCTGGCGCACCGCTCGGTGCGCGACGAGCTCGCCGAGCGCATCGCCAAGCGCTTCGGTGGGCTGCGGGTCGGCGACGGCCTCGCCGAGGGCGTGAACATGGGGCCGCTGATCAGCCACGAGGCCCGCGACGAGGTCCTCGGCGAGGTGCGACGGGCCGTCGAGCGCGACGGAGCGGAGATCGTCACCGGCGGTGGCGTCCCCGACGACGCCGGCCCCGGCGCGTTCCTCGAGCCCACCGTCCTGGCCGTGGCCGACCAGCAGCCGACCGTGTGCCGCGAGGAGGTCTTCGGCCCCGTCACCTCCCTGCTGGCCTTCGACGACGACGACGAGGCGCTCGCCCTGGCCAACGACACGCCCTTCGGGCTGACCGGCGCGGCGTTCACGCGCAGCGAGCGTCGCACACGGAGGGTTGTCGAGGATCTGGAGGCGGGCATGGTCAACATCAACACCGCCACCACAGGCTCCGAGCTCCACGCGCCCTTCGGGGGGATGAAGGGCTCGTCGTCGCTGGCCCCCAAGGAGCAGGGCGAGACCGCCCGTGACTTCGTGACCGAGCTCAAGGCCGTCTACCACGTGCCCGCCGACTGACCGCACCGGCTCCACGCAGGCAGCACCCAGGGAGGATGATCATGTCCATCACCGAGCCCGACACATCCGCGAACGGTGCCCGCGCTAACGCCCAGCAGGCCGCAGCGGCGCCCGAGGACGCCCCCACCTCGGTGCGTGGCTCGTCGGGGATCGACTGGCCCGTCCTGCTGCTGAGCGGTGGCGCCCTGGTCGCCTTCGTGGTGTTCGCGCTGGTCGACCTCGACGCCGTCGGCGCCTTCGTGGACACCACGTTCGGCTGGAGCGCCGACTACTTCGGCGCGTTCTGGCAGATCCTGCTGCTGCTCACGTTCCTGATCGCGGTGGGGATGGCGGTCAGCCGCCTCGGCAAGGTGCGCCTGGGGGCGATGAGCAGCCCGGACTTCGGCTACGTGAAGTGGATCAGCATGATCATGTGCACCCTGCTCGCCGGTGGCGGGGTGTTCTGGGCGGCCGCCGAGCCGATGTTCCACTTCACCGACGGCCTGCCGACCTTCCCCGGCGTGGATCCGGGCACCGCCGAGGCCGCCGGGCCGGCGCTGGCCCAGAGCTTCGTCCACTGGGGGTTCCTGGCCTGGGCCATCCTCGGCACGCTGTCCACGATCGTGCTGATGTACGGCGCCTACGACCGGGGCCTGCCGCTGCGCCCGCGCACGCTGCTGTGGCCGCTGCTCGGCGACCGGGTGATCCACGGTCCCATCGGCACGCTCGTCGATGCGTTCTCGATCATCGCCGTGGCTGCCGGCACCATCGGCCCGATCGGGTTCCTCGGGCTGCAGGCGGGCTACGGCCTCGAGCAGATCTGGGGCGTGCCCAACACGTTCGTCACCCAGCTGCTGCTGATCGCGGGGCTGCTGGGCATCGTGATCGTCTCGGCGGTGCTGGGCCTGTCGCGCGGCATCCAGAACCTCAGCCGGTTCAACGTGGCGCTGGCCGGCCTGCTGGGCGTGTTCGTGTTCCTGGTGGGCACGCCGCTGTTCGTGTTCGAGAGCTGGGTCGAGGCCAGCGGCATCTACGTCCAGGACTTCTTCGGCCTCACGCTGTACCGCGGCGACGAGGGCTGGCTCGGCTTCTGGACCGTGTTCTTCTTCGGCTGGTTCCTGGGCTACGGGCCGATGATGGCCATCTTCATCGCCCGCATCTCGCGGGGCCGCACCATCCGCCAGCTGGTGCTGGGCGTCGCGGTCACCGCACCCATCGTCACCACCGTGTGGTTCGCGATGCTGGGCGGCACCGGCATCGGCCTGGAGCTGGACAGCCCCGGCATGGTCAGCGACGCCCTGGAGACCGCCGGGCTGCCGGCGGCGATGGTCTCGATCAGCCAGAGCGTCCCGTTGGCCGGGCTGATCGCGCCGCTGTTCATCCTGCTCACGATCACGTTCGTGGCCACCACGGGCGACTCGATGTCCTACACGATGGCCATGGCCGTCACCGGCGACGAGAGCCCGCGCACCAGCCTGCGGGTGTTCTGGGCGGTGACCATGGGCGCGGTCGCCGTGGTGCTGATCGCGCTCGGCGAGGGCGGCATCAACGCCCTGCAGTCCTTCATCGTGGTCACCGCCGTCCCGGTGTCGCTGATCCTGCTGCCCACGCTGTGGATGGCACCGCAGGTCGCGCGGCGCATGGCGGCGGCCCAGCTCGGCGAGATCCCCGAGGGCGACGGCACCACGGTGGCCGAGGCCGAGGCCTCGGTCGCGGCCGGCGCCGAGGCCGACGACGAGGCTGGGGAGGCCCGGCGGTGAGCGCGCTGCCGGTCGCCCGACCTGCAGCGCGGCGCGCCGTCGCCGGCCGGTCAGGCGCCGGCGGCGCGCGGTCAGGCTCCGATGGCCGGCTGCCCGCAGCGGTGGCGCACCTGGCGCCGCACCTGCGGGACGAGTCCGAGGTGATGCGTCCCGCACGGCTGGGCGCGACCTGGCAGACGCGGCACTCGTTCGCCCGCGCCCTGACCCGCACGGCCGCGGCCGGTCGCTGGCGCATCGAGCGGGACGTGTGGGACCTCGACGCCGACGGCCGCGGTGAGGCCCGCTACCGCGTCGACCTCGGCGATCGCACGGTGCACCTCGTGGTGCGCAGCGACGCCATCCCCCCGCACGAGCGCACCGACCGGGTGGTCGCCTCGGCGTGGGACGTGACCGCCGCGCTGGTCGAGGGGCCCCTCGACGCGGAGCGGCTGGCCCGCCTGCGGGATGCCATCCCCCGCCAGGAGGGCGGCGCGTTCGACGCCGACACGCTCGTGGTGACCCGCGCCAACCGCAGCGCCCGCTTCTTCGAGGCCGTCGTGGACCGGCTGGCCCGCGGGCTGCAGCCCGACCCGGCGACGATGGGTCACGCCGGCTACGTGCTGCGCAGCACGGCCTTCTACGGCAACGGCAAGCTCGGCACCCGCGAGTGGGCGGGCCTGCCCGCCGACCACCCGCTGGCCACGCCCTACCGGGCGCAGATGCTGGCCGCCTACCTGCTGCGCGAGCTGTCGGTGGACCTCGTCGAGCACTGCGCGGCACAGCGGGCCGAGGCGGCCACGCGGCTGTCGGCGGCGTGGCACCGCCATCTGGGCATCGGCAACGCCACGGGACTGGGGATGATCCCGTTCTTCCCGCGCCCCCCCCAGATCCTGCGCGCCTGGACCCTGCAGCGCGAGCTGCCACGCGCGGCGGCCCGCCTGCGCCAGGTGGCCCCCGGGGACGACGAAGTCGCCGAGCTGCACGACCTCCTGGGTCGGGCGTCGGCCTACTGGGACGCCCGCGACGGACTGGACCGCACGCCCTACGCCCCGCCGAAGGTGCTGGCCGAGGCCACCCGCCGCGCGGCCGACGAGGTCGCTGGCTACGCGCGCACGGGCGCAGTGGGCAGCGATCCGGTCGCCGACGGGGCGCCGTGGCGGGCACTGCTGGACTGGGCCGAGGAGCATCAGGTGCCCGAGGCCGCCGAGCTGATCAGCGCCCTCGTCGTGGAGCTCGACGCCTCGCTGGACGCTGTCCTCGAGGGCCTGCTCGACTGCGACGAGTCCCAGCCGCTGCGCCCGCACGAGACGGTCGGCGCCCTGACCGAGCGCATCGCCAGCGGCTATGCCTGGATCGACGCCTGGGACTTCGCCGGCGATCCCGAGGCCACCGCCAGGGCGTGGTTCTACAGCGCCGACAGCGAGGAGCCGCGGTACGGACCGCGCCCGCCCGGATCGCCGCCGCCGTGGGAGATCCCCATCGACATCGCCCACCGCGTCTGGAGGCTGCGCGAGGACCTGCGCGCTTGGTCGCCCGACACACCGGTGGCTGCGGTGGTCCTCGCCCAGCCCGAGCACCGCGCCACCGTCGCGCGCGTGCAGCACCTCGCCGCCGTGCCCTACACCGAGCTGCACGTCAACCCGATCGATGCGGGGTTCGTTCCCCTGGACGTCCAGCGCGCCAAGCTCGCCGCCTATGGCGCCACGAACTGGTCGCCGCAGTCCACCGACTGGCTGCGCGTCACGTTCTTCCAGGGAGCCCCCACCCGCGACGACCTCGCCGCCGGCCAGGACCCGGCCTGGGCGATGCCGCATCGCCCCGGCCCCTGACGCAGCTGCCGCTCGCCCGCGCTGCTGCCGCTCGCCCGTCGCAAGGAGCCCTCGTGTCACAGGCACCCTCCGACGCCCCTGACCCGACCGCGCGCGCCGCCGAGCGCGCACCCCTGGACCCCCCGCCGCTGATCGTCGACGGTGTCGAGATCAACCGCTGGGACCGCGAGGTCCTGCTGGAGGCCCGACGCGGGGGCGTGAGCGCGCTGCACGCCACGTGCGCGGTGTGGGAGGACGCCCGCGAGACGCTGCGCGCGCTCGCCGCGTGGCGGCGCCGCTTCGCCGAGCACGCCGACCTGATCACGCCCGTGCGCGGCGCCGACGACATCCAGCGCGCCCACGACGAGGGACGCACCGGGGTGCTGCTCGGCTTCCAGAACACCTCGCCGTTCGAGGACGACATCGAGCTCGTGGCCACCTTCCGCCAGCTCGACGTGCTGTGCGCCCAGCTCACCTACAACGTCCAGAACCTCGTCGGCGGCAGCTGCTTCGAGCCGACCGACTCGGGGCTCACGCGGTTCGGCGAGGCCGTGGTCGCCGAGATGAACCGCGTCGGCATGCTCATCGACTGCTCGCACGTGGGGGAGTGGACCACGCGCGACGCGATCGAGGCCTCGCGCGACCCGATCGCGGTCACCCACGCCAACCCGCGGTGGTTCTGCGACAGCCCCCGCAACAAGACCGGTGAGACCCTCAAGGCACTGGCCATGCGCGGGGGCGTGGTGGGCTGCACCCTCTACCCGCTGTTCATCGGGGGGCCACAGGTCAGCCGCGCGACCTACTGCCGGATGATCGCCGACCTCGTCGACGAGATCGGGGTCGACCACGTGGCCATCGGCACCGACCTCACACGCGGCCATCCCGACGAGGACCTCGCGTGGCTGCGCGACGGGCGCTGGCGCCGACCCGACCCCGAGCAGCGCCTGTCGTGGCCGACGTGGCCCGCCTGGTTCGCAAGCGCCGAGGACTTCCCCAACCTGGCCGAGGGGCTGCTCGACACCGGACTGCACGAAGCCGAGGCGCGCCAGATCCTCGGCGAGAACTGGCTGCGCCTGCTGGGCCAGGTGGTCGGGCCGTGACGCGGCGCGCGACCGCCGAGACCGCCCTCGGGGGCGACGCCCCCGACGAGCACGTCGACGCGGACGCGCCCCGCGAGACGATCTCGCCGCGCGATCTGCGCGACGCCGCCTTCCGCGCGCTGTCGGCGGCGGGGATGCCCGCGGGCTCGGCCGCGCGGGCCGCCGAGATGGCCGAGTGGCTCGAGGTCCACGACGGGGAGGGGCTCGAGGCCGTGGCAGCCGCGCTGCACACCCTCGATCGCCCGTCCGCCGAAGCGGGCCCGCCCGCCGATGTGGGCCCGCCCGCGGATGCTCGCACGCCGGGCGAGGGCACGCGCGCACCGGGGGGTGGCACGGGCGCACCGGGGGGTGGCACGGGCGCACCGGGCCGCGACGGCGCGCTGCGCGTGCACGGCGCCACAGCACTTGCCGTGGGCCCCACAGCGATCGATCTGGCCTGCTGCTCGGGTCAGCTGCTGCTCATCGGCCTCGCCGACCCCCATCGGCTCGACGAGCCGATCGTTGCGGCCGCCAGCCGTCGCATCGAGCCGATCGCGGTGATCGCGGCCACTTGGGCCTGCGCCGCCGTACCGGCTGGGGAGGGCGTGGCCGAGCGCAGCGCCGCGCCGGACCCGACGCTGGACCACGACGCGGTGCGCCTGCTCGTCGGCGAGGCCGCCGCACGCCGAGCGACCGGTGGGACGTTGCGCACCGGCGTCGGGCGCGGGGCCCGCCGCCACGAGGTGCGCCGCCATGGGCTCGCGGTGCCCGCCGCGCCGTGGCGCTGGGTCCTGGGCCGCAGCAAGGACTACTTGGTCGCCGACCGCTAGGACCCGGCGCACGCGGCCGCGTGCGCCGGCCCGCTGTGGATCG
>PWER01000032.1 GCA_003553565.1 Nitriliruptoria bacterium | reverse complement strand
GCCTCCTCGAGGGCGATCACCAGCATCTGGCCGAGGATGATCTGCTCGGTGAACTCCTTGGACGCCACCGTCACCTCGGCGCCCTCGAGGCCCTCGGCCAGGTCAGGGTCCACGTCCTCGCCGTTGCAGGCGGCGAGCACCAGGCTCGCGCCCACCAGCAGCATCACGGTTCGCAGCAACATTGCGTGCATCACGCTCCCTTGTCGGTCGACACGGCTGTGTCGGACATCCTCATCTGATCCTACGACTCGGCTCGGGGGTCACGCTGGCGGGGCCAGCAGCGCCCGGGCCGCCACCGTGAGCGCCGGGGCGGCGGGCACCGGCCGCTCACAGCCCCTTGGGTCGCACGAAGTCCTCGATGATCCCGGCCGCCCAGTCGACGAGCAGCGCCAGCGAGGCGGCGGCCACGGCACCGGTCACCAGCACGGGGTCGCTGAAGCTGATGATGCCGGAGTTGATGGTGCGCCCGACGGTCCCGGCCCCGATCAGCGCCCCCAGGGTGATCGTGCCGATGGCCAGGATCAGGGCGGTGCGGACCCCGGCCAGCATGACGGGCACCGACAGCGGCAGCTCGATCTGGAGCAGCACGCCGCGCTTGGTCATGCCCATCCCGCGGGCCGCCTCGATGATGCTCGGATCGACCTGGTTGAGCCCGACCATCGTGTTGCGCAGCACCGGCAGGATGCAGTAGGCGACCGTCGCCGCGACCGCGGCGGTCTCCCCGGTCCCCAGCCAGATGGCGAACAGCACCATCAGCCCGAAGGAGGGGATGGCCTGCCCGGCGTTGGCCACGCCGATGAAGGCTGGCGCGTAGGGCTTGGCCCACGGGCGCGTCAGCAGGACGCCCAGCGGGATGGCGATGACCAGCACCCAGAACACCACGGTCAGGCCTAGCCGCACGTGCTGCAGCGCCAGCGCGGTCAGCAGGTCGGTGTCGAGGCTGCGCTCCTCGCGGCCGATCAGCTCCTGGCCACTGACGTAGCTCACCGTCAGGGTGATGGCCACGGCCACCACGATCGGGATGCCGAAGTACTGCCACAGGCGCGCCGGGTCGCGCAGCAGCACGCGCAGCCGCTCCCGTGCCGTGACGCCCGTGTCCGTGGACGGGGGCGCGCCACCGATGCCCGGGGTGCCAGCTGACGAGGAGCTCATGCCCGGGACTCCGTGGCATCGGCGACGTCGCTGGCGGTCACGCCGTGCCATGGCGCGACGCGCACGCGCTCGCGCGTCTCGGCGCGCATCGCGTTGACCGCGGTCATGACCGTGTCGATGTCGACCACGCCCTGATAGGCGCCGCGCTCGTCGACCACGGTGGCCACCCCCACGTTGGAGGTCAGCATCTCGTCGAGGGCGTTGTGCAGCGTGACATGGGGCTCGACCACGGCTCGCACCTTCAGGCCGCCGTGGTGCGTCCAGTCGGAGCGGGCGAGGTCGCGCTCGCTGATCCACCGCAGCGGGCGCTGCTGGCGGTCGAGCAGGAGCAGGAAGCTGTGCTCGGTCTCGGCGAGGCGACGCTGGAGCTCCTCGCGCGGGCTGTCGCTGGCCGCGGTCGGCCAGTCGCTCAGCGCCACGTCGCGCACGCGCGTGAGGTTCAAGCGCTTCAGCGAGGCCCCGGTGCCGGTGAACGCGTCCACGAACTCGTTGATCGGGTTGGACAGCAGCATCTCGGGGGAGGCGTACTGCTGGATGCGGTGGTCGTTGCCGAAGATGGCGATGCGATCGCCCATCTTGATCGCCTCGTCGATGTCGTGGGTGACGAACACGATCGTCTTCTCGATCTCCTGCTGCAGGCGCAGGAACTCGTTCTGCAGGCGGTCGCGGGTGATCGGGTCGATCGCGCCGAAGGGCTCGTCCATCAGCATCACCGGCGGGTCGGCGGCCATCGCGCGCGCCACGCCGACGCGCTGGCGCTGCCCACCCGAGAGCTCCTTGGGATAGCGGGGCCCGTAGGTGGCGGGGTCCATGCCCACCAGCTCGAGCAGCTCATCGACGCGCTCGGTGATGCGCTCCTTGTCCCACCCGAGCAGCCGCGGCACGGTCGCGATGTTCTGGGCGATCGTGCGGTGCGGGAACAGGCCGACCTGCTGGATCACGTAGCCGATCCGGCGGCGCAGCCGGTCCGGGTCCACGTCGGTGACGTCCTCGCCCTCCAGGCTGATCCGCCCCGAGGTCGGCTCGACGATCCGGTTGATCATCTTCAGCGTCGTGGTCTTGCCGCACCCCGACGGGCCGACGAGCACCACGATCTCCCCTTCGGGGATGTCCATGGTGACGGCGTCGACCGCCGGCTCGTCCGAGCCCGGGTAGTACTTCGTGAGCTCCTCGAGCCGGATCATCGCCGGCGGGTCGGCCTCGCTGGCGGGCATCGCGGCCTCCTGGCTTGCGGTCATGAGCGCACCCCACGGGGGATCGTGAGCTTGCCGATCAGCATGTACAGCACGTCCAGCACCAGCGCGACGAGCACGATCGCCACGGTGGCGGTGAGCACCACGTCGAACGCCCAGGCCGCACCGAGGTTGGACAGGCCGCGGTCGATCTCGCGGCCGAGGCCCGAGGCGCCGACGTAGGCGGCGATGGCGAAGATCGAGGTGACGATGAGCGTGGCCACCCGCACGCCGGTCAGCACCACCGGCCAGGCCAAGGGCAGCTCGATCCGCCACAGCGACTGCCAGCGGCTCATCCCCATGCCGCGCGCCGACTCGACGACCGCGGGGTCGACCTCCTGGAGCCCGGTGATCGTGTTGCGCACGATCGGCAGCTGGGAGTAGAGGATCAGCCCGATGACCGGGCCGAGGTTGCCGATGCCGAAGAAGGTGATGCCCAGACCGAACAGCGCGAAGGAGGGGATCGTCAGGATCGTGGCCGACACCGCGATCACCAGGGCGGCGGCCGTCGGGCGCTGGTAGGTCAGCACCCCGAGGGCCACACCGATGACCGTGGCGATCACGATCGACAGCAGGACGAACCCGATGTGCTGCAGCGCGAACTCGAGCAGCCGATCCCAGTTGTCGATCGCGTACTCGATCGCTCCCATCGCTCTCCCCTGGTCACAGGCCGGACCGGATCTCACGGCGTGAGCCGGTCACAACGGTGCGTCTCACCCTAACGGATGCCGAGGGGTCACCGTCAGGTGGGGGCGCGCCGCGCCCGGCTGTGCCGCGTGGGTCACAGACCCCTCGAGCTGGGGCATGGTGGAGCCATGACCGACTTCGAGCGCCCCCGCAGCCCGCTGCCCGCCCCCCGTGTGGCGCTCCTCGCCGCTGGGATGCTGGCCCTCGTCGCCGTCGCCGCCCTGGTGGCCGTGGCGCCGGACGAGGAGCCATCAGACGACGCCGCCGAGCTGCCGGTGGACCAGCGCGAGGCACCAGCGGAGGAGGGCCTCGATGCGGAGGGCTCGGATGATCCCTCCTCCCCCGACGCCGGCCCCGCAGACACCCACGACGACGGCGAGGGCCTGGGCGAGCCACTCGAGGGGCCACCGACCCTGGCCGACCAGCGGGCGCTTGCCGGGGGCTCGTGGGAGCCGCTGGCCGAGAGCCCACTGGAGCCGCGCTTCGGCGCGTTCTCGGCGTGGACCGGCGGGGAGCTGCTGGTGATCGGCGGGGACCTCGGCGTCGAGCCGACTGCCTCGGCCGGCGCCTACGATCCCGACGCCGACGCCTGGCGCGAGCTGCCCGCGGCCCCCGAAGCGATCCGCCCTCCCGAGCACCAAGCCGCCTGGACCGGCGCGGAGCTGGTGATCTGGGGCGGCGACCCGGACGAGGAGGTGGGCCTCGCGTTCGACGCCGACCAGGAGTCGTGGCGCGAGCTGCCCGACGCGCCGCTGGAGGGCCGGCGATATCACACGGTGGAGCACCTGGGCGACGAGGTCGTGGTGTGGGGCGGTCGCCAAGGGGGCCAGCCCGTCGCGGATGGCGCCGCCTACGATCCGGTCGAGGACACCTGGCGCACCATCGCCGAGCCCGCATCGGTGGCCGGCATGGGCGTGACCACCGCCGCCGACGGGGAGGCCTGCGAGGGCCCGCGCTGCGGGCAGCTGCTGGTATGGACCGCGCCGGCCGAGGACAGCGACGCCGAGGACGACGCAGCCACGAGCGCGTGGAGCGGCGCGGCCTACGACCCCGGGGCTGATCGCTGGGAGGAGCTCGCCGAGCTGCCGCGTCGCACGGGCACCGGCACCCCGTCGCTGACCTGGGCCGAGGACCGGGCGCTGCTCTGCTGCGACTTCGCCGGCGGCGCGCAGCTCGGCATCTACGACGCCGAGGAGGATGGCTGGTCCGACGCGGGTGCCGCGCCCGTGGGGCGACGCACCCTGCACGCCGCCGAGTGGGGCGAGGGCGAGCTGCTCATCTGGGGCGGGCGCATCCGCGACCGCTGGATCCGCGGCAGCGGCGGCACCTACGACGTCGAGGAGGGCGAGTGGGCAAGCCTGCCGATCGCTCCGCCGGGTCAGGCGCGCATCCACCCCACCAGCGCCTGGACCGGCGAGGAGCTGCTCGTCTGGGGCGGCTATGACGGTCGTGACAGCTTCGCCGACGGGGTGCGGTGGGCGCCGCCCGAGGACTGAAGCGCCTCGCCGCCGACATGCGAGAGGGGGAGGGTCAGCGACCCTCCCCCTCTCATGTGACGTCCGCGTCGCGGCGTCGGCGCGCTCCTAGCGGCCGAGCCACTCGTCGACGAGGTCCTCGTTCTCGTCCCACCAGGCGCGGGCGGCCTCGTTCTCGTCCTCGAAGTCGAACTGCTCGTCGTCCTCGATGTACTGGGACAGCTCGGCGAGCTCCTCCTCGGACATCATGAAGTTCTCGATCCACTCGACCAGCTGCGGGTCGTCCTCGGCGAGGCCCTCCCGCGAGATGGCGTAGAGCTCCTCGAGGTCACCGTAGTGGCCCTCGGGGTCCTCCAGCACCTTCAGGTCGTACTCCGCGTAGGACCAGTGCGGGGTCCAGAGGGTGACGACGATGTCCTCCTCGGCCGCGATGGCGCTGTCGAGCTCGGCGAGCATCGTGGCCTCGGAGCTCTCGAGGTGCTCCCAGCCGTCCTCGTCGAGACCGTAGCCCGGCATGACCTCCTCGTTGGTGGTCTGGGCCAGGCCCGAGCCAGCGTCGATGCCGACGATCTCGTTGTCGAAGCGATCGCCCTCGCCGATCAGGTCGGGGATCTCGTCGATGTCGTCAACGTACTCGGGCACGGTCAGGTTCAGCGCGGCGTCGCCGTCGTACCAGGTGCCGAGGTTCTCGAAGTCGTCGCCGAACTCCTCTTCGTACTCACCGTGGGTCACGGGGAGCCACATGTCGAGGAACAGGTCCAGCTGGCCGTCGGCCACGCCGGCGAACACCGCGCCGGGGTCGAGGACCTCGACCTCCACGTCGTAGCCCTCCTCGGTGAGGATCTCCTCCCACAGGGCGGTGTTGGCGATGTTCTCGGCCCACTCGACCAT
>PWER01000155.1 GCA_003553565.1 Nitriliruptoria bacterium | reverse complement strand
TCGGGGGCCTCGGGCACCTCGGCGTTGAACGCGAAGTTGCCGATCGCGCGGACCGCGAAGTCCTCCACCGAGTCCAGCGGGTAGCGCTCGCCGGCGTAGGGCCCGTCAGGGTCGGCGGGGATCGCGTCGTCGCCGAAGGCCTCGAGCCCCAGCTCCTTGGCGCAGTCGATGAGGAACGTCTCCATCATCATGTGCCGGCCGTCGTCGAGCTGGGCGGTCAGCGGCTCGACCGCCGGGTGGCGCAGGCCGGCGTGTGGCGCGGTGCACGCGCCGGTCTGCTGGCCCATGAACCCGTACTGCCCGTCGAGGTACATCACGTCGGGGATGATGTAGTCGGCGTACACGCTGGTCTCGTTGATGGTGGTGTCCACCGCGAGGAACAGCGGGATCTTGTCGCCGTCGGCGACGGTGTCCTCGAACTTGATGCCGCCGGGGATCGAGTGGCGCTGGTTGATGTAGTAGTTGATGTAGATCTTGGGTCGGTAGGGGTAGCCGGTCTCGGCGGCGGCCAGCGCCTCGGTCGTGATGCCGGCGTGGCTGAAGGCGAACCAGGGCCGCTCGCTGGGATACCCGGTCCCGTTCTCGTCGAGCTTGCGCTGGTACTCGGTGGTGTCCTCGTAGCGCAGCGTCGAGCGCGTGCGGATGCGGGCGATGTGGGCGCCCTCGGTCTCGGGGGCCTCGAAGTCGCCGAGGTCGAACAGCCCGGCGTCCCACGAGGGGCTGCCGGGGGTGGAGACCACCCCGCCCTTGCGGCTCATGTTGCCGTTCAGGGCGTTGAGCATGTTGATCGCCAGCCCGGCGTAGATGCCCTGATCGTGCATCGTCGGGCCGCGGTAGCAGCTGGCGGTCGCCTTGCGGCCGTGGTCGGCGAAGCCCTCGACGAGCTCGACGATCTTGTCGGCCGGCACGTCGCAGACCTCGGCGGCGTCCTCGATGGTGCGGGCGAACGCCTCGTCGCGCAGCAGCTGCAGGCTGGACTTGACGGCCAGCTCGTTGCCGTCGGCGTCGGTGACGGTGGTGTCCACGTACAGCTGACCGGCGTCGGTGTCGATGTGGGTGGTGGGCTCGCCGTCGTCGGCGTCCAGCACCACGAACGGGTCGAACTCGGTGCCGTCCTGGGCGGTGGCGGTCTGGTCGATGCCGAGATCGGCGGCGCGCAGGAACTGCCCCTCGCGCTCGTCGTCCTCCTCGACGACCACCAGGTAGGTGGCGTTGGTCCAGGTCGGCTCGCCGTCGTCGTCGGCCGCCTGCCGGGAGGTGTTCTCGAGGTAGCCGACGTCCTCGCGCTCGTTCTCCATCATCCAGCGGATCATGGCCAGCACCATCACCGCGTCGGTCGCCGGGTTGATCGGCACCCAGTCGTCGGCGTACTTGCGGCCGTGCTGGGCGTAGGGGTCGATCAGCACGAGGTGGCCGTCCTGATCGGCGTGGCGGTTGGCGAGGATCGGGGCGCTGGTGTTCACGCCGGGCTTCCAGCCCGCGCCGATCGACACGCCGAAGACCAGCTGGTACTCGCTGTTGACGATGTCGCCGAACAGCTGGTTGGTGGTGCCCTCCTCACCGTCGCTGTAGAAGCCGGTGAACAGGTAGTTGGCGGTGTACCAGCTGAGCTGGCACAGGTCGGTGTGGCTGACGTAGTTCGGCGTGCCGAAGGCGTCCAGGAACCGCTGGATGAAGGTGGTGCGGATCTGCTGGCCGCGTCCGGTGTTCCACACCAGCCCGTAGGACTTCGGGCCGAGCTCGGGCGCGTCGGGGTCGATCGGCTCGTCGAGGTCGCGGACCTCGCGCATGCCCTCGACGTGGCGGTCCTCGCCAGCGTCGGCGAACAGCTGGCCGCCCTCGACGATCTCCTCGATGAGGTCATCCCACTCGATGACCGCGAACTCGCCCGAGCCGCGCGGGCCGGTGCGCTTCAGCGGCTTGCGCACCCGGTAGGGGTCGTAGAGGTACTGCATGCCCGACACGCCCTTGAGGCACAGCGTCCCCGAGGCGGTGAGCTGCTCGTCCAGCGACGCGTCGTAGGGGATCGGGTCGTTCATCGTGTTCGCCGGGTGGAACGGGGTGCCGAACATGTTGGTGATGACCCCGTCCTCGACGATCGCGCGAGTGCCGCACCGGGCGTCGCACGACAGGCAGATCGAGTTGATCGCGGTCGACTCCTGCTCGGCCAGGGGCGCGACCGGCTCGCGCGGGTGGTAGTCGTCGACGACCAGGTTGCGGATCGTGGCGTAGCCGCCGGCGGCGCCCAGGGCGAAGCCGCCCGCGACGGTGAACAGGCGTCGCCGGTCGTCGGACTTGGCCTTCTGGAGCTCGTCGGCCGGCTTGGACTCGTCGACGTTGGCGGTGTTGTGCAGCGCGCCGCGGTAGGGCAGGAACCACAGCAGCAGCAGGAAGATCGTGATCGCGATCGCGAACACGCCGAACGCTGCGAGCCAGCCCTCCTCACCGAGGAAGCCGATGTCGTGGGCGACGGTGCCCTCGAGGGTGCGCGAGATCTGCTGGCCGCCGATGGCCACGTGCCAGCGCATGAACACCAAGCCGAGCAGGCCGAGCACCGCGCCGCCGAGGGCGAGCCGCCCATCGCCGTTCAGCGCCGCCAGCGCCAGCAGCGTGATCGCCACGACACCGCCCAGCAGCGTCTCGACGCCGAGGAAGCTCCACCCGTAGACGCCGAAGAGGATCTCGCGCATGGCGGGCCACACCTCGGTGCTGGTGTAGGCCTCGAAGGCGATCTCCCACCAGCGGGTGACCAGCGAGGCGGCGATGAACGCCGCGCCGCTGCCGGCCAGCAGCGACAGCATCCGCGGGTGCTGGCGCAGGAAGCCGCTGATCACCCCGACCACCAGCAGCCACGTGTAGCCGCTGGCCATGGCCATGAAGAAGAACAGCGGCCCGAGGACCGCGGTGTTCCACAGCCCCTGGGAGACCCCGACCATGCCCGACAGCAGGAACGCCGCGTAGGACACGAACCCGATCTCCAGCACGATGCGAGCCACGTGCAGCACCCGCTCGCGCGCCTCGCTGGGGCCGGGCGGCGGGTTGTCGAGGTCGTAGCCGAACGACAGGAACCCGAAGATCTTGCCGAGCCAGTCGCTGCGCACCGTCGAGGCCCACGCCATCTCGGGGCGGTGCATGTGCCACAGGTGGAAGGCGGTCAGCAGCACCAGGCCGCCGAGCAGGAACACCCCGTAGGGCATCACCGACGCCCAGTTCGGGAAGACCGCGACACGCCAGATCCGCTGGGGCTGGAACTCGTTGGCCAGCACCCCCAGTGGGATCGCGATGAAGCACGCCAGCGCGGTGATCAGCGCGATGCGGCGCAGCCGGGCGAGCTGGGGCTCGTCCATGGCCCACGGCAGCCGCGGCAGGATCGCGACGATCAGGCTGCCGCTGCCCACCCCGGTCAGGACGAGGTAGGACCAGACCACCGCCTGCCAGTAGACGGCCTCGTTGGGCAGTGACCAGCTCTCGACGGGCAGGATCCACTCAGGCATCGCAGCGACTCCTCACGCGTTCAGGTGGCCCGGGAGGGCGAAGTAGGTCGTGTTGGGCCCCATGCCCAGCTCCTCGCGGATGCCGATCGACTCGCGGTCGGCCAGCGCCTGCGACACCCAGCTGTCGGGGTCGTTGCGGTCGCCGAAGATGCGGCACTGGCTGGGGCAGATGTCCACGCAGGCCGGGCGCATGCCCGCGTCGAGCCGGTGGGCGCAGTAGTTGCACTTGTCGGCGGTGCGCCGCGCGGAGTTGTAGAAGGTCATGCCGTAGGGGCACCCCTGCATGCACGCCTGGCAGGCGATGCAGATGTCGGGGTCGAGCTCGATGATGTTGTCGCTCTCGCGGCGGTAGATGGAGCCCGTGGGGCACACGCGCAGGCAGCCCGGGTCGTCGCACTGGTTGCACAGCTTGGGCAGGAACTCCGCGCGGGCGTTGGGGTACTCGCCCATCTCGTGCTCCTCGACCCAGTCGCGGAACCCGCCGATGGGGACGTTGTTCTCGGCCTTGCAGACGTTGGTGCACGCGTGGCAGCCGATGCACCGCTCGAGGTCGATGACCATGGCCCAGTGCTGCTGCTGGCCGGTCTCTGCCTGGGCCGGCGCGCCGCTGCCCATCAGCGGCAGCAGCGAGGCGCCGGCGGCGCTGGTTGCCGCGCGCTTGAGGAACCCGCGCCGCGACACGCCGCCTGCGGGCGGGGGGTCCGCGCCGTCGGGCGCGTCAGCCCGTGCGGTGGCGTGGGCGCCCGCGCGCCCCGTCCCACCGCCGCGCTCCTTGCAGGCCCCGCACACGTCGAGGTCGGCCTGGGCGGCGCGGGTGGGGCCGGACTGGTCGGTCAGGGTGTGCCACGCGTGGTCGAGCAGGCGCTGCGGGGTGAACGGCGCCTCGCAATGGCGGCAGTGGACCGCGGTGTCCTCGACGACGGTGTGACGGCCGGCGCGCAGCGCGTCGCCACGCACGCCAGCAGCGAGCGTCACGGCCTCCTGGGGGCAACCCGCGGCGCACAGCCCGCAGCCGACGCAGGCGCCGGCGTCGAACGTCAGCGTCGCCGCGGTCGGGTCGTAGGCGAGCGCGTCGGTCGGGCACAGCCGGGCGCAGGCCCCGCACAGCGTGCAGTCGGGCTCGGAGACGGCCACCTCGCCGAACGGCAGCGCGGTGTCATCGAGGTCGGTCAGCACCAGGTCGGTGGCCAGCAGGTCGTGCAGCCGGGTGCGGCGCCGCCGCGAGGCGGTGCGGGCCCGTGGCAGCGCGCCGCTGTCGGCGTGGGCGGCGGCGAAGGCGGCGACCGCGGTGGCGGTGTGCTGCGCTGCCTCATCGGCGATGAGCGCCACGCGGTGGTCATCGGTGGCGGCACGCGCGAGCGTCGCCGCCTGCCGCAGCGGCTCGGGCGCGTCGTGGTCGCAGTCCTCGCAGGCGACCAGCGCCACACCGGAGGCGCCCGCGCGCAGCGCCCCGAGCAGGTGGGTCTCGTCGAGCAGCAGCAGCGAGGGCAGGGCCACCACCGCGGCATCCGGTGCGGCCGCCTGGGCCGTGGCTGCGCTGTCGGGGCAGGTCAGCACCGCGATCGCGCCCGGCGGTGCGGTGTCCAGCGCGGCGCGCACGGCCGCGTCGACCTCGCGGTCGTCGGCGAAGCTGCGCGTCAGGGCGTCGGTGGGGCACACGCTGGTGCAGGCGCCGCAGCGCCGGCAGGCCTCCGGGTCGATCTCGATCGCCAGCCCGCCCGGACGCGCCTTGCCGCGGATCGCGCCGTAGGGACAGGCGTCAGCGCAGCGCTGGCAGCCGGGGATGCCGGCCACGCCGGCGGCGCACCGCTGTGCATCCCAGGCGGGAGGCGCTGCGCGGGAGGGCCGCGGCACCGTGGTCGCGGGTGCTGCAGCGCCCTGCTGCCACGGGGTCGTGACGTCGTTCACAAGCTCCATGGGGGCCTCCTGCTGGCTGATTCGCGCACCGTAGGAACTGCTCGGGGTCCTGCTCGTGAGCCACGCGACCCCGTGAAGACGTCCAGGTGTCCCAGGCCCGGGCGCGCTCCGCCGACGTCGACCATCCGCAGGGGAAGTGCAAGAGCCACCACCTGTGGGACCAAGGTCCCACGCTGCGGCAGGACCATTGCCGGACGTTGCAGGTCATGCGCAGGTGCGTGCAGACCATGCCCTGCACCATCCTCTGCTGTGCAGATGACGCCGCACCACTGGATGCAGGAGCAGCGCGATGACCGAGCAGCTCGTCGGCGCCGAGCGCGTGCAGGAGCTGCTGGGCGTCGACCGCTCGACGGTCTACCGGATGGCAAGCGACGGTCGCCTGCCGGCGGTGAAGGTCGGCCGCCAGTGGCGCTTCCCGCTGGACCGCGTCCAGCAGCGCCTGCGCCCCGAGTCGTGCGACCCCTGCGAGCGGCCCGAGCTGGAGCTGGACCGGGCTGCGGTCGAGCCGCTGCTCGCGGTGGTGGCCGAGGCGCTCGGCGTGATGATGGTGGTGGCCGACATGCACGGCCAGGCACTGACCCGCGTGGTCAACCCGTGCCCCTGGTTCGTGGCCAATGGCGATGATCCCGCGGTGCTCGATGCCTGCCTGGCCGAGCGGCGCGAGCTCGCCGCGAGCCTCGACTTCGTGCCGCGGTTCCAGCGCAACCGCTTCGGCTACGACTGCGCGCGCGCGTTCGTGCGCTCGGGCTCAGAGCTGGTGGGCATCGTGGTCGCCGGGGGCCTCGAGCCGCTGGGGGGCCACGACCACCCCGACGGCCTGCACGCGCTCGACTCGGCGGGCCGCGAGCGGGTGCTGGAGGCCCTGCCGCGCGTCGCCGCCGCGCTCTCGCGCCTGGCGGGTCATCCCGACGACGAGGTCCCCGACCCTGTGCTGGTGACCCCGTGAGCCCCGTCGAGGCCTTGCGACGGCACGCAGGGGCGCCCTGTGAATGTGATCACAGGAGCATGAGCGTGAGCCGCAGGCCGCAGACCGGGTGCCGCAGTGCACACAGTCCGACCGCTGCACGAGCCGCCGCTGCCGCACACCAACGCCGGCAGCACTGATTAGAGGAGGAGCGACGACCATGAGAGCGACGAGACCCTGGATGCTGCTGGCGGCGCTGGCCGCCGCGCTGCTGCTCCTGGCCGCCTGTGAGGCCGACGAGGAGGAGGCAGCCGAGGAGGAGCCTGACGACGACATCGCCGTCGACTTCGACGACGACGACGCTGACGACCCCGACGACGACGTCGACGAGGACGACGAGCCGGCCGAGGACGACGACGAGCCGGCTGACGAGCTCGACGTCGAGGCCGAGGTCGACGCCTACGCCAGCACCCTGCCCGATGGCTGGCTGATGTTCCGCGAGGCCGACGAGCTGGAGGAGATCCGCGAGGTCGAGGGCAGCGTCATCGTCGATGTGCGCGGCGCAGACGACTACGAGGAGGGCCACATCCCCGAGTCGATCAACATCCCGATCCGTGAGCTGGCCGACAACCTCGACCTGATCCCCACCGACGCTCCCGTGGCAGTCACCTGCCAGACGGGCTGGCGCACCGGCATGGCCGTCGCGGCGCTCGGGCTGATGGGCTACGACAACGTCGAGGGCTGGGCCAACGAGTTCCCCGAGTGGGAGGAGGCCGGCTACGACGTCGAGTCCGGCGAGGGCGAGGAGCCCGAGGTCTTCGGCGAGCCGGATCTGCCCGAGCCCGAGATGGTCGACGAGGTCGGTGCGTGGCTGGCGGGCCTGCCCGACGGCTGGCTGCTGATGCGGGAGACCGACGAGGTCGCCGACGCGCTCGACGCCGGCGCCCAGGCGCTGGACCTGCGCGGTGAGGACGACTTCGAGGAGTCCCAGGTCGAGGACGCCATGAACATCCCGATCCGCGAGCTCGGCGCTCGTCACGACGAGCTGCCGACCGACGTGGACATCGTGACCCACTGCGCGAGCGGCTGGCGCTGCGCGATGTCCATGCCGATGCTCGGGCTGCTGGGCTACGACAACGTCAGCGGCTTCCCCGGCATGTTCGACGACCTCGACGAGGCCGGCCTGACCACCTAGCCACACGCGGTGGGGGTGGGCGCAGGCCGCCCACCCCCACCGGGACGTCACTGCGCGTCCGAGGAGAGCGCAAGCGAGGAGCGATCATGGCAAGAGCCGAGCTCAGCATCACCCGGCGCCAGCTGCTCAAGTCCGGGCTTGCCGCCGGAGCGGGCGGCGCCGTCGGCGCTGGAGCGCTGGGAGGAGCCCCGGCCTCCGCTGCCACCGCCGGGGACCCCTGGTACCGCACCGGCGAGATCCGCACCACCTACAACGTGTGCGACATGTGCCCGTGGCACTGCGGGATCGTGGTCCACACCGTCGACGGCGAGATCCGCAAGATCGACGGCAACCCCAACGACCCCAAGGCCCGCGGCCAGCTCTGCCCGCGCGGGCAGGGCGGGATCTCGTTCATGAACGACCCCGACCGCCTGCAGGCGCCGATGGTGCGCACTGGGGAGCGGGGCGAGGGCAAGTTCCAGGAGGTCTCCTGGGACGAGGCGCTCGACCTCATCGCCCAGGGGCTCAACCAGATCAAGGAGCGCTCGGGCCCCGAGTCGGTCGCGGTGTTCGGTCACAACGCCGGCGACTGGTGGTGGGCCGATCACTTCGCCCAGGCCTGGGGCACCCCCAACGCCGCCAAGCCCTCCTCGGCGCTGTGCATCTCCGCCAGCGAGGAGGCCGCCGAGCTGACCTTCGGGTTCCCCATCGGCGGCTACGAGCCCGTCGACTGGGACGAGCTCCAGTGCGTCACGCTGATCGGCACCCACATCGGCGAGGACGCCCGCAACACCAAGATGCAGGACCTCGCCAACCTCCACGGCCGCGGCGGCACGATCATCACCGTCGACCCGCGCTTCTCCAGCGCGGCGACGAAGGCCGACCACTGGCTGCCGATCAAGCCCGGCACCGACACCGCGCTCCTGCTCGCGTGGATGCACGTGATCATCGAGGAGGAGGCCTACAACGCCGACTTCATCGAGAAGTGGACCACCGGCTTCGACCGGCTCGTCGAGCACGTGGCCGACAAGACCCCCGAGTGGGCCGCGGAGATCACCGACCTGCCGGCCGAGCAGATCCGCGAGACCGCCCTGGAGATGGCCGCGAACGCGCCGCAGGCCCTCATCGTGCCCGGCCGCCACGTCGCGTGGTACGGCACCGATACCCAGCGGATGCGCGCGGTCTACCTCATCAACGTGCTCATGGGCTCCTACGGGTGCGAGGGCTGCCTGCACTTCAACACCGCGCCCTACATCGACGACTACTCGCTGCCGCCCTATCAGGTCGAGGGTTCGGCCGGCGGGTGCGCCGCCGAGCCCGACGAGGACGACGACGGACCGCTGGGCGACCTGCCCGAGGGCCCGACCGGCAAGGCGCGCGCCGACGGGGTGCAGGAGAGCTTCCTGCAGGGTCCCACGGCGCTGCAGGAGCTCATCGAGCCCATGATCACCGGCGACCCCTACCCCATCGAGGGGCTCATCTGCTACGGGACGAACCTGTTCCACTCGGTGCCGATGGTCGAGCGCACCAAGGAGGCGGTCCAGAACCTCGAGCTGTTCGTGGCCATCGACGTGCTGCCGATGGAGCACATCGCCTACGCCGACGTGGTGCTGCCCGAGGCCACCTACCTGGAGCGCCACGACGACCTCTACGCCCTCGCCCACAAGACGCCCTACATCGCCCTGCGCGAGCCCGCGGTGTCGCCGATGTACGACACCCGCCCCGGCTGGTGGATCGCCAAGGCGCTCGGCGAGCGGGTCGGCCTCGAGCAGTACTTCCCGTGGGACGGGATCGAGGACTACCTCAACACCCGGTTGCGCTCGATCGGCTCCGACCTCGACGACCTCCGGGCGCGCGGGGGCATCATCGTCCAGGAGGGCAAGCCGTTCTTCGAGGACTTCGACGGCGAGAGCCCCTTCCTCACCGACTCCGGCAAGGTCGAGCTGTACTCCTCGGTGCTCGAGGAGACCGGCCACGACCCGCTGCCCGAGTACGAGCCGCCGGATGAGGCCCCCGAGGGCTACTTCCGCCTGCTGTACGGGCGCCATCCGGTCCACACGTTCGCCAAGACCCAGAACACCCCCGCGCTGTCCAAGCGCTACCCCGAGAACGAGCTGTGGCTCAACGCCTCCCAGGCCGCCGACCTCGGCCTGTCCGACGGGCAGCGGGTGATGCTCGAGAACCAGGACGGCGTCACCGATGGGCCCATCAAGCTCAAGGTGACCGAGCGGATCCGGCCCGACTCGGTCTACATGGTCCACGGCTTCGGGCACCGCAGCGATGGCCTGTCGCGGGCGGGCGGTCAGGGCGCCAGCGACAACCGGCTGCAGAGCAGCTACACGCTGGACCCGATCAGCGGCAGCGCCGGCCTGCGCAACAACTTCGTGCGCATCGCATCGGAGGCCTAGATGAGACAGGCGTTCCTCCTCGACCTCGCCCAGTGCATCGGCTGCGAGGCCTGCACGATCGCGTGCAGCGTCGGCAACGAGCTGCCTGACGAGGTCACCTACATCGACATCAGCGAGCGCGTCCGTGGGACGTTCCCCGACCTCGTCGGCGGCTTCGACAACCACCGCTGCTACCACTGCGGCGACGCGGCGTGCGTGAACGTGTGCCCCTCGGGGGCGCTGTACCAGGAGGACGGGCTGACCCGCCTCGACTGGGACGCGTGCACCGGGTGCGAGTACTGCGTGTCCTCGTGCCCCTACGGCGTGCCGGTGATGAACGGCGGCGTGGCCACCAAGTGCGATGGCTGCCGGGAGGTGACCCGGTCCGGGGGCACCCCGTGGTGCGTGGAGACCTGCCCCAGCGACGCGCTGCAGTTCGGCCCTCGCGACGAGATCGCCGCCGAGGCGCACCGGCGCACCGAGGCGCTGCGGGACAAGTACCCCGAGGTGCAGGTGTACGGCGAGAGCCAGGCCGGCGGCCTTGGGGTGCTCGTGGTCTCCCCCGAGGACCCCGAGGTGATGGGTCTGCCGCTCGCCCCGCGGATCCCCACCGAGGCCAACCTCTGGCAGGAGCTCGTCAAGCCCGCCAGCTTCTGGGTCACCTCGCTCGCGGCCATCGGGGCCGGCGTGCTCGGCGTGATCGCCCGTCGCAACCACATGGCCGAGATGCAGCACCTGCACGGAGGTGACCACGCCGCTGCTGCCACCGTGCACGACCACGAGCAGACCGCGACGCCCACCGCGCTCGCAGACGACCAGACCACGCCGCCGAGCACCGGCGATGACGACGACGAGGTGAGCCGATGACCGCAACAGCGGAGCGACCGAGCGCCGCACCGAGCACCGCCACGGGTCGCAGGAGCCTGCGCCCGGTGGAGGTCGTCGACGGCGAGGTCAAGCTCCTGCGCTACCGGCCCGGCCAGCGCTACGTGCACCTGCTCATGGCGGTGTGCTTCACCGTGCTGTTCCTCACCGGGCTGCCGCTGCTGTGGGAGCCGCTGGCGTTCCTGGCCGAGGGCGGCTGGACCCGGATCATCCACCGGGTGGCGGCCGTGGGCTTCCTCGCCGTGCCGCCGCTGTACCTGCTGGTGGACCGCGAGGGAGCCAAGGAGCTGGTGCGCGACTCCTTCACGTTCACCCGCGAGGACCTGCGGTGGCTGCTGAACATGGGCAGCTACGTGCTGGGCAACGCCGCCAACATGCCCCCGGCGGGACGGCTCAACGCCGGTCAGAAGCTGCACCACGCGCTGGTGCTCGTGCTGGCCGCCGGCGTCGTCCTCTCCGGGCTGGCCATGTGGATCTGGGGCGGCGGCCTGTCCGACACCCAGCTGGCCTGGGCGGTGCTCGCCCACAACCTCACCGCCGGCGCCCTGGTCCTGCTGACCATCGGGCACGTGTACTTCACGCTCGTCTACCGGGCTGTGGACCGGATGCACACCGGCTACATCTCCAAGACGGTCGCCGAGATCGAGTACCCCAAGTGGGCCCAGGAGTTCGAGGGCCTCGAGGCCGACGCGGCCGAGGCGCCCTCCGCGGAGCACGCGCAGGGCGACGGGGAGCGCGAGGCGTGAGCGGCCCTGCCCCGACCCCGGCGCACCACCACACGAGCAAGGAGGGCACGGTGAGGCGGTTCCGGTCGTGGCCACTGCTGGTGGCCGCCGCCGCAGCGCTGCTGCTGGTCGCCTGCGAGAGCGAGGAGGCCGCCGAGCCCGAGGGCGACGAGCTCGTCTTCGAGTACGGCGAGGAGGACCCCGACGACGAGCCCGACGACGAGCCTGACGAAGAGGACGACGACGAGCCCGTCGAGGAGGACGTCGACCTCGAGGAGGTCGTCGACGACTACGCCAGCACGCTGCCCGAGGGGTGGCTGTTCGAGAGCGACGTCGACGCGTTCGCCGAGGGGCTCGAGGTCGACGACGCGGTGCTCCTCGACGTGCGCGAGGAGGACGAGTTCGCCGAGGGTCACGTCCCCGGGGCGATCAACATCCCGATCCGCGAGATCCCCGACAACCTCGAGCTCATCCCCACCGACCGGCCCGTGTGGGTGATGTGCCTGAGCGGCTGGCGCGCCGGCCAGGCGATGTCGGCGCTCGGCATGATGGGCTACGACAACCTGACCGCCTTCCCACCCGGCACGCAGGGCTGGGAGGCCGACGGCCGGGAGCTCGTCACCGACGAGGAGGGCGAGCGCGAGGACTTCGGCGACCCGGGCGTGGCGCCCGAGGTCGAGGAGGCCGTCGGCGAGTACCTGGCCACCATGCCCGAGGGGTACTACGGCAACTCGCTGGACGAGGTGCAGGAGGCCGTTGACGCCGGTGCCGCCCTCGTCGACGTGCGCGAGCCCGAGGAGTACGAGGACGGCTTCATCGAGGAGGCGATCTCGGTGCCGCTGCGCACCATCGCCGACCCCGACGAGGACATCCCGACCGACACCGACGTCATCATCTACTGCCAGAGCGGCTATCGCGCGGGGCTGGCCCTGCCGATGGCCCACGTGCTGGGCTACGACAACGCGGAGGGGTTCCCTGGCAGCTTCGCGGCGTGGACCGAGGCCGGGGAGACCGTCACCGAGTAGCCTCCCCGGCGGGTCCGCCACGACAGGAGCCACCATGGTCGATCACCTGCCCAGCGTCTATCAGGAGTTCCGCGAGCAGCGCCCCGAGCTGGCTGCGGCACTCGACAGCATCGGCGCGGCCAGCGATGCCGCCGGCCCGCTCGAGGGCGTGACCCATCGCCTGGTCAAGCTCGGCATCGCCGTGGGCGCCCAGTCCGAGGGGGCGGTGCGCAGCAACGCCCGCAAGGCGCTCGAGGAGGGTGCCGACCCCGAGGCGATCCGCCACGTCACGCTGCTGGCGATCACCACGCGCGGCTTCCCCGCAGCGATCGCCGCGCTCGGCTGGGTCGACGAGGTGCTCGCCCGCGAGGCCTGACGCGCGGGGCAGCTCGGCAGCGCGGCGGCGCGGCGACGCGGGGCGGTCAGCGCGGCAGCGGGAGCGTGCCCGCCGCCCGCTAGACTCGCGGTCGTCGTCGTCGAAGGCGCCGCTGGTGATCCCGCTTCCGCTGCACACCGATGCAGGCTCTGAGCCCGGTGAGGCTGCCCCGCCGCCCTCGGGGGCCCGCGACGAGTGCGGCGTCGTGGGCGTGTTCGCTCCCGGCGAGGACGTGGCCACGCTGATCTACTTCGCCCTCTACGCCCTCCAGCACCGCGGGCAGGAGTCCGCCGGGATCGCTGCGAGCGACGGCGAGCGGATCATGGTCACCAAGGAGATGGGGCTGGTCAACCAGGCCTTCGACCATGCCCGGCTGGCCGGGCTGGCCGGCCACCTCGGCGTCGGGCACGTGCGCTACTCCACCACCGGCGCCTCGGTGTGGGACAACGCCCAGCCGGCGTTCAAGGTCCGCCGCAACGGTCGCGGCATCGCCCTGGGGCACAACGGCAACCTCGTCAACACCAGCGACCTGGCCCGCGGGCTCGGCGACGCTGGCGCCAAGTGCACCACTGACAGCGAGGTCCTGGCCGAGCTGCTGGCAAGCGGCGCCGACCATCCCTCTGACGGCGCCGAGCCGGGCGGCAACGGCCTCGTCGGCGGTGCGGCGCCCACCGCCGACGGGTTGGATGACGCCATCGCTGCCGGCTGCGCGCAGGTCGCCGGCGCCTATGCGCTGGTGGCCATGGACGAGCGCTGCATCTACGCCGTGCGCGACCCCCACGGGGTGCGCCCGCTGGTGATGGGTCGGCTGCCCGGCGGCGGTTGGGTGATCGCCAGCGAGTCGTGCGCGCTGGACATCCTCGGGGCCCATCACGTCGGCGACGTCCAGCCCGGCGAGCTCGTGGCGATCGACGCCGACGGGCTGCGTCGGCGCCAGCTCGCCACCCCCACGCCGCACTTCTGCAGCTTCGAGTACGTCTACCTCGCGCGCCCCGACCACCGCACCGACGAGACGACGGTGGCCGCCTCCCGACGGCGCATGGGCCAGCTGCTCGCCGAGACCGCCCCGGCCGAGGCCGACCTCGTCATCCCCGTGCCCGACTCGGGCGTGTCAGCGGCCTCGGGCTACAGCCAGGTCAGCGGCATCCCCTACGCCGAGGGCCTGGTCAAGAACCGCTACGTGGGCCGCACGTTCATCGAGCCGAGCCAGTCGCTGCGCCAGCTGGGCATCCGCCTGAAGCTCAACCCGCTGCGCGACGTGCTCGAGGGTCAGCGCCTGGTGGTCGTGGACGACTCGATCGTGCGCGGCAACACCAGCCGGCAGCTGGTGCGCATGCTGCGGGAGTCCGGCGCCAGGGAGGTCCACCTGCGCGTGTCGGCCCCGCCGATCCGCCATCCCTGCTACTACGGCATCGACATGGCCACCCGCAGCGAGCTGATCGCCTCCGGGCTCGACGAGGACGGCATCCGCGACTTCGTCGGCGCCGACTCGCTGGCCTACCTACCGCTGGAGGCGCTGGTGGAGGCCACCGGACGCCCGAAGGACAGCCTGTGCCGCGCCTGCTTCGACGGCCAGTACCCGATCCCGGTGCCCGGCGATGCGACCGCCAGCCCCGAGCCACGCCTGTTCGAGGCCGGGGGATGACCGAGGAGCCGGCCACCTACGCCGCTGCCGGGGTCGATCTCGACGCCGCCGACGAGGCCGTGCGCCGCCTGGGACCCCATCTGGCCCGCACCGCCGACGAGGCCGTCCTACCGGACCTGTCGGGCGGCTACGGCGGCCTGTACGCCCTGCCCGCGGGCGCCGGCGGGTCGCGGCCGGTGCTGGTCAGCTCGACCGACGGGGTGGGGACCAAGCTCGAGCTCGCGCGCGCGCACGGAAGCCTGCGCACCGTCGGGATCGACCTTGTCGCGATGGTGGTGGACGATCTGGTGTGCGCCGGCGCGCGCCCGCTGTTCTTCCAGGACTACCTCGCCGTGGGACGCCTCGACCCCGCCCAGGTCGAGGAGGTCGTCGCCGGCATCGCCGACGGCTGCGAGGCGGCGGGCTGCGCGCTGCTCGGCGGTGAGATCGCCGAGCACCCCGGCGTGATGGCGCCCGGCCAGGTCGACCTCGCCGGGTTCGGCGTGGGGATCGTCGACGCCGACGAGATCCTCGGCCCCCAGCGGGTCGAGGAAGGCGACGCGCTCGTGGCGCTTGCCTCGAGCGGCCCGCACAGCAACGGCTACTCGCTGATCCGCCGGCTCGTGGACGCAACTGACCTGGAGGCCCACCATCCGGTGCTGGGCGAGCCGCTTGGCGCAGCGCTGCTGCGCCCCACGCGCCTGTACGCGCCGGACTGCCTGGCCCTGGCCGCGGCCACCCCGGTGCACGCCCTGGCCCACGTCACCGGCGGCGGCATCCCCGGCAACCTGCCGCGGATCCTGCCCGAGGGGCTCGGAGCGGTGGTGCGCACCGAGACCTTCGCGGTGCCCGAGGTGTTCGGTGTGCTGCAGCGGCTGGGCGCGATCGCCGAGGAGGAGCTGTGGCGCGTGTTCAACATGGGCGCCGGGATGCTGGCGGTGGTGCCCGATCCGGAGCAGGCGCTCGCGTTGCTGGCCGAGCGCGGCGTGCACGCCTGGCACTGCGGTGAGGTCGTGACCGGCGAGGGCGTCACCCTCACCGACGTGCCCGCCTCCGAGTGACTTGGTCGCACCGTGGGCGCGCGAGCGCGCCGCCGGGGAGCGCGCCCACGGTGCCTCGCGTCACCGCTGCTGCGTCGGTAGCCACAGCCCGCGCAGGCGCCCCACCGCGGCGATGCGCCGCTCGGCCACGCGCGTGGCCGCCTCCCACGGGGTGGTGCGCTCGCGCTCGGCGGTGACGAGCACCTCGGCAGTGCGCTCGCCGATGGCCTGCAGGCGGCCGGCGACACGCTGGGGGTCGGGCCCGTCGGGGTGCAGCTCGTCTGCCACCTGGATCAGCCCGCCGGCGTTGAGCAGGTAGTCGGGCGCGAAGACGATCCCGCGGTCAGCGATCGCGTCCACGAGCGACTCGTCGGCGAGCTGGTTGTTGGCGCCGCCGGCGACGACCTGGCAGTCGAGCTCGGCCACGGTGCGCTCGGTCAGCGTCGCGCCCAGCGCGTTCGGGCTCAGCACGTCGCAGTCGACGGCGTGGATCCGCTCGGGTGCCACGACCTGTGCGCCGGTGCGCTCGGCGACCTCGGCGGCGGCCTCGGCATCGGTGTCGGCGACCGTCAGGCGCGCGCCCTCGGCGTGCAGGCGCTCGCACAGCGCCCGACCCACCTTGCCCACCCCCTGGACGGCGACGTGGCGGCCGGTGAGCTCCGGGGAGCCCCACACGTGGGCGGCGCAGGCACGCAGGCCCGCGTGCAGGCCCACCGCGGTCGACACGCCCGAGTCACCCGATCCGCCCTCGGCGGGAGTCCCTCCGGTGGCCCAGCGCGTCTCGCGTCCCACCAGGTCCAGGTCGACGGGCTTGGTGCCCACATCGCAGGCGGTGACGTAGCGCCCGCCGAGCGAGGCCACGAAGCGGCCGTAGGCGCGCAGCAGCGGCTCGGTCCGGTCGGTGGCGGGGTCGCCGATGATGCAGGCCTTGCCGCCGCCCACGTCCAGGCCCGCGGCAGCCGCCTTGTAGGTCATGGCCCGCGACAGCCGCAGCACGTCGACGAGCGCCGCTTCCTCGTCGGGATAGGGGTGGAAGCGCACGCCGCCCATACCCGGCCCCAGCCGCGTGGAGTGCACCGCGATGATGCAGCGCAGGCCGCTGTCGGGGTCGTTGCCGTAGACCACCTGCTCGTGGCCCTGGGCACGGGCGAACGGACCGCTCATCGTCGGCTTCCTTCAGGGTCGGGGTCGGGCGTCGGGGCAGCGGCGCAACGCGGCCCGCGGCCGCGCGTCGGGCGCCTGCGCGCCGAGCGCATCCTAGGCCGTGATCAGGTCGAGCCGAGGCCCCGCGACGCGTGTGCCACGCGGCCGTCGCTCGACCGAGGGATGGGCCCGTCGCTCGACCGATGGACGGCGAGGTCCCCGGACAGGTGTCCACCTCGCCACCGATCCGTCCCATTCTGGGGGCTCGGTCAGGTAACATGACGGTTAGGAGTCGCGCGAAAGAGGGAACGCCATATCCCAAGGGCAGGGGAGTTGCCTGCCGAGGGTGCATGATCGGGCACCGGACGTGCGTGGCGCCCCAAGCCGCCGAGCCTGAGTGGTCCTGGCCAGGAGGGTCGGGGCCCCGAGAGCAAAGAAGGAAGGCCACATGGTCATGTCCATGAACGAGCGGTCCGAGGCTGAGGAGCTGCTGACACCCTCCGAGGTCGCCAAGCTGTTCCGCGTGGACCCCAAGACCGTCACGCGGTGGGCCAAGGCTGGCAAGCTCTCGTCCATCCGCACCCTGGGTGGGCATCGTCGCTACCGCGCCGACGAGGTGCGTCGTCTGCTCGATGATCGCGAGGAGCAGCTCGACGGCTGACGCTGCCGCCACCTGGCGCGCGGTTACCCTTCCCCCAAGCCACCATCGCCGAGGGGAAGAGCGCACCGGTGATCCCACGCGACGTCATCGAGCGCGCCCCGAAGGTGCTGCTGCACGAGCACCTCGACGGCGGGCTGCGCCCGCGCACCGTGGTCGAGCTCGCTGACGAGCACGGCTACACCGGCCTGCCCACCACCGACCCCGACGATCTGGCGCGCGCCTTCCAGCGCATCGCCAACCGCGGCAGCCTCGAGGAGTACCTCGAAGGGTTCGCCCACACCACCGCGGTGATGCAGACGCCCGAGGCGCTGGCCCGGGTGGCCCGTGAGTGCGCCGAGGACCTCGATGCTGACGGCGTGGTCTACGCCGAGATCCGCTTCGCCCCGGAGCTGCACACCGCAGACGGCTTGAGCCTCGACGAGGTCCTCGAAGCGGTCCTCGACGGCTTCGCCTCCGTGACCACGGAGCGGCAGATCACCGTCGGGGTGATCTGCTCGGCCATGCGCACCGCTGCGCGGTCCTACGAGATCGCTCAGCTGGCGGTGCGCTGGCGCGACCACGGCGTCGTCGGGTTCGACATCGCCGGCGCCGAGAAGGGCTACCCGCCCACCCAGCACCTCGACGCGTTCCAGCTCGCGCTGCGCGAGAGCTTCCACGTCACCATCCACGCCGGCGAGAGCTTCGGGCTCAAGTCGATCTGGGAGGCGCTGCAGTGGTGCGGCGCCGAGCGCCTCGGCCACGGGCTGCGGGTCATCGACGACATCGAGGTGGACGCGGACGGGCAGCCTCACCTGGGGCGCCTCGCCGGCTACATCCGCGACCGGCGCATCCCCCTGGAGATGTGCCCGAGCTCCAACGTCAACACCGGGGCGGTGCCCTCCATCGAGAAGCACCCCATCGATCTGCTGCGACGTCTGCGCTACCGCGTGACCGTCAACACCGACAACCGCCTCATGAGCGACGTGTCGCTGTCCGACGAGCTCCAGCGCGTCGTCGAGGCGTTCGACCTCGGCATCGACGAGCTCCAGTGGCTCACGCTCAACGCGATGAAGAGCGCCTTCTGGCCCTTCGACGACCGGCTGCGCCTCATCAACGAGGTGATCAAGCCCGGCTACCTGTCGCTGACCCAGCCCACCGACCTGCCCTGACGCTCACACCCGCGAGGCCGGCGCTCACGTCGCCGCCGCTGCCTCCCCGGCCTCCTCGAGCGCCAGGAAGCGCGCACCCGCCGCGCCGGCACGTGCGGCATGGGCTTCGCCGGGGGCGATGACGTGCACGTCGCCCGCCTGCAGCAGTGCCTCCTCACGGGTGCCGTCGCGCTCATGGACCACCTGCAGCGTGCCGGCGAGCACGTAGTACACCTCGACGGAGTCGTGGTGGTGCAGCCCGACCGCCGCATCGGGCTCGAGGTGCGAGTCGATCAGGGCGCGCACCCGGCGCAGCCCCAGTGCGCGGGCCGGGCCCTCCCCCTGCGGCCCGACGGCCCAGCGCGTGCGGTTGCGGCCGCTGCCGGCCAGCCAGCCCTCCTCCCCCGGCGCGGGGTGTGCGGGCGCATAGGCGATGTGAGGCAGCGCGTCGCGGCGCACCACGCCGGCCGCACCGGGCTCGGGCGGCGCGGGGGCGTCGGGGCCGTGAGCGGTGCGAGGGTCCTGCCACGCTGCGGTGCTGGCAGCGGGGCTCGAGGCGTCAGCGCCGGCGTGGGCGTCCTCGGCGGTCATGCTCGCTCCTGTGGCAGCTTGCTGAGTGGCGCGAACGCCACCCTGCAGGGTGCTCCGCACCAGACGACATGGCCATCCGTACGATGGACACCGCGCTGGAATCGTGCGCTGACCGCCCCGTAACGTGATCGTTCCGCTAACGTCCCAGCCCACAGACGCCGACAGTGCGGGCAGGAGCTCGCGAGAGGTCTGCTCTCGCGCGCATCCGAGCCGGAGTCGATGGTTGGAGCGGGCATGCTCGGCAGAGCAGCGATGACGGCCCTGGCAGCAGCGCTGCTGGTGGCCATCGGCCTTCTCGGACCGGTCGCGGGCGCCGCGGACCTCGACGTGCAGGCCGAGGTCCTCCACGAACAGCTCGACGGGTTGCCGAGCGCCACCGATGAGGACGGCGAGCCCCGCGTCGAGCGCGACGAGCACCACGAGCAGCGCCTCGACCAGCTCGAGGCCGAGCTGGAGTCCCAGGGCGAGGAGCCGCTCGACTCGCACGGCGCGGCCGAGGGCATCGTCAGCGAGCCCGTCGAGGCGCCGATCGCGTTCTCGATGGTGGGCTTCGCGGTCCCCGAGGGCGCCGGTGTGTCCTTCCGCGCCCGCGAGGCCGGCGGCGAGTGGAGCGCCTGGGAGGCCGCCCACGTCCACCGCGACGAGGGCCCCGACGGCGACGACCGCGATGCCGACGATGCCGATGGCGGTGCCGCCATCGACGAGCAGGGCCGCATGGTCAGCATGCCCGCGTGGACCGGTGCGGCCGAGCAGCTGCAGGTGCGCGTGGACGGCGCCGCCCCCGAGGATGTCGGTGTCCACGTCGTCGACGGGCTGGGCCAGAACCGCGACCTCGGCGAGCGGCTCGGCGACGCGGTGACGGCGCTGGCGCGCTCGCTCGGTGGGACCGGCACCGCCGCGCACGCCGCCGAGCAACCCGACATCATCTCCCGCAGCGAGTGGGGCGCCAACGACGCCACCGACGTGTCCATCGCCAGCCAGGCGCACGGGGCGGTCATCCACCACACGGTGACCAGCAACGACTACAGCCGCGACGACGCCCCCGCGGTGGTGCGCAGCATCCAGCGGTTCCATCAGGAGGGGCAGGGCTGGCGCGACATCGGCTACAACTTCCTCGTCGACCGCTTCGGGCAGGTCTACGAGGGTCGTGAGGGCGGCATCACCGAGCCCGTCATCGGCGCGCACGCCGCCGGCCACAACACGGGCTCGATCGGCATCGCCTTCATCGGCCAGCACCACGACGGCGTCTCCAGCCCCTCCTACGACGCCGTCGACGACACGCCGGTGGAGGCCGCCGGCGACCTGCTGGCCTGGCTGTTCGGCGTGCACGCCATCAACGCCCAGGAGCCGGCCACGCTGCCCAGCGGCTACGAGTACCCCGGCTGGTCGTCCAACATCATCGGGCACGGGAGCCTGGGCAGCACCAGCTGCCCAGGCTCGTCGGTCAACGACCGGCTGCCCGACCTGCGCGAGCACGTCCTGGACGCCCAGGACGAGCTCGATGCTGACGCGGGCCCCGACGTCGCGCTCGAGATGGACGACGTGGCCGCCGTCCGCGACGACCACGAGCTGACCGCCACCCTCACCGAGGACGGTCAGCCCGCAGCCGAGCACCGCGTGCTCGTCTCCCGGTCGACCCTGGCCGAGGAGACCACCGACGAGGTGGTCACCGACGCTGACGGGCAGGTGACCTTCACGTGGTCGCGCAGCTCCTCTGGCGATGAGGACGTCGCGGTGTGCGCGCCTCCCCACCCCGACGACGAGCCCGACTGCGGCCTCGGCAGCAGCATCGAGGTGCAACGCGTGCAGTGGGAGTCCATGGTCGATATCGAGCTGGACTGGGAGGAGACCGTCGACTTCGGCGACGAGCACCGTCTCGGCGTCACGGTGACCGACCAGGACGAGCCCGCCTACGGCTGGCGCCTGCTGGTGGAGCGCTCCTCGGCCGACGCCGATGGCGACGGGGCCACCACCGAGGAGCTCATGACCGACCGCGATGGCGTCGACGACGTCGCCTGGTCCGCTGGGGCGCCTGGCCGCGAGGACGTCGTGGTCTGCGCCGAGGAGGACCGCAGCCTGCCCTCGAGCTGCGAGGAGGCGCCGCTGCGTGAGGACCTGTCGATCGACTGGGTCCCCGACCTGGACCTCGAGGTATCGGCGCCCGCCAGCGCCGGCGTCGGCGAGCGCGTGACGCTGCAGGCCACGCTGACCGACGACGACCAGACGATCAGCGGCTGGCCGGTGCGCCTCGACACCGGTGACGAGACCGACGAGGCGTTCACCGACGAGGACGGGCAGGCCGAGCTGCCGTGGCGCCACCGCGACCTCGGGCCGGCCGAGGTCACGCTGTGCGCCGAGAACGACGGCACGGTGCCCGACGACTGCGCCGAGGCCGACGCCACCGCCACCGCCTCGGTGACCTGGGAGCGCACCGTCGACCGCCTCGCAGGCGACGTCGGCACTGGTCGAGTGGGCACTGCCGGCGAGGTCTCGGCCCACACCTACGATGAGGCTGACTGGGCGGTCGTGGCAAGCGCTGCGGACTATCCCGACGCGCTGTCGGGTGCCGGCCT
>PWER01000088.1 GCA_003553565.1 Nitriliruptoria bacterium | reverse complement strand
GAGGCCCGCGACGCCTGACCGCTCGTCGTCGGCACCGCTGACCGTCGGAACCGCATCGGCCTCGACACCAGGGCATCCGCGAGGGGCGGGCCCTCACGCAGGGCGGCGCGCCCGGCAGGATTCGAACCTGCGTCCGGCGGAATAGAAGTCCGCTGCTCTGTCCCCTGAGCTACGGGCGCTCGTCGCGACGGCCACCCGAGGGTATCGCCGCCGATCGCCGGGGCGGGTGCAGCTCCACCTCGAGGCGGTAGCGGTCGCCGCGGTAAACCGACCGGACGAACTCGATGAGCCTTCCCTCGCTGGATCGGCTGGTGCGTTCGAACAGGAAGGCGGGGGAGTGCTCCGGCGCCTGGAGGTGCTCGGCCTCCTCGGCGTTGAGCACGGTCGGCTCGATGACCTGGTGGCCGGTGGCGATCGACAGCTCGTAGCGCTCGACGAGCAGGTCGTAGAAGCTGGCGCCGTCCAGGTCCGTCGCGGACAGGTCGGGGACGAGCTCGGCGGGCACGTGGAGCGTCTCGATCGCCATGGGCTCCCCGTCGGCGGTGCGCAGCCGTCGGACCCGCACGACGCTCGCCCGCGGGGAGAGCTCCAGCCGCTGGCCGAGCGAGGCGCCCGCGGACGCCGTCTGCATCGACAGGGTGCGGCTGCCCGGGACGAGGCCGCGTCGGCGCATGTCCTCGGAGAACGAGGTCATCTCCAGCTGCTGGGAGATCTTGGGTTGGGCGAGGAAGGTGCCGCGCCCCTGATGCCGGTCGAGCACGCCCTCGCGGGCGAGCTCCTCGAGCGCTCGACGCAGGGTCATGCGGGCCACCCCGAGCTCGTCGGCGAGGCTGCGCTCTGGTGGCAGCGCGTCGCCGACCTCGAGGTGGGCGATCCGGTCGAGCACCTGGTCGCGGACCGACTCGTACTTGTTGGGCTGGGTCATGGCCGGGGTTCGCTGCGAGGGCTGACGGGGTTCGCTGCGAGGGCCGACGAGCGACGGGCTCACCTCGACGTCAGCCTAGGGCAGGACCCGCGCGCGTGGGCGCCACCCAGGTGAGTGCGGGGGCAGCGCGGGCTCACAGCCGCTCGATGCGCGCGCGGTAGCGCGCCGCGGTCGCCTGGTTGCGCTCGTCGCCGCCGGTGACGTTGGCGCTCTGCCACAGCGGCAGCTCCAGGTTGCGCTCCGCGGCCCGCTCGACGAGGTGGGCCAGCAGCAGGTTCCACAGGTACACGCCGGTGAGGCTCGACAGCGCCGCGGTGCGCTGTCCCCCGGGCCCCTCGAACGCGGCGTCGCCGTAGGGGGCAGCCGTGTCGAGCACCTCGTGGGCGACCTCGTCCAGCTTGCGGTGCGCCCTCGGCGTGGTGGCCTGCAGGTGGAGCACCGAGCACACGGCCACCACGGTGCAGCCCGCCGCGGCGAGGCCCTCGCCGAGCTCGACCGGGACGGGATTGGCGCCCGAGTGGGAGAAGATGACGCCGAGCTCCCCCGGCTGGGGGGCGGCGGCGGTCAGGAGGGTCTCGGCCAGCCCGCTGGCGCGCTCGACCACCGTGCTGGCGGTCCCGCCCTCGAGGGGCGAGAGCCCCGGATGGTGCAGCGGCCGCACGCAGGCGAGGCCACCAGCGCGGTAGAAGCCCTCCAGGACCTGCGCCGTCGAGTGCCCGGTGCCGCCGACGTGGACGAGGCCGTCGGCGGCCACCACGTCGAGCAGGTGCGCCACGACCCGCTCGAGCGTGGCGGCGTTGCGTGCCTCCGCGGTCTCGAGATGATCGCGCATGGCCGCCCCGAAGGTGGCGGCCGGTCCGTCATGCACCAACGTCGCCTCCCTCGCTCGTCGCCTCGACCAGCAGGCCGCGCGCGGCCTGGTCGTCCGGTGCCGCGCGCAGTCGGTCCGCGAGGCCGCCCTCGAGCGCGGCGGCCAGGGAGCCCAGCAGACCCACGTGCTGGCGCGCGTCGGGGGACCCGAAGGCGAACACGACGTCGACGGGGTCGTTGTCGTCGTGCCCGAACGCGATGGGCTCGGCGAGGGTCACGACCGCCACGCCGAGCGCCTCGACCCCGTCCTCGGGCCTCGCGTGGGCCAGGGCGATCCCCGGTGCCAGCACGATGTAGGGTCCGTGCTCCTCGACCATGGCCACGCACCGCTCGGGGTAGGTGGCTGTCGCCGCGCCCTGCTCGACGAGGGGCGCGCACGCCGCCCTGACCGCCTCGCGCCAGTCCGCGACGCGCACGGCGCTGCGCGCCCCCGTGATCGGCTGGGCGCCCATCACAGCCATCCCTGCTCGTGGAGGGCCTCCTCGAGCTGGCGCTGCAGGGCGTCCTTGTCCATGAAGTTGGTGATCGTGACGACCACCGGCGCAAGGCCCTGCAGCTCGCCGGTGTGCAGCCCCTGCCCGACGATGACGTCGGCCTGCATGCTGCGCGCGCTGGACACGTCGGTCGCCTCGACCCTCGCGCGGACGCCGAGGCGCTTGAGCACCTCCTCGACGTTCATGCGCAGCATCAGGCTCGACCCCATGCCGACGCCGCACACCGACAGGATGCGCAGGGGCTCGTCGCTCGCGCTCACCGCTCGCTCCTCTCGTCGCCCTGGTCATCGTCCTGGGCACCGTCGCCGTGGCCGTCGCGTCGCACGGCGCGGGAGACGTCAGGCGCGTCGAAGGGGGAGTCGCCGCTCAGCGGCTCCGCCTCGGGCTCGGCGCCGACGCGCTTGGCCATCATGGTCCAGACGACGAACACCACCAACAGGACCACCGGCACCAGCCAGACGCCCATCTCGCCCAGCAGCGCGCCCAGCGCGCCGATGCCCATCACCAGCACCATGATGAGGTACCAGTCGGGGTCGGCGAGGGTGGCCAGCTCCGGGGCGGTGTCGGACAGGTAGCCCCAGCTGATGGCCTGACCGAAGGCGAGGAACAGGCCGTTGATGCCGCCTCCGATGACCGCGCCGCGCCAGCCGCCGAAGGCGTTGCCGAACACGCCGGCGGCCGCGCCGGGGAAGAACAGCATGATCATCGGCGGCACCAGCACGAACCACCCGATCGCGGCAAACACGCCCATCAGCACCAGGAACACGGCGGTGGCGGAGATGAACCCGAGCATCACCGCGGTGGGGGCGAAGGGGAACACCGCCGGGGCGTCCAGCGCCGGTCGTGACCCCGGGATGACCTTCTCGCTGATCCCCTTGAAGGCCGGGACGATCTCGGCGAGGAACATGCGCACGCCGTAGAGCAGGATCGCGATGCCCGCCGCGAAGCGCAGGCCGGCGATCAGGCCCCAGACCCAGCGGTTGAGGTCCTCGTCGTAGGCCGCGGCCTGCTCCTGGGCCACGTCGACCTCCGCGAAGACCATCGCCACCAGGATGATCACGCCGATGACGAGCGCGGTGGAGACGTTGACGTCCTTGAAGAACGACAGCCGCTGGGGCAGGCGCACGCCCTCGGTGTCGTGCTGCTCGTAGCTGCCGGCCTTGCCGCCGATCTTGCCGCCGAGGTAGGCGGCCAGGGCGCTGGTGTGGGCGAAGCCGAAGTCATCGGAGCCGGTGACCTTGCGCATCATCGGCGCGAGCAGCAGCGGCTGCAGCGTCCAGTACGCCGCGACCACGAGGGAGGCGGCGCCCACGATCGTCCACTGGCCGAGGTCGCCGAAGATCTCGACGATCGAGGCGACGGTGACCACCGCGATCCAGAACAGCAGGTGGCCGGTCAGGTACACGTAGCGGGTGTTGAACAGGCGCACCAGGATCAGGTGCACCAAGAACCCCAGCGCGATCACGAGCGCGACCGAGCCCCCGTGGGTGCCGAGGAAGTCACCCAGCGTGTTGTCGGCCTGCGGCGGCTCGAGGCCCACCGCGCTGCTCACGATCGCCTGGAAGGACGACAGGCCCTCGGTGAACACGTCGACGCCGATGAACAGGATCAGCACGCCGATGACGGCGCGCAGGGTCCCGGCGACGGTCTCCTCGACGGGGGTCCGCTGGAGGATCAGCCCCACCAGCGTGATGATCCCGATCAGGATGGCGACCTCGCCGAAGATGTTGTTGGCGAGGAACTCGAGCACGCCCTCGACGAGCTCCACAGCGCATCACGCTCCTTGTCGGCTCTGCCACCGGTGTGGTCGGCGGCTGCGTTCAGGCATCCCCTGTGTGGTCTAAACCATTCTTGACTGCGGTTCACGCGCGAGGCCTGCCTCCCGGCGGTCTCATCCCGCGAACGACTCCGCTCCGCCCACGAGCGTGCGGCGCACCGTCAGGGCGTCGTCCAGCACCGCGACGTCCGCGACCTCGCCGGGCCGCAGGCTCGCGCTGCGCCCGATGAGGCTCGCCGGCGCGGCGGTGGCGGCATCGATCGCCTCGGGGAGGTCCACGCCGAGCTCGACCAGGTTGCGCACCGCGGCGTCCATCGTGAGCACCGACCCGGCGAGGGTGCCGTCCTCCAGGCGCGCGCTGGTGTCATCCACGTGGACCGTGCGGTCGCCCAGCGCGTAGGTCCCCGGTCCCCGTCCCGCGGCGGCGATCGCGTCGCTGACCAGCACGAAGCGCTGTCCGGCGGCGCGCCAAGCGACCAGGCTGGTCTCGGGGGCCAGGTGCACCCCGTCAACGATGGCCATGATCGCGGCGTCGTCGCGCGCCAGCGCGGCGCCGGCCACGCCGGGGTCGCGGGAGCGCCAGCGGCGCATCGCGTTGTAGAGGTGCGTGACCGACCGGGCGCCGCGGTCGAGCGCGCCGTGGGCTGCCGCAGCATCCGCGCCGGTGTGGCCTAGTGACACGGTGACGCCGCGACGCACCAGGTGCGAGACCAGCTCGTGACCGCCGGGCTGCTCGGGCGCCACGGTCATGAGCTGGATCGGCGCGAGGCCCAGCAGGTGCTCGGCGAGCCCTGGGTCAGGCTCGCGCACGTTGGCTGGATCGTGGGCGCCGGCGAAGTCCGGTGCCAGGAACGGGCCCTCGAGGTGACCTCCCGGCAGGCGCGGTGCCGCCAGCCGTTGGCGGGCCTGCGCGAACGCCTCGAGCGCGCGCGCGAGGCGCTCCAGCGGGCTGCTGATGAACGTGGGCAGGCAGGTGGTCACCCCTGTGGCTGACAGCGCGGCAGCGGCGGTGTCGTAGCCATCAGCTTCAGCGGCGAGGAAGTCCACGCCCGCGAAGCCGTTCACCTGCAGATCGACGAACCCTGGGACGGCGAGCCCCTGCCCGGCGGGGCTCAGCCCGACTCGCGTGACCCTGCCGTCGAGAATCTCGACATCCCCGGGGACGCGCTGCCCGTCCACCAGCGTCGCGGCTACACCCAGTCGCATCGCGGTCTCCTCGCCTCGTCCCGATCCACGCTCGCCGGAGCGAGCGCACCGCTGGCGGCGCCCATAGTGGACTAGACCAATTGTCAGCGCAAGGGGCCCAGCCAGCCAGCCGGCTCGCGGCCGGGGTGCGCCCGTCTCGCGGGGTGCGCGACCCTCGGCCGGGACGGCGTAGGCTGTGGCCCCCTCGGCAGCCCGGCTCGGGGTCCGGGGGCACAGCCGCAGCCGCGCAAGGACCGTGCCCGTGTCCCATCCGCTCGCCCTCCTCGCCCGCCGCAGCGTGGAGGCCGCGTTCGCTCCCGTCCGCCTCCT
>PWER01000069.1 GCA_003553565.1 Nitriliruptoria bacterium | reverse complement strand
GCTGGGCTCCGTCGTGGGTGGGGTTGACGAGGATGGTGACCACGGGTGCGGCGTACTTGATCAGGTGCCGACGGTGCAGCCGCCTGCCCGGGAGGCGACCGGTCGAGACCTCCTCCCCGTCGATGCGCACCATCGGCGGCCGACCGGCCACGCGCACCAGATCGAAGTGCGGCAGCCACACCAGCAGCAGGCTGGTGGGCCGCTCGATCGCGGCGCTGACCGGCGCCAGCAGGCCACCGCGCTGACGCGGCCGCCCGTCGCGGTCGTCCACGCGGATCTCGATCAGGCGGCCGTCGACGTCGGCGAACCGCGCCTCGGCGTCCACCCCTTCCTCGCCTACCACCAGCCGCGCGACAGCGAAGTCGATCTCGGTCCAGCTGCCGGTGCCGCCGCCGATCGCGTAGCCGCTGCGGTCCAGGCGCAGGCCGCGCTGCTGGTAGTAGTCGACCCGTCGGTCGGCGCGGCGCGACAGGAAAGCCAGCATCCCGGTGCCGTGCACGGCGTCGTCGAACCACTGCAGCTCGACGCCGTCGTACACCGGATGGTCGGCGAGCTCGGCGTTGAGCATGCAGGCCAGCTCGTCGAGGTGCAGCGAGAACGGCACGACCCTGGCCTCGGGCAGCCCTGACGGGGTGGGAGCAGCAGTCATCGAACCCAGCTTCCTGTGACCGGCAGCGAGCGCACCTCGCAGCAGGCGAGCGCGCGGCGCAGCAGCGCCTGCGCTATAGCAGGCCACAGCGACCCCGGTTGCGGCCAGCGCTGACGGTCCCGCTGCCCTCGGGACTCACAGGCTCGGCGTGCCTCGCTCGACGCGCCTGCTCGCCGCGTTCCCATCGGTCACACCTCTGGTGACCCGGCAGCAGCGCTCAGCCGCGCAGCACCGTCGTCCCTGCGAGGCGGTCGTGGATGCCGCGGTTGGCCTCGCTGCGAGCGATCGTCACCGCGATCACGATCACTGCCACGAGCTGGACGAGCCCGCCAACCAGCGGGATCAGACCGAACACGATCCACCCGTTGCGGATCGCCGCCGATGCCACGCTCGGGCGTGCCCAGTCAGGGCCTGCAACCCTCAGACCGACGATGCGCTTGCCGACCGTGGTGCCCCACTGCGACTCGGCCGCGACGTAGTAGAGCAACCAGATGGCTGCGGTCAGCGCGCTGGCGGTCCACGCCTCGACGCCGCCGAGTCCCAGCGTCGGTGGCGGCAGGCCGACGACCGCCGCGAGGATGCTGTAGGCCAATCCGACCAGCACCGCGTCGAGCACCCGCCCGAGGACGCGCCACCCCAGCCCCGCGCTCACAGGCAAGTTGCTGCCCAGCGTGCGTGACGCCGGCGAGCTGTGCTCCTCGTGCTCCTCGTTGTCCTCCGGGGGCATCGGCTCCTGCGTCACTGTCCACCTCGCGCCTCGACTGGGAACCGCGCTGCCACGCGCACGATACGAGCCGACCCGCGCTGACCCAAGCCTCCCGCTGGGTGGAATGCAAGAGGTCGGTGTCGCGCTCGGCCGCGCAGCGATGTCGCCGGACCCGCGGTGTGAGAGGCTGGCCCGCGGCGTTGGCGGACACAGGCGACCCCGCCGCGCTGCGAGCTGGAGGTGGTGCGCTGTGACCTTCCCGGGGGGCGCCACGGGCACCCACGTGGTGTTCGCCGCCGCGGACAGCAAGCCGTACGCGTCGGTGCGCAGTCGGCCCGTGCCACGCGCGCAGCGGCGGGCGATGGGCCAGGCGATGCGCAAGGAGGTCCCGCGCTCCAGCCTCGGCACGTGGGAGCCGTCGCCGAGCCGACGCGACCCGCTCGAGCAGATCCGCCAGTCCCACGAGGGCCGGCTGGACTGGCTCGTCCCGGTGCGTGTCGGGAGGATGGCGGCCTCGCCCTACGGGTTCCTGCGCGGCACGGCCACGGTGATGGCCGAGGACATCGCGGCGCTGCCCGCCACCGGGATCCGCCCGGTGATCTGCGGGGACGCCCACGTCGGCAACATCGGCTTCTACGCCTCGCCCGAGCGTCAGCTCGTGCTCGACCTCAACGACTTCGACGAGGCCCATCCCGGCGGGTGGGAATGGGACCTGCGCCGCCTGACCACCAGCGTGTGGGTGGCCGGCCGGGAGAACGGCGCGGACGAGGACGACTGCGAGGCCGCGGTCCGCGCCTGCGTCTCGTCCTACCGCAAGCAGATGCACGAGCTGTACGAGCAGCCGCTGCTCGACCGCTCGTTCCAGCGACTCGACCTCGAGCGGCTCGATGCCACCGTCTCCGATGACTCGCTGCGCAAGCAGATCACGCGTGCCGCGCGCCGCGCGCAGCGACGCACCAGCGACCGGGCGCTGCCGCGGTTCACCGAGCAGCACGCCGGGCAGCGACGGATGGTCGAGGAGCCCCCGCTGATCACGCGGGTCGACGATGCCGAGCAGGATCGCCTCGCCGAGGGCCTCGACGCCTACCTCGACACGCTCGCGCCGCACTGGAAGCGCGTGCTCGGCGGGTACACGCTCGTGGATATCGTCCACAAGGTCGTGGGCGTGGGCAGCGTCGGCTTGCGCGCCTACGTCGCGCTGCTGGAAGGCTCGAGCCCCGACGACGTGGTCTTCCTGCAGCTCAAGCAGGCGCGGCGCTCGGTGGTCGCACGGTTCGTGCACGGTGAGAACGCCGTGCACGACCACCAGGGGCAGCGCGTCGTCGAGTACCAGCAGGCGTTGCAGACCGTCAGCGACCCGCTGCTCGGTTGGACGACCGTCGACGACCGCGAGTACTACGTCCGGCAGTTCCGCAACATGAAGGGCGCCATCAGCATCGACGAGATCGACCAGGACGCGCTGACCGACTACGCGGGCATCTGCGGGCAGCTGCTCGCCAAGGGGCACGCGCGCACCAGCGGCGCCTCGCTGATCGCCGGCTACCTGGGCTCCTCGGACAAGATCGACGCGGTGCTCGCCCGGTTCGCTCGCGCCTACGCCGACCAGACCGAGCGCGACCACCAGGAGCTCGTCGACGCCGTGGCACGCGGCGACATCCCCGCCGAGCACGGCGTGTGAGCCGCGTCGGGCCCGAGTGGGCAGCCGTTGCCCGGCAGACGGCGGCGGTTCCGGGTGCCGCGTGGCGCTCAGTGGTCGGAGCTGGGCGGCACAGCGGGGATGGCGGCACAGATGGCGTCGTCGTGGCAGTCGTCGGGGTCGAGCGTCGAGAGTCGCTGGCGCAGCGCGAGCAGCTCGGCGCGGGTCCGCTCGAGCTCGTCGAGGCGGCGGGTCACCTCGTCGAGGCGATGCTCGACCAGCTCGGCGACGTGGCCGCACGGCGGATGGCCGTCGTCGCGGACGGCGAGGATCTGGGCGATCTGGGCAAGGGTCAGCCCGGCGGTCTGGGCTTGGCGGATGAACGCGACCCGACCGATCGCAGCGTCGGGGTAATCGCGGTAGCCGGCAGTGGTGCGGCCGGGCTCGGCCAGCAGCCCTTGGGATTCGTAGAAGCGCAGGGTCTTGGTGGTCACGCCGGTGGCGGTGGCCAGCTCGCCGATCCGCATCGCAGCTCCTCCCCGTTGACCTTCCAGTGCGGTGGAAGGTGCAGGCTCATCGTAGCGAGCTCCCCGAGCGGGGGGTGCGAGGCCGAGGAGGCTGGCGATGACCACGGTGCGGCTGCTGTACTTCGACGGGTGCCCGAACTGGCGCGACGCGGACGCGCGGCTGCGTGCGCTGCAGGCCGAGGTCGGCTTCGCGCTCCAGCACCAGCGGGTCGAGACGCCCGAGGACGCCGAGCGGCTCGAGTTCGTGGGCTCGCCGACGGTGCTGGTCGATGGGGTCGACCCGTTCGCCGACGCCGCGGCGTCTCCTGGGTTGGCGTGCCGGGGGTATCAGACGCCCGACGGGCTCCAGGGTGCGCCGACGCTCGAGCAGCTGCGGGCGGTGCTCGCGTGAGCGGCACCATCTCGGGTCAGGCCCGCGGGGGTGAGTGAGGCGGGATGGTCGGGTCGGCAGAGGGTGACTCGGCCATGGTTGCTATGCTCACCCAGACCCCGAGTGTAGAGGTCACCGTTTGCGCCTTGGGCTCGTCGAGCTGTGGCACGCGCCCGCCCGGTTTGCCGTGCTCGGGCTGGTGATCGGTCTGCTCGTGGCGCTGATGACGTAGCTCGCGATCATCGCCGAGCGGCACGTCACCGACCTGGCGGGGGCGGTGGCGTCCTCGCCCGCTGATCTGCTGGTGCTGGATGCCGCAGCCGAGGGCGCGGTGCAGGCGAGCCGTGTCGACGACGAGGCCGCCGCTCACGTGGCCGACCGGGCCGCGGACGCTGACCTCGACCCGGTCGGGGAGCTCCGCGTGGGGGCGCGGTTCGCCGACGGTGACCTCGTGGACCTGTCGCTGTGGGGTGCCGACCCTGATGAGCCGGCGGCGCCCCGCGTGGTCGCCGGGCGCTTGCCCCGGGGCCCAGTGAAGCCGTGGTCGACCTCGCCGACCGCGCGCACGGCGCCACGCTCGGCGGCTCGCTCACCCTTGCGGACACCGACACGCGACTCGAGGTCGTCGGGTTCACCGCTGACGGGCGTTTTGGGGCCATCCCGACTGCCACCGTGATCTACGCGCAGCGGGTCGAGGTCGCTGCCGAGATCGGCGACGCCGACCCTGACGAGGTCGAGCCTGCGGCGGTGGCAGTGGACGCCGGCGGTGACGCGGAGGCGCTGGCAGGCGGGCTGAACGGCCCCGAGTCGCCGGTGCGCGCATCGTCGCCGGCGTCGTTGGCGGCCCAGCTTCCCGGTGTGGCTGGCGTGCGGGCGAGCTTCGCGCTGCTGCTGGGGGTCGCAGGGGTGGCGGTCGCCGTGGTCGCTGCGACGTTCGCGCTGGCGAACGTCGCCCATCGTCAGTGCACCGTCGCGCTGCTGCGCGCGCTCGGCGCGTCACGGCGCCGCTTGCTGGCGGCTCTGGCAGCGCAGATGGTGCTGGTGACCATCGCGGGCGCCGCGCTGGCCGCCGGGTTGGTGGCAGCGGCCGCCTGGCTCGCGCCCGCCGACGTGCCGCTGCGCTGGAACGCGGTCACGTGGGCGGTGAGCAGCCTGGTCGCGCTCGCCGCGACCTTGCTGGCCAGTGCTGTGGCCATCGTCTGCTTGACCCGTGTGGCGCCGTCCGATGCGGTGGGGGCACGGCGATGACCCGGCCACGGCTGGCGCTGTCCGAGCTGCGCGCCCGTCCTGGTCGGGCGACGCTGACTGCCACCGGGCTTGCTGTGGTCCTGCTGCTGGCGCTGTCGGTGACCGCCCTGGCCGACGGGCTGGTGCGCGGCAGCACCGGGGCGCTGCGCACCCTGGACGCCGACGTGGTCGTGACCGACGAGGCCGCTAACCACCAGGCGCTGCGCAGCCGCGTGGTCGGTGCGCAGCTGACTCCGCTGCTGGGGCGCCCCGAGATCGTGAGCGCCGGGCAGATCGGTCTGCTGCCGACCTCGGCCCGGTTCGGTGACCAGCGCGAGCGCGTCACCGCCGTCGGGTTCACCCCGCACCGCCCGTCGAGCCCGACGACCCTCGTGGAGGGACGGCTGCCAGCTCCTGGGGAGCCGCGGGTCGCCGCGGTGGACACCGGCCTGGCGGGTGGAGAGGTCGCGGCGGG
>PWER01000018.1 GCA_003553565.1 Nitriliruptoria bacterium | reverse complement strand
TGCAGCACATTCGTGATCGCCGCCGTCAACGTGGTCTTCCCATGATCAATATGACCAATCGTGCCCACGTTCAGATGCGGCTTCGTCCGCTCGAACTTCGCCTTGCCCATGATTCGCTCCTGGGAAGCCCTCGGTTGCGGGTGCGGTGCCCGGTCTGCTCGGACGGCGGCGACCCGGGCCGGAACGGCGCACGCGCCACCCGCCGGTCCCGCCGGGGACCGGGGTGGCGCCTGCGCCGCAGGGGCGCGGATCGTAGCGGCGGGAGGATTCGAACCTCCGACCCCTCGGTTATGGGCCGAGTGCTCTAGACCCCTGAGCTACGCCGCCTCGTGTTGCTCGTCCCCATGGGGGACTCGAGCCCCCCAGCGGATTCGAACCGCTGACCTTCTCCTTACCATGGAGACGCTCTGCCTGCTGAGCTAGGGGGGCTTGCAGCGTGCGACAGTATGGTGCCGCAGGGGCCCAGCCGCAACCGCGCCCCCTGTCAGCGGCCGCAACCGCGCCGCCTGGGCACCGCCCTGCCCGCCACCCGCACCGAGAGCCGCCCACGCCCTGCCCGCCCTCGGCGCGCCACGCTCGCGTCGTCCCAACCAGCCGCTCTCGCGCCGACCGTGTCTGCGATCCCCGTGCGAAGGTAAGACTCTCCTTGTGAGCGATCTACCGCCCAAGCCCCCCGGCGGCTTGCCACCGCCGCCCTCCGGCAGCGCCGGCAGCGCCGGCCGCCCCGGCAACGCCGGCCACTCCGGCAACGCCGGCCACACCGACCGGCCCGGCAGTGCTGGGCGCACTGGCCGGCCCGAGACCGCGGACGCCGACCAGGGCGCTGTCGAAGGCCCCTACGACGGCTCCCTGCGCACCTCGGACGGCGCCGAGTCGGACCCGCAGGCCAGCCGTCCCACCCTGCCCACCGCCGACCACGTGGCCCAGCCGCTGGACCCGCGCATCAAACCGGTGTGGATCATCGGTGGCCTGCTCAACGTGCTCCAGCTCACCGCTGTGGCCGCCCTGCTCGACTTCCTGATCCCGCTGCCGGTGGAGTTCGGGCGCATCACCCTCGGCGTGGCCGGGCTCGGCACCCTGCTGGCGCTGATCACGCCCTTCATCCGCTACCGGCGGTGGCGCTACGCGCTGCGGCCCCATGACCTCTGGATCCGCCAGGGGCTGCTCACCGTCCAGGTCTCGGTGATCCCCTACCGGCGGCTGCAGTTCGTCGACACCCGCTCGGGCCCCATCGAGCGGATGTTCGGGCTGCGGCAGCTGGTCGTGCACACCGCCGCGCTGGGCACCTCCGGGCGCCTGCCGGGGCTGGACGCCGCACACGCCGAGCGCTTGCGCGAGACGCTCGCCGAGCTCGAGCCCGAGGACGCGCTGGTCTGATGGCCATGCCCGAGCCTCCCGAGCCTCCCCCCGCGCAGCAGCCTCCCGCCCCGCAGCAGGGCTCCTCGCAGGAGCCGGTGCCTGCGCGCGAGCCGGCCGGCGCACAGCAACCCGGCGGCGCACCGGAGACCTCGGGACAGGCCACAGCCCTGGGCGGAGCGCTCCACCCCGCCGCAGTGGGCGTGTGGTCGTTCACCCAGCTGGGGGCCCTGGCCGTGGTGGTGCTGATCAACCCGACCGTGCTGCCGATCGTGCTGCTGGTGGCCGCGGGCATGGTGGCGGTCAACGCCGTGAAGTGGACGCGCTTTCGCTGGTGGGTGGTCGACGGCACCCTGATCATCACCCAGGGCCTGATCCAGCAGGAGCGCCGGGTGATCCCCCTGGAGCGCATCCAGAGCGTCGACGTGGTGCGGCGCATCAGCCACCGCGTGCTCGGCGTCCAGGCGTTGCACGTGGAGGCCATCGGCGGCAGCGACACCGAGGGGCAGCTCGAGGCGCTGGCACCGCAGGTGGCCCGGCAGACCCGCGCAGCCCTGCTCGCCGGCCGGGACGCGGCCCGCAGCGGGGCCGATCCCACCGCTGCGCTCACCGCAGCCGCAGCCGACCCCGCCACCCCCTCCGCGGACAGTGCGGCGCCCGAGGAGGACGAGGAGCCGCTGACCAGCGTCACCACCCGGGACCTGCTGCTGGCCGGGCTCACCGAGGCCAACGTCACGGTGCTTGCCGCCGCGACCGGGTTCGGCTGGCAGGTGCTCGGCGACCGCCTCGAGACGGTCGCCGAGCGGCTGCCCGCCGTGGTCGGACCCGGGCTCGCGGTCGCGCTGACCATCGGGCTGATCCTCGTGGCGGTGCTGCTGCTGATCATCGCCCAGTTCGTGACCTACTGGCGGTTCCGCCTGAGTCGCACGCCGGATGACCTGAGGGTGCGCCGCGGCCTGCTCGAGGAGCGCTTCGACACCGTGCCGCTGCGGCGCCTGCAGGCCATCCGCATCGAGGAGAACCTCCCACGGCGCCTGTTCGGGTTCGCTGCGGTCAAGGCCGACGTCGCGGGCAAGCCCGGCAGCAGCTCGGCAGGCACCGACACCCTCCTACCGTTCGGCACCAGCGCCGAGGCCCGTCAGCTCGTCGCCACGATCCTCGGTGACGAGCGGCCCCGCACGCTCACGCTGACCCCGATGCCCACGCGTGCGCGGACCCGCCGCCACGTGCGCGCCGCCCTGTTCGCCATGGCCGTCACCGCCGCCGCGGTGTGGTGGCTCGGCGGCTGGGGCTGGGTGCTGGGTGGCGTCGCCACGCCGCTGGCGTTCGGCGCGGCCGAGCTCGCCTATCGCGCGCTGGGCTGGGCCAAGCTCGAGGGTCTGGCCGTGACGCGCGCGGGGTGGTGGACCCGCCGCACCGCCTTCATCCCCGAGCACAGGCTGCAGACCGTGGAGCGCAGCTCGACGCCGCTGCAGCGCTGGCGCGGGCTGGCCACGCTCGAGCTGCAGATCGCCCGCAGCCCGGGGTTCTGGCAGGGCCCCCAGTGGATCGACCTCGACGCCGGCGACGCCGATCGCCTCGCGCTGGTCCTCGGCGAGATCATGATCGCGACGTCGCCGGCATCCGACCCGCAGCCGCGCGTGCGCAGCGAGGAGGCCGCGCAGTCGCGGGGCGGGGCGCTGCTGCCATAGCGACGCCCCGGCGCGCAGCCGGGGCGTGGGTGGTGGGAGGAGGATTCGAACCTCCGAAGGCATAAGCCGGCGACTTTACAGGCCGCTCCCTTTGGCCGCTCGGGCATCCCACCGTGGTCGTCGAGAAGGGTAGGACCAGGCCCGTCCCCCTGCAACGCGACCGCCGACGGTGTGGCCGGCCACCGCTACCGTGACAGCGAGCGCGACGTGGCGGAGGAGGGCTCGTGGCCAAGGTGCACAGCTTCGAGGTGGTCGTGGACCCCGACCCCGATGCCGGCACGCGGCAGGCGCTGACGGCCACGGGCACCGACGAGCTGCCCGCCGATGAGGGTGTCGCGCTGCCCGAGGCAGCAACCGCCGCGCTGGAGGCCTGGATCGAGGCATCGCAGCTGCCGGTGGACACCGAGCGCGTCGACGGTCGGCTGCGCGTGTCCTCGAAGTCGCGCGATGCGTTGAGCGAGTGCCAGGCCCTGATCGCGCTCCACGACCAGGGCCTGGCGCTGCGGTTCACCAACCACCGCTGACAGGGGCGCCGCAGCGCCTCGCACGGCTAGGCGATCTGGCCCATCTCGCGGGCGAGGCGCTGGAGGTTGGCGACGCGGTCGTCGGTGCGCGGGTGGGTCCGGAACAGGTTCGACATCTGCCCGGCACCGCCGAACGGCGCCGAGATGTACAGCGAGCTGTAGGCGCTGGAGGACTCGGCCGGAGTGCCGCCGACGCCGCGCCGGGCGAGCTGCGCGCTGCCGGCCTCGAGCTTGCGCAGCGCGCTGGCCAGCGCCATCGGCTTGCCCGAGAGCCTCGCGCCGGCCTCGTCAGCCAGCGTCTCCCGGCTGCGGGTCACCGCCATCTGGATCAGCAGCGCCGCGATGGGTCCGAGCAGGATCAGCGCGAGCTGCGCGGGCAGGCTGTCGCGGCTGCCGCCGCCGAACAGGAACCCGATCCGCGACAGGAACACCACCGCGGTGGCCAGCGTGGCCGCCACCGTGCCCACGAGGATGTCGCGGTTGTAGACGTGGCTGAGCTCGTGAGCGAGCACGCCCTCCATCTCGTCGGCGTCGAGCAGGTCGATCAGGCCCTGGTTCACGCACACGGCGGCGTTGGCCGGGTTGCGTCCCGTCGCGAAGGCGTTGGGCTGCGGGCTCGGGCTGATGTACAGGGCCGGCTTGGGTTGGCCCGCCTGCATCGCGAGCTGCTCGACCATGCGGTGGTACCACCCGTGGGCACGCTCGTCGGCCGGCTCGGCGCGGGCCATGCGCAGCGCGATGCGATCGCTGAACCAGTACGAGCCGATGTTCATCGCCACGGCGATCGCCAGCGCGATGACCAGGCCGCTCTGCCCGCCGAGCGCTTGACCGGCGAACAGCAGCAGCGCCGACAGCAGCGCCAGCAGCGTCCAGGTCTTCACCGAGGACTGCACCGCTTGCCACCTCCTGGGACGGGCGGATCGTGTGTCTCACCCGGTGACGATACCCACGGGCAGCGGGTGCCGATCCTCTGCGATGCGGGCGGATCAGCAAGCGTCCGGCTGATGCTCCCGGCGCGGCCGGCCGCGCCGGGAGCGTCAGCCGCCGGCGACGAGCACCGCGCGGTCGGCGGCGCCCCACAGCAGCGGCGCCAGCACGAACAGCGCCACGGTGACCACGGTGAGCCCACCGACGGTGAAGCCGAGCGCGAGACCGGGTCGCACGGGCTCGGGGTCGGTGGCCTCCTCCATCCACATGACGCGGGCGATGCGCAGGTAGTAGACGAGGCTGATGACGGTGTTGATCGCCACGGCAGCGGCGAGCACGATCCCGAGGGTGGTGCCGGCCTCCACCGCCACGAAGAACACGGCCAGCTTGGCGATGAAGCCGACCAGCGGGGGGATGCCGCCGAGGCTCACCAGGAACAGGGTCAGCGCCACCGCCAGCCCCGGCGAGCGACTGCCCAGGCCGGCGTAGTCGGTGATGCGGCGCCCCGGATGGCGGCGGGCGACGGCGGTCACCACCGCGAACGCGCCGATGTTCATCGCGCCGTAGGCGAACAGGTAGATCAGCACGGCGCTGAAGGCGTCGGCGTTCAGCGCCGTGGCGCCGGGCTGGACCACCGCGAAGGGCACGAGCAGGTACCCCGCGTGCGCCACCGAGGAGTAGGACAGCAGCCGGACCATCTGGGTCTGGGTGAGCGCGGTCAGGTTGCCGAGCGTCATGGTGAGGATGGCGATGACGCCCAGCACCGGGGCCCACACGTCCGCCAGCGGCTCGAAGGCCACGAACGTGACCTGCAGCAGCCCGGCGAAGCCCGCGGCCTTGGAGGCCACCGACAGGAACGCCGCGACGGGGATCGGCGCGCCCTCGTAGGTGTCGGGCGCCCAGAAGTGGAACGGCACCGCGCTGACCTTGAACCCGAAGCCGGTGATCACGAACAGGGTGGCGGCCAGCAGCAGCGGCGTCGCCTCGGCGCCCTCCAGGGACGCGGCCACGCCCGCGAGGCTCGTGGTGCCCGTGAAGCCGTAGACGATCGACAGCCCGAACAGCAGCACCGAGGCGCTCAACACCCCGATCAGGAAGAACTTCATCGCGCCTTCGTTGCTGCGCAGGTCGAACTTGCGCAGCCCGGCCATGACGAAGCCGGGGATGCTCACGAGCTCCAGCGCGATGAACAGCATCACGAGGTCTCGCGCGCTGGTCATGAGCATCATGCCCAGGAACGCCGAGAGCATCAGGAAGTAGTACTCGCCCTGGTAGGTGCGGATCTCGCTGAAGTAGCGGTAGCTGGTCAGCAGCACGAACAGCGCCACGGCCAGGAAGAAGCCCTTGAACGCCAGCGCGTAGCTGTCGACCACGAACATCTCGCCGAAGGCCGCGCGCTCGGTGCCGTCCACGCTGAGCGCGACCACGAAGCCGAAGGCGACCAGCACGCCCAGCACGGCGATCGGGTTGACGAACCGCTTGCGCGGCCCGTGCAGGAACAGCTCGATCAGCAGCACGAGCAGCGACGCCCCGAGCACCGCCAGCTCGGGCGCGAGCGCGAAGAAGTCGATCTGGGTGACCTGGTCGACGTCCATCGCGGTGGTTGGCCTCTCCTCGTCGGGACGGGGGGTGGAGCGGGTCGGGTCAGGAGACGCCGAGCGCCGTCAGGACCGCCGACACGGCCGGATCGGTGATCCCGAACACCAGCACCGGGACCACGCCGAGCGCCACGGTCATGACCAGCAGCGGCGACCACGCGCCCCACTCGATGGCGCTGATGTCGCGCAGCTCCGCCTCGCGCCAGCGCGCTGGGGCGGTGCCCAGCGTCACGCGCTGCAGCATGTTCAGGAAGTAGCCCGCGGTCAGGACGGTGCCGATGGCACCGAGCACCATCAGCACCCGGAAGAACGTCAGGAACCCGGCGTCGACCAGCGCCGGCGCCGGGTTGAAGGCGGCGTAGAGGGCCACGATCTCGCCCCAGAAGCCCGGCAGCGGCGGCAGGCCGAGGCTCGCGATGGCCACGAAGGTCAGCACCGCACCCATCCGGGGCATCGTCTGCAGCACCCCGCCGCCGATGTCGGCGATCGCCCGGGTGTGGTAGCGCTCCTTGATGCTGCCGACCACGAAGAACAGCATCCCGGTGATGATGCCGTGGGCGATCATCCCGAAGATGGCCGCGTTGACACCGACCGGGGTGAGCGTGGCGATGCCCAGCATCACGAAGCCCATGTGGCCCACCGAGCTGAACGCGATGAGGCGCTTGAGGTCGGTCTGGGCCAGGCAGCACAGCGCGCCGTAGAGGATCGCGATGACCGCCAGCGCGCCGATGATCGGCGCGTACTCGACCGCAGCCTCCGGCAGGATCGGCAGCGCGATGCGCACGAACCCGTAGGTGCCCATCTTCAGCAGGATCCCGGCCAGCAGGACGCTGCCCACGGTGGGCGCCTCGGTGTGGGCGTCGGGCAGCCAGGTGTGGAACGGCCACATCGGCACCTTCACCGCCAGGCCCAGGAAGATCCCGAGGAACGCCAGCCGCTGGAAGGTCAGGCCGAACTCGCCGGCCGCGCCCGCCTCCTGGAGCGCAACGATGTCGAAGGTGCCCGGGCCGGCGAAGTACAGCGCGATGAACGCCACCAGCATGAACACGCTGCCGAACAGCGTGTACAGGAAGAACTTCACGGCGGCGTACTCGCGGCGCGGCCCGCCCCAGATGCCGATCATGAAGTACATCGGCACCAGCACGAGCTCCCAGAACACGAAGAACAGCACCAGGTCGAAGGCGACGAAGGTACCGGCCATGCCGGTCTGGAGCAGCAGCATGAGCGACAGGAAGGCCTTGGGGCGCCCCGGTGCCTCCAGGTGGTGGAACGTGTAGACCGCGCACAGGAACGTCAGCAGGAAGCTCAGCACGAACAGCGGCAGGCTGATCCCGTCGATGGCCACGTGGTAGCTGGCGTCGATGATCGGGATCCAGTCGACCCGCAGCTGGTAGGCCAGGCCCTCCCCGCCGGCGGGGCCCAGGTAGTAGCCCGCGAGGACCGCGAGCGACAGCGCGAAGGCGACCAGCGACACGACGAGCGCGACGGGCTTGGCCAGCTCCTCCCTGGCCTTGGGGATCAGCGTGATCAGCGCTGCCCCCAGCAGCGGCAGGAAGACGGTGATGGTGAGCGCCGAGGCTTCCCACATATCGGTCCTCGTCCTTTCGGTGGCCCGCGGGAGGGGTGCAGGTCGTCGGTGCTAGGCGCCGCTGGCGAACACCACGGCGAGCACGAACACGCCGATGAACAGCGCGCCCGCGTACAGCTGGACGTTGCCGGACTGGGCCAGGCGCATCCGGGCGCCGCTCCACAGCGCCGAGAGGCCCAGGCCGTTGACGGCGCCGTCGATGCCCCGCTGGTCGCCGGTCGCGTAGAGGCCCTGCCCGAGCTCGTAGGTCCCGCGACCCGACCAGTAGACGGCGCCGTCGAGCACGCGATCGCTGAACCACACCGCAGCCGGCGCGAGCTTGTCACGCACCGCGGTCCGCGCGATCAGGTCGGTGTAGAGGTCGTCGAGGTAGTAGCGACGCTGCAGCACGTGGGTGAGCAGGCCGAGGTGGAGCAGCGGATCCCGCTCGGGGGCCTCGCGGTAGATGGCCCGGGCGGCCAGCACCCCGGCCAGGGCCAGGACGGTCGCGATCACAGCGACCACGGCGTTGAGCTCGACCGGGTTGGCGACCCAGTAGTCGACGTCGAACATGACCCACGACGACAGCGACAGCGGCTGCAGCGCGGGGAAGGGCAGGTTGATCCACCCGATCGCCACCGCCGGGATGGCCAGGGCGATCAGCGGTGCGGTCATGGCCGGCTCGGACTCGTGGGGGTGCCCGTGGCCGCGGAACTCGCCGGCGAACACGAGGTACAGCGCGCGGGTCATGTAGAAGGCGGTGATCAGCCCACCCAGCGCCCCGAGCACGAGCACGACCGTGCCGGTGTAGCCGCCGGCCTCGAGGGCGGCGACGAGGATCTCGTCCTTGGACCAGAACCCGGCCAGCGGCGGGATGGCGATCAGCGCCAGGGACCCCGCCAGGAAGGTCCAGAAGGTCACCGGCATGACGCGGCGCAGCCCGCCCATCTCGGTCATGTGGTTGGAGTGGGCGGCGTGGATCACCGAGCCGGCCCCGAGGAACAGCAGCGCCTTGAAGAAGCCGTGGGTGAACAGGTGGAACACCCCGGCCACGTAGCTGAACGACAGCGCGGCCATCATGTAGCCGAGCTGGCTGACCGTCGAGTAGGCCAGCACCCTCTTGAGGTCGGTCTGCACCAGGGCGAGCAACCCGGCCATCACCAGCGTGATCGCGCCGATGATCGCCAGCGTGCCCTGGGCCACCGGCGCGGCCTGGTAGGCCGGGAACAGGCGCGCGACGATGAACACCCCGGCGGTGACCATCGTCGCGGCGTGGATCAGCGCGCTGACCGGCGTGGGGCCCGCCATCGCGTCGGGCAGCCAGGTGTGCAGCGGGAACTGGGCGGACTTGCCGACCGCGCCGAGGATCAGCGCGAGGAGGGCGAAGGTCAGCAGGGCCTGGCTGTGGTCCCCGGCGGCGACGCCGTCGAGGACGCCCTGGATCGAGAAGGTCCCGAACATGCCAGCCAGGGCCATGATCCCGACCACGAGGCCGACGTCGCCCAGCTTGGTGGTGAGGAACGCCTTGATCGAGGCGTCCTGGTTGTGCTTGTCCTCCCACCAGAAGCCGATGAGCAGATACGAGCAGATCCCCACCAGCTCCCAGCCCACCAGCAGCACCAGCAGGTCGCTGGCGATGACCAGCAGCAGCATCGAGAAGCTGAACAGGCTCAGCAGCGCGAAGAAGTAGGTGTAGCGCGCGTCGCCGTGCATGTAGCCGGTGCTGTAGATGTGCACCATGAGGCTGACGGCGGTGACCAGCACGAACATCATCGCCGCCAGGCCGTCGACGCGCATGCCGAGCTCGACGGCGAGGTCCCCGCCCAGCGGTGTGAGCGTCAGGCCGCGCTCCAGCAGGAACGCCTCGGCGCCCGCCGGTGCGGCGTCGGCGTCACCGGCCGGGCCGATGCCCTGCGTGACGCCCGCGTTGTGGCTGAACACCTCCCAGGCCACGCCCAGCGACAGGCCCAGTGACGCCAGCAGCGCCACGATGCCCACCTCGGCGCCCTTCCACGGCAGCGCCCGGCCGCTGAAGACGATGATCAGCACCGACAGCGCCGGCAGCGCCGGGATCAACCATGCCCACTCGGAGAACAACGGTCCGGCCTCCCGCGCTCGCTAGTACTTCATCAGGTCGGCGTCGTCGACGTTGACCGTCGCCCGGTTGCGATACAGCAGCAGCACGATCGCGAGGCCGACACCGACCTCGGCCGCCCCGATCCCCATGACGAAGAGCGCGAACACCTGGCCCGAGAGCAGCGGGTCGCCGGCCTCGGAGGCCACCAGCCCGTGGAACGCCACCAGGTTGACGGTCACCGCGGCGAGCATGAGCTCGACGCTCATCAGCACCAGGACGGCGTTGCGGCGGCTCAGCACGCCATACACCCCGGCGCTGAACAGCAGCGCCGCGAACGTCAGCGGGAACACGGCCTGCATCAGGGCGCTCCGATCTGCTGGCCGGCGTCGCCCGCTCCGGGTGCACTGGTCACGTCGCTGGGGCCCGGCTCCTGGGCCGCGTCCTCGAGCCCCTGATCGGAGCCCTCGTCGGTGTCGTCGGGCAGCGGCCCCTCCCCCTCCTCGCGGCGGGCGAGCACCAGCGCACCGATCAGCGACACGGTCAGCAGGAAGCCCAGCACCATGAACGGGAAGGCCCACTGCACGTAGAGCACCTCGCCGAGGTCGGCCACCCGCACCGGCGTGACGTCGACGGTGGCGTCACCGAACGTGGCGACGATCACCGTCACCAGCAGCACGAACAGGCCGCCGCTGACCGCGACGGCGAACTTGCGGTTCTCGTTGTGCTGGGCCATCGGCCCGATCGGCGCGCGGGTGAGCATCAGCCCGAACAGGATCAGCACGACCACGGCGCCGACGTAGACCAGCACCTGCGCCCAGGCGAGGAACTCCGCGCCCATCCACAGGAACGACGCGGCCACCGCCACCAGCGCGATCACCAGGTAGAGCGCGGCGTGCACCACGTTGCGCGCGGTGACGACCAGCAGCGCCGCGGCGCCGCCGAGGACGAAGGCGCCGAGCATGAACAGGTCGGGGATGCTCATCCCTCGCCCTCCTGGTCGCGTCCCGCCTGACGCCGCTGCTTGGCCGCTGCGGCCTTGGCCTTGGCCGCCGCGACGCGCTCGCTCTTGCCCTCGGCGATCAGCCGGTCGTAGGTGGCCTGGTCGAAGGTCGCCGCCTCGCCCTCGGGCGCGGCAGTCGCAGCCGGCGCCTGGCCCGCGGCCTCGGCGGTCTGCGCCTCGGCCTGGGCTGGCTCGGCGGCCTGTGCGCCGGACTGCTTGCGCTGCTTGGCTGCGGCGGCCTTGGCCTTGGCGCGGGCCACGCGCTCGCTCTTGCCCTCGGCGACCAGCCGGTCGAAGGTGGCCTGGTCGATCTCGTCGGCGGCGCCGGCGGCCTGCTGCTGGTCGCCCTCGGCTGCGGGGGCGGCGGGCTGCTGGGCCTGGGCCGCGGCGCGAGCGGCCTCGGCGGCCTCCTCGACGGCCTTGGCCGCGGCCTTGTGGCCGTCCTCGACCTCCTTGGGCGACGTCGCGCCGACCTCCAGCGGCGGCGGCGGCGGCACGGTGTCCATCCACTCGCGCAGCCGCTCCTTCTCGTGGGTCAGGTCGGCGATCCGGTACTCGGAGTACTCGAACTCCGGTGACCAGAACAGGGCGTCGAAGGGGCAGACCTCCACGCAGATCCCGCAGTACATGCACAGCGCGAAGTCGATCGCGAACCGGTCGAGCTGGTTGCGGGTGCGCGTGCGGCCGCCGGGCTCCTTGGGAGGCACGGTCAGCTTGTGGCTGTCGATGTAGATGCACCAGTCGGGGCACTCGCGCGCGCACTGGAAGCAGACCGTGCAGTTCTCCTCCATCAGCGCGATGACCCCGCGGGTGCGCGGCGGGAGGTCCGGCTTGACGTGGGGGTACTGCTGGGTCGTGGCGGGGGTGAGCGCGGTCTTGAGCGTCAGCCCGAGGCCCTTGAGCAGCCCGATCTTGGGCATCGTCGGCATGTCACCTCACCTCGTGGCGGAGTGCGATCGCAGCGGGGAGTGCGGTCATGGCAGCACCACGATCACGATGGCGATCACCACGATCTGGGCGAGGGCCAGGGGGATCAGGATCGTCCAGGCCATCGTCTGGAGCTGGTCCTCGCGCAGCCGCGGGAAGGTGGCGCGTGCCCAGGTCATGAGCAGCGTGAGGATGATGATCTTGGCGAGTGTCACCACGGTCCCGATGACGGCGCCGAGCGGGCCGTCGGGGAGCTCCGCGCCGGGCCAGGGGTACCAGCCGCCCAGGAACAGCACGGTGGCCAGCGCGCTGAGCACCACCATGCCGGCGTACTCGCTCAACAGGAAGAAGGCGAAGCGCAGGCCGGTGTACTCGGTCATGTGACCGGCGATGATCTCGCTGTCGGCGATCGGCATGTCGAAGGGCGGGCGGTTGAGCTCGGCCATGGCGGCCACGAAGAACAGGCCAAGGCCCACGAACTGCGGGATGCCGTACCACACAGGCACGGCGCCGAACAGCAGCAGCTCGTTCTGGCGCTCGACGATCCCGACGAGGCTCAGCGTGCCCGCCTGCAGCGCGACGGCCGCGCCGGCCAGCACCAGCGGGAGCTCGTAGGCGATGAGCTGCGCGGCGTCGCGGATGGCGCCCATCAGCGAGAACTTGTTGGCGCTGGCCCAGCCGGCCATGAGCACGCCGATGACGGTGACGCCGCTGGCGGCCAGCGCGAAGAACAGGCCGAGGTCGAGGTTCTCGGCCCACACGCCCGGGCCGAAGGGGATGACCACCAGGATCGTGAGCGTGGGGACCAGCGCCACGCCGGGCGCGAGCGCGAACACCCACGGATCGGCCGACCGCGGGATGATGTCCTCCTTCTGGAGGAACTTCGCGCCGTCGGCGACCAGCTGGCCGACGCCGTGCTTGACCGGCCCGAGCCCCGCCTCCATGGGGCCGGTGCGGTCCTGCATGTGCCCCATCACCTTGTGCTCGAGGTAGCCGACGACCAGAGCCGCCACGAAGAAGAACGCAACGATCACCAGCACCTTCACCAGGACGGTGAAGAGCAGGCTGTCGAAGGTGAAGATGGACTCCATGGGGCCTCTGGTGATGTGCGCGGGGTGGTGGGGCGTTGGCCGGCACGCAGCGTGCGCAGCCTAACGGTCGACGTCGCCGACCACGAAGTAGACGCTTCCCATGATCGCGACCATGTCGGACAGCAGCTCGCCCTGCAGCAGGTGCGGGATCATCTGGACGTTGTTGAACGACGGGGTCCGCATGCGCATGCGGTAGGGCTGCTTGCCCCCGTCGCTGATCAGGTAGTAGCCGCCCTGGCCCAGCGGGTTCTCGGTCCGCACGTAGATCGCGCCCTCGGGCGCCTTGATCTGCTTGGGGACCTTGGCGCTGATCGGTCCCGGCGGCAGGTTGGCCAGGCACTGCTCGATGATGTCGCAGCTGGCGTCGATCCGGTCGAGCAGCACCTGGAAGCGGTCGTAGCTGTCGCCGTTGCGCGCGACGGGGACCGCGACATCCACCTCGTCGTACTTGAGGTAGGGCTCGGTGACGCGGCTGTCCTCGGCCACGCCGGTGGCGTGGAGCGAGGGGCCGCTCACGCCGTAGTCGAGGGCGACCTCGGGCTCCAGCGCGCCGATGCCCTTGGTGCGGGCCCGGAAGATCTCGTTGCCGAGCAGCAGGTCGCGGTACTCCTGGTTGCGGCGCCGCACCACCGGGACGAGCTCCTCGCTGGCCTTCAGGAACCCCAGCGGCAGGTCGTCCTTGAGCCCGCCGACGCGGGTGTAGGTGAAGTGCAGGCGCCCGCCGGTGGCCGACTCCATGAGGTGCTGGATGTCCTCGCGCTCGCGGAAGGCGTAGAACATCGGGGTGATCGCACCGAGCTCGAGCCCGAAGGAGGACACGAACATCAGGTGGTTCATGATCCGGTTCCACTCGCACATCATCGTGCGGATCCACTGGGCTCGCTCGGGGACCTCCAGCTCCATCATCTGCTCGACGGCCAGCGCCACCCCGACCTCGTTGCAGAAGGCGCTGAGCCAGTCGTGGCGGTTGACCAGCGCGATGATCTGGCGGTAGTCGCGGTGCTCGGCGAGCTTCTCGAAGGCCCGGTGCATGTAGCCGACAACCGGCTGCGCGCCCACGATGCGCTCGCCGTCGACGTCGATGACCACGCGCAGCACCCCGTGGGTGGCGGGGTGCTGGGGGCCGACGTTCAGGTTCATGTCCTGGGTCTGCAGCTCGCCCTCGCCGCGGACCTCGACCTGCAGCGCCTCGCCGGGCGCCCCGGGCAGCACCCCACCGGCGCTGGTCTCGGATGCGAGCGTCTCGCTCATGACGAGCCCTCCTCGCCCTGGTCACCCGGGGCATCGTCCTGCTGGCCCTGCCCGTCCTGCTGGGCCTGCTGGGCCTCGCGCTCGGCCTGCTTCTTGCGGCGCATCTCCGCGGCCTTGGCCTTGGCCCTGGCCACCCGATCCGACTCGGCCTGCTCGGCCCCGTGCTCGGCGCCCTGGGCGTCGTCGGCGCGCTCGCCCTGCTGCTGGTCCCCGGCCGGTGCCGCACCCGAGCTCGCGGCGGCGCCGCCCGTGGCGGCGGCGCCGGTGCCGTCGCCGCCCTTGGACCCGCCGGTCTTGCTCTCGCTGGACTTCTGCGGCTCCCCGGGCCACGGCTTGGCCAGGCGGGAGGTCAGCGCGAAGTCCTTGCGCAGCGGCCAGCCCTCGAAGTTCTCAACGGTGAGGATGCGCGGCGCGAGCCCGGGATGGCCCTCGAACACGACCCCGAACATGTCCCAGACCTCGCGCTCCTGCCAGTTCGCGCCCCGGTAGACGCCGGTCAGCGTCGGCAGGCGCGGATCCTCACGGCCGCCACGAGCCACCGCGCGCAGGTGCACGTGGTGGCGGTGCTCGGGGCTGTAGAGGTGGGTGAGCACCGCGAAGCCCTCGTCGCCGAGGTCCACCCCGGTCATGAAGTCGAAGAAGGTGCACGCCAGCTCGGGGGACTCCTTGCACACGCGCGCCGCATCGACCAGCACCTCGGGGGCCACGGTGATGGTGGCCTTCCCGTAGACGTCGTGGTGGTCGATGACCTGCGCGCCGAAGCGGTCGACGAACAGGTCCGCGATGTCGTCGGGGCTCACCGTGCTCCTGCCTGCGGCTCGGGGGTCGGGGGTTCGGGTCGGGGTGCTGCTGGCGGCTCGTGGGGAGGCGCTCACCGGGCGCGCGCCCTCACATGGGGTCGTCAAGCGGGTGCTGCGTGGGATCGCCGTCGCCGGCCACGATCGGGCGGCGCTCGTCGCGGGTGGCGTAGCGCTCCTTCAGCGACTCCTGCTCGATCTGCTGCTGCAGCGTCACGATCCCGTCGAGCAGCGCCTCCGGGCGCGGAGGGCAGCCCGGGACGTACACGTCGACCGGGAGCACCTGGTCCACGCCCTTGGTCACCGAGTAGCTGTCCCAGTAGGGCCCGCCGCAGTTGCTGCACGAGCCGAAGCTGATGACGTACTTGGGCTCGGGCATCTGGTCGTAGAGGCGCTTGATGGCCGGGGCCATCTTGTCGGTGAGCGTGCCGGCCACGATCATGAGGTCGGCCTGGCGGGGGCCGTGCGCGAAGGGGATCACACCCAGGCGGATGAAGTCGTGGCGCGCCGAGGAGGTGGCGATGAACTCGATGGCGCAGCAGGCCAGCCCGAAGTTCATCACCCACAGCGAGTACTTGCGTCCCCAGTTGAGCACGAACTTCAGCGGCTGAGGCACCTCGTGGTTCTCGATCAGGCCCACTTCAGGACACCCTTCTTGTACTCATAGGGCAGCGTGAGGGTCACGAAGAACAGGAACACCAGCATCACCCCGAGCATGAAGGGCTGGAGGTCACCGGCGTCGCCGAGCACCACCGCCCAGGGGAAGATGAACAGCGTCTCCACGTCGAAGATGACGAACAGGAAGGCGAAGAGGTAGTAGCGGATGTGGGTCTGCGACCAGCCCTGCCCGACCGGGTCGATCCCGCACTCGTAGCTGGAGAGCTTCCCGCCGTACTTGCGATCCGGGCTCACCAGGCGGGCTGTCGCGAACGCCAGGGCAGCCACCAGGATGCCCGCAGCCACCAGCGCGAAGACGGTGATGTAGGACTCGTAGTACTCGGTCATGCTGCTCCTCGGCATGCCGGCCGATCCCGGCCTGCTGCACTGCCTCGCGCCCGCCTCAGCGGCGATCGGCGCGGCTGCCCGGGATCAGTCTAGGGAAGGGCCGTTGGGATGCCCAATGCGACGGGCACGGGCGCGCAGGACTTGTGGGCCCCTCGGGACGTCCACCCGTCCCCCGCCGTCCCCCCGTCCCCCGCCGTGGCCGTGGCCGGGTCAGCCCACGCGGGTCGCGGCGTAGTCGGCGAGCTCGGCCAGCCCCTCGCGCACCGTCTGTGGCGTCAGCGCGTCGTCGAGGTCGCGCAGCATGCGACGGGCCTTGGCGGCGGCCAGGCGCGCGTCATCGCGGGCCAGCTCGAGCGCCGGATGCCCGCGCAGCAGCGCCAGGGCCTGCTCCACCTCGGCCTCACCGGGGTCGGTGAGCAGGTGCGCGAGCTGCGAGTCGGGGCCGTCGGCCTCCAGGGCGTAGAGGACCGGCAGGGTGCGCACGCCCTCGAGCAGGTCGGTGCCCGGGTCCTTGCCGGACTCCTCGGGGTCGCTGTCGAGGTCGAGCACGTCGTCGGCGATCTGGAAGCTCATCCCGAGGTGGTGGCCGTAGGCGGCCAGCACCTCGACCACCTCGCGGGGCAGCCCCGACAGCAGGGCGCCGAGGCGGGTGGAGGCCGCGATCAGCGACGCGGTCTTGTCGGTGATGACCGCCAGGTAGTGCTCGCGGTCGGGCGCGATCGGGGGCATGCCCTGGCTGCGGGCCAGCGCCGAGCCCTGCACCTCGCGGATCTGCCCGGTGCACAGGGCGGCGATGGTGCGGGCCATGACCTTGGTGGGCTCGGTGCCGAGCTCGGCCGACAGCTCCGAGGCGCGTGCCAGCAGGTGGTCCCCGGTGAGGATCGCGGTGGTGTTGGACCAGCGCACGTGGGCGGCCACGGCGCCGCGACGGCGCTCGGCACCGTCGATGACGTCGTCGTGGTACAGCGTCGCCAGGTGCACCAGCTCGACGACCACGCCCGCGTCGACCAGCGCGTCGTCGGTGGGTCGCCCGCCGCCGAGCAGCCCCGACAGCAGGACCAGCATGGGGCGGAAGCGCTTGCCGCCGGCGTCGACCAGGTGACGGCCGGTCTCCTCCAGCAGCGGCAGGTCCGCCTGGACCGCGTCACGGAGGCGCTGCTCGACGAGGGCGAGCCCGGGGGCGAGGTCGAGGCCGCGCTCGGCCCCGCGGCGGGTCAGGTCGTCCAGAGCACCGTGCGACACGGCCATCCGTGAGCCTTCGGTCGTGGGCTGGGGCGCGGTCCTAGCCCGCGAACGTCGCCGCGCGCTCGGCCAGGTCGATCACGGCCGGGGGCAGCACTCCCAGGGCGATGACGGCCACGGCCGCCACCGACACACCGGTCGAGGCAGCCGATGCTGGCGGCACCGGGAGGTCGGCGAGGTGGGCGGGCTCCTCATCCATGAACATCGCCACGATGACACGGATGTAGAAGTACGCAGCGATCACGCTGGAGACCACCAGCACCACGGCGAGCCACACCAGCCCGGCGTCCACGGCCGCGCGCACGATCCCGAACTTGGCGATGAAGCCGACCGTGCCGGGGATCCCCGCCAGCGACAGCAGGAACAGCGCGAACATCGCTGCCAGCGCCGGCGCTCGCTGTCCGAGGCCGCGCAGGTCGGCGATGGCGATGGCCTTGCGCTGGCGGCGCTCGAGGATCGTCAGGATCCCGAAGGACCCCAGGCTCATCACGGCGTAGGCGAGCAGGTAGAACAGCGTCGCGCCCGTGCCGATGTCGCTGACGGCCACCAGGCCGATCGCGGCGTAGCCGGCGTGCGCCACGGCCGAGTAACCGAGCATCCGCTTGAGGTCGTCCTGCACCACCGCGAGCACCGCGCCCACGATCATCGTGACCGCGGCCAGCACCGACACGGCCGGCACCCAGATCCAGGCCAGCTGCTCCATGCCACCGGTGAACACGCGCAGGAACGCCGCGAACGCCGCGACCTTGGTCGCCGCGGCCATGAAGGCCGTCACGGGGGTGGGCGCGCCCTGGTAGACGTCCGGGGTCCACATGTGGAACGGCACCAGCGCCACCTTGAAGGCGAAGCCCACCAGCATGAGCGCGATGCCGGCGAACACCAGCCCCGCGGGGGTGGCGGGATCGGCGAGCTCGGCGCCGGCGGTGGCGATGTGGGTGGTGCCGGTCGCGCCGTAGACCAGCGCGATCCCGTACAGCAGGAACGCCGAGGAGAACGCGCCCAGCAGCAGGTACTTGAAGGCGCTCTCCTGGCTGGCCATGTCGCGACGCGCGATCCCGCTCATCACGTAGAGGGCCAGCGAGAGGATCTCGATGCCCAGGAACACCATCAGCAGGTCGGCGGCGCTGGCCAGCAGCGTCATGCCGGTCGCGGTGAGCAGCAGCAGCGGGTAGTACTCGCCGCGGTGGATGCGGCGGTCCTGGAGGTAGGCGAAGCCGAGCAGCACGGTGATGATGCCGGCGCCGGCGACCACGAAGCGGGTGAACAGCGCGACGCCGTCGACCGCGACCATGTCGGCGAGCAGGCTCTCGGTGGCCACCGGCCCGCCGTTGGCCGCGGCCTGGTACTGCCAGGCGGCGATGCCGATGGTGGCGGCGAACGCCAGCACCGTCAGCACCGCGCCGAGCAGCCGCGGGCGCGTGTGCAGCCACAGCGTCAGCGCGAGCTGGACGACGCCCGCGCCGATGAGCAGCGCGACGACGACCGGGGCGGCCTCCCCGGGGATGGCGGCGAGCGCGGCGATCCCGAGCAGCGCCACCAGCGCGATGGCGGAGGCGCTGCGGCGCCGCTCGCCGGCGGTGTCGAGCAGCAGCACCAGGATGCCGGCCCCGAACAGCGTCAGCTCGGGGCTGATCGCCGCCCATGGGATCTCCGGGATCTCGACGCCGGCGGGCAGCTGTTGGGCCAGCGCGCTCACCGGCTCACCTCCTCGTCCTCGTCGTCGTCGTCGGCGCTGTCAAGGTCCGAGCCCGCAGGCGCGTCCAGCTCGATCGGCGCGTCGGAGCCGGCCGCAGGGTCACCGGTCTGGTCGACGGTGGCCACGTCGGCGCCCTCGGCCACAGCCACCACCTCCTCGACCAGGACCTCCACGGTGGGGTTGACCCGGTCGTAGAGGGGGCCGGGGTAGAGCCCGATCGCGACCATCAGCACCACGATCGGCGCGACCACGCCGATCTCGCGGGGCGTGAGGTCAGTCAGGCCGACCGCGCGGCCCTCGACCGGCCCGTGGAACATGCGCTGGTAGGCCCACAGCAGGTAGATCGCCGCGAGGATCACCCCGAGCGTGGCGGCGATCCCGGCCAGCGGCACGGCCGCGAAGGTGCCCAGCAGGATCGGGAACTCGCCGGTGAAGCCGTTGAGACCGGGCAGCGCCAGCGAGCTCATGGCCGTGATCAGGAACAGCCCCCCGAACACGGGGGTGACGCGCATGATCCCCGAGTACTCGGCGATGGCGCGCTCGTGGGTGCGGTCGTAGAGGAAGCCCACCAGCAGGAACAGCGCGCCGGTGGACAGCCCGTGGTTGACCATCTGCACCACGCTGCCCGCCGCCCCGGTCTGGTTCAGCGCGAACGCGCCGAGCACCACGAAGCCGAGGTGGCTGACCGAGCTGTAGGCGATCAGGCGCTTGATGTCGCGCTGCATCATCGCCACCAGCGCCCCGTAGAGCACGCCGATGACCCCCAGCCCGAGCATCCACGGCGCCAGGCTGATGGTGGCCTCGGGGAAGTAGGGCAGCGAGAAGCGCAGGAACCCGTACCCGCCGATCTTCAGCAGCACCGCGGCCAGGATGACCGAGCCGACGGTGGGCGCCTCGGTGTGAGCGTCCGGCAGCCAGGTGTGGAACGGGAAGATCGGCACCTTGATGCCAAAGGCCGCGAAGAACGCCAGGAACAGCCACAGCTGCTCGGTGCCGGTCAGCTCGAGCCCGCGCAGCACGTCGTAGTCGAAGCTCTGCGCCCCGGCCGACCAGTACAGGTAGAGGATCGCGACCAGCATCAGCAGGCCGCCGACCAGGGTGTACAGGAAGAACTTGATGGCCGCGTAGCGGCGCTGCTTGCCGCCCCAGATGCCGATGAGGGCGTACATCGGCACGAGCATGGCCTCGAACAGCACGTAGAACAGGATGAGGTCGAGGGCCAGGAAGACGCCGAGCATGGCCGCGCCCATGGCCATCAGCGCCACGAAGAAGCCCTTCGCGCGCTCGTGCTGGTGCCAGGCGGCCAGCACCACCAGCGGCATGAAGAACGCGGTGAGCGCCACCAGCAGCAGGCTGATCCCGTCCACGCCGAGGCGGTAGCTGATGCCCCACTGGGGGATCCAGGCGACCTCCTCCTCGAGCTGGAAGCCGGGCTGGCCCACCTCGAAGGCAGCGAGGACGGCCACGGCCACCCCGAGGGTGACCAGGCTGCCGGCCATGGCCACCGAGCGGATCGGCCGCACCGCCTCCCGCGGCATGACCGCGATCAGCAGCGCGACGGCGGCGGGGACCGCCAGCAGGAGGGTGAGCAGCGGCACGTCTGCCATCCTCACCACCCCCCGGTCAGCACGATGCCATCACCTGCGGCCATCCAGACCCCCACGAGCCCTGCGATCAGGAGCACGGTGCCGATCAGCACCGCGAGCGCGTAGCTGCGGACGAAGCCGGTCTGCAAGCGCGCGCCGGCGGTGGCCAGGCCCGAGGTGGCGCGACCGGCGCCGTTGACCGCCCCGTCGATGCCGCGCTCGTCGAACCAGGTCAGGCCGACCGCGAGCCAGTGGCCCGGCGTGATGATCGCGGCCCGGTACAGCTCGTCGACCCGGAAGGCGTCCTGGGCGAAGCGCACCGCCGGGGCGGCGGACGCCGAGACCTCCCGCGGGCCGGCGCGGAACAGCAGCACCCCGGCGGCCAGGCCGACCAGGGCCAGCACGATCGCGATGGCCTCGAGCAGCCCGTGGCCGATGATCGCCGCGGTCTGCTCGAACGCGACCACGCTGGGCGCGAGCCACCCGGCCAGGACACCGGTCTCCGGGTCGAGGTTGAGCACCCCGCCACCGAGGCTGGCCACCGCCAGCAGCACCAGCGGCAGCGTCATCGACAGCGGCGACTCGTGCGGGTGCGGCGGGTGGTCGAGCTCCTCGAAGCGGCGTGGGCCGAGGAACACCAGCGCGAACCAGCGCGCCATGTAGAAGGCGGTCAGCAGCGCCACGACCAGGCCGATGGCCAGGATCACCTCACCGCCGGCGGTGTCGGCCACCGCCGCCAGGATCTCCTCCTTGGAGAAGAACCCGGCGGTCAGCGGGAACCCGGCGATGGCCAGCGTCCCGATCGCGGCCGTGCCACCGGTGATCGGCAGGTCGCGCAGCAGCCCGCCCATCTCACGGATGTCGCCGCGGTCGGCCATGGCGTGCATCACCGACCCGGCCGCCAGGAACAGCAGCGCCTTGAAGAAGCCGTGGGTGAGCAGGGGGAAGATCCCCGCGCTGTAGGCGCCCACGCCCACCGCCATGAACATGTAGCCCAGCTGGCTCACCGTCGAGTAGGCCAGCACCCGCTTGATGTCGTTCTGGGCCACCGCGATGAGCGCGGCGACCAGCGCGGTGGCAGCGCCCACGGCGGCCACCACCAGCCCGATCTCGGGGATCTGGACGTACAGCGGCGACATCCGCGCGATCAGGTAGACGCCCGCGGTGACCATGGTGGCCGCGTGGATGAGGGCGCTGACGGGTGTGGGCCCGGCCATGGCGTCGGGCAGCCACACGAACAGCGGGATCTGCGCGCTCTTGCCGGTGGCCCCCAGCAGCAGCAGCAGCCCGACGGCGACGAGCGTCCCGCCGGCGAGCCCCTCGGCGGCGGGCAGCACCTCGACCAGCGACAGGCTGCCGATCGCCCCGAACAGCAGGAACATGGCGATCATGAAGCCGACGTCGCCCACGCGGTTGATCACGAACGCCTTCTTGGCCGCCGAGGCGTTGGGTCGCTCGTCGAACCAGAAGCCGATGAGCAGGTAGCTGCACAGCCCGACGAGCTCCCAGCCCACGAACAGCGTCAGCAGGCTCTCGCCCAGCACCAACACCAACATCGAGCCGAGGAACAGGTTCAGGTAGGCGAAGAACCGCGGGATGTCGCTGTCGTGCTCCATGTAGCCCAGCGAGTAGACGTGGATCAGCAGCCCCACGCCGGTCACCAGCAGCGACATCGCCACCGCCAGCGGATCGACGAGCACCGCCCAGTCGACCTCGAGCTCGCCGGCGGGCAGCCAGGTCGCCACGGTGTGGACCACGGTGCGCTCGGCGGCCTCGCGGCCGGCCAGCCAGACGGCGGCCCAGACCGCCAGGGTCAGCGAGAAGCCGGCCGAGAGGATGGCCACCCACGGCGCGGCGCGACCGAGGCGACGGCCCACCAGCAGCAGCACCGCGGCCGAGACCAGCGGCACCACCGCCATGAGCCAGGCCCAGGCGGCCGGCGAGCCGGCGGGGGCGACGACAGCGGCTCCCTCTGCCAGCCCGGTCACGGTTGGATCCCTCGCATCACGGTTGAGCTCCCCCTCGCGATCGGAGCGTCGTGGGTGGCGCGCGCCCCTAGGCCCGCAGGGCGCCGACCTGGTCGGCGTCGGTGGAGGCGCGCAGGCGGAACAGGTTCACGATGAGCGCGAGCCCCACGGTGACCTCGGCCGCGGCGACGACGATCACGAAGAACGCCAGCACCTGGCCGTCGAGGCTCGCATTGATGCGCGCGAACGTCACGAGCGTGAGGTTGACGCTGTTCAGCATCAGCTCCACGCACATGAACATGACGATCACGCTGCGACGGATGAGCACGCCCACCGCGCCGATGGAGAACAGCGCGGCGGCGAGGATCAGGTAGTAGCCCGCTGGGACGCTCACGTGCGCTCCTCCCCCTCCGAGGGCGTCGCCTCGGACGTCTCGGTGGCGGCGCCCTCATCGGCGTCGGTGGGCCCAGCACCCGGCTCGGTGGCGGCGCTGCCCGACCCGCGGCGCGCCGGCAGGACGGTGGAGCCAGGCTCGACCAGCTCGGACGGGTCCTCCTGGCGGCGCCCCAGCACGATCGCGCCGATCGCGGCGATGACCAGCAGGACGGCGGTCACCTCGAACGCCCAGACGTAGTCGGTGAACAGCAGGAAGCCCAGCCCGCGCAGGTTGCCCTCGGCGGCGTTGACCGCGGCCAGCCCCAAGCAGGGCACGCCGTCGCCGGTGCCGGTCAGCGCCTCCTCGGAGCCGCACACGCTGGCGTCGCCGAGGAAGGGGCCGGCGGTCGCGGCCGCCAGGCTCACGAACAGCAGCACGCCGAGGACGCTGGCCATGGTCTTCTGGCCGGGCACGCGCGCGGTGAGCGAGTCCTCGCGCGAGACGCCGAGCAGCATCAGCACGAACAGGAACAGCACCACGATCGCGCCGGCGTAGACGATGAGCTGGATCACCGCGAGGAACTGCGCCTGCAGCACGGCGTAGAGCACCGCGATCGCCAGGAAGTTCAGCACCAGCATGAGCGCGGCGTGCACCGCGTTGCGCATGAGGATCAGGCCGAACGCGGAGCCCAGCGCGACCGCTCCGACGATGATGAACGTCCAGAGCTCGGCCGCGCCACCCTCGGTGGCCTGCGCGAGCACCGGGGTCATTCCTGCCCACCTCCGGCGCGCGGGTTGTCGAGCAGGTCGGTGGTCACGGGGTCACCGTGCTCCTCGGGCGCGGCGGGATCCGGCTGCCAGTGGCGCAGCGGGTCCTGGGCGGCGTGCCCCTGGTAGTAGGTCATCCCTCGGGCCTCGACCTCGGCGTCGGTGTGCGGTGGCGGCTTGGCGCCCGTGGGCAGCGGCGCGAGCAGCATCTCCTTGGTGAAGATGAAGTCCTCGCGGCGGTCCGCGGACAGCTCGTACTCGTTGGTCATCGTCAGCGCCCGGGTCGGGCACGCCTCGATGCACAGGCCGCAGAAGATACAGCGCAAGTAGTTGATCTGGTAATCGGCGCCGTAGCGCTCCCCCGGCGAGAAGCGCGCCTGGGGGGTGTTGTCCTCGCCGCGCACGAAGATGGCGTCGGCCGGGCAGGCCCAGGCGCACAGCTCGCAGCCCACGCACTTCTCGAGCCCGTCGGGCCAGCGGTTGAGGACGTGGCGACCGTGGAACCGCGGCGCGGTGTCGCGGCGGGTGTCGGGGTACTCCGTCGTGCTCGAGGGACGGAACATCGACTTGAACGTCAGGCCGAAGCCCTTGCGCAGCGCGTTAAACACGGTCGGTCCTCTCACCGCTCGCGGTCGGTGTCGTGGTCTGGGTCCTCGGCCTCCGGGCCGTCAGCGGGCGGGCCGGCGCCGACCAGCTCCTTGGCCTGCGCGCGCTGCACGCGCTGGGAGGCCGGCAGGGGCGCATCGTCCTCGCCTCCCGCCTGCTCGCGGCGCAGCGCCGGCAGGATCAGCAGCACCAGCGCGATGACGCCGACGATGCCGAACAGGGTGAGCAGCTGCCCGGTGCCCAACGCCTGCAGGTCGTCCTGGCCCACCACGATGACGCCGGTGAGCATGACCCACACCAGCCCGAAGGGCAGCAGCACCTTCCAGCCGAGGTCCATGAGGCGGTCGTAGCGGAAGCGCGGCAGCGTGCCCCGCAGCCAGATGAAGATGAACAGGAACCCGGCGGTCTTGGTCATGAAGTACAGCGTCGGCAGGATCGTCTGGAGCCAGTCGGGGCCGAACAGCGGCCCGCCGGGGCCGCCGAAGAACAGGGTGACCATCACCGCCGAGAACGTGAACATGTTCATGAACTCGCCGAGGTAGAACATCGCGAACTTCGCACCCGAGTACTCGGTGTGGAAGCCGCCGACGATCTCGCCCTCGCCCTCGGGCAGGTCGAAGGGCGGGCGCTGGGTCTCGGCCACCGCGGTCAGGAAGAAGATCGCGAAGGCGAACACCTGCGGCAGCACGTTCCAGGCCGGGATGCTGATCGGGCCGAGCTCGGCCAGCGTGCCCGACTGCGCCTCGACGATCTCCGAGACCTGCAGCGTGCCGTTCCACACGAAGACCGCGGCGAACGCCAGGGCCATGCCCAGCTCGTAGGACACCATCTGGGCGCTGGAGCGCACGCCGCCGAGCAGCGGGTACTTCGAGCCAGACGCCCAGCCGGCGAGCACGATCCCGTACACGCCCAGCGAGCTCATCGCGAACACCCACAGCAGGCCGATCTCGGGATCCCAGACCTGCAGCGTGATCTCGCGCCCCAGCAGCTCGACGGTGCCGCCGAAGGGGATCACCGCGAACATGACCAGCGCGGTGGTGGCGCTGATCACCGGGGCGGCGATGAACACCGCACGGTCGGCGATCTTGGGGGTCAGGTCCTCCTTGAAGAACAGCTTGATGCCGTCCGCGAGGGTCTGGACGATCCCCATCGGTCCCAGCCGGTTGGGTCCCACGCGCGTCTGCATCTTGGCCACCACGCGGCGCTCGCCCCAGATGAGCAGCGCGGTGCTGAGCAGCCACAGCACGAACGCGAGGTTGGCGACGATCAGCGCCGAGACAAGGTCGGGGGCCTCCATCAGGCGCTCTCCTCGAGCTCGTCGGCGGCGGCGGCCACCTGGACCCGCAGCCGGCCGGTCGGGTCATCGGGGTCGGCCAGGGTGCCGACCGGTGCCTCCAGGGCGTTGCCGGGCAGCACCACCGAGCCGTTCACCACGTGCTCGCGCACCGCCAGCGGCAACGTGACGCCGCCGCCGGGGCCGCGGACCTCCACGGTCGTGCCCGCGGCCAGGCCGAGGCGCTCGGCGTCGGCGGGCGAGAGGACCGCCGCGGGGGTGCGCGCGGTGGCCAGCAGGTCGTCGGCGCCGGCCAGCAGCGTGGAGCGCTCGGCCAGCAGCAGGTCCACCACGACCGCCTCGAGCTCGCCGTCCTCCAGCGGCGGGACGGGAGCGGTGGCCAGCGGCAGCGGCTCGGGGTCGAGCGCGGCCAGGCGCTCGGCCACCGGTGCGCGCCGCTCCATCAGCGGCGCTGCCTCGGCGCGCACGTCGCTGGCGGTCTCCCAGCCGAGGTTGACGCCCAGCGCCCGCGCGAGCTGGCGGGTGATGTCCCAGTCCTGCTGCTGGAGGCGCTGCGGGGGCAGGGCCTGGGGGAACGGCTGGCGCCTGCCCTCCCAGGTGGTGAACGAGCCGACGCGCTCCTGAGGGGCTGCCGCGGGCAGCACCACGTCGGCGTAGCGCGTGGTGTCGGTGCGCATCAGGTCCTGGACGATGACGGTGTCGGCCGCCTCCAGGGCGGCGCGCGCCAGCTGGGGGTCCTCGAAGTCGCGGATCGGGTCCACGCCGACGAGGTAGAGCGCCTTCAGCTCGCCGGCGGCGGCAGCCTCGAGGATGCCGCGGGCGTCGCGACCGGGCTGGTCGGGCACGTGGTCCCAGGCGTCGGCCACGGGGCCGGGCTGGCCCTGGGGCCGCCCGCCGGGCAGCAGGCCGGGCAGCAGCCCCGCGTCCACGGCTCCCCGGGCGCCGTTGCGCCGCGGCACCCAGGCGAAGCCCGCCTCGCGGCGCTGGGCGAGCATCGCTGCGGCGGGCAGCGCGCCCGGCGAGCGCGACAGCCGCTCGCCTGCCAGCACCACCACCGAGGGCGCGTCCGCGTCGCCGTCATCGCCCAGGGCGGTGGCGACCTCGTCCTGCAGCTCGCCCGCGGTGGCGCCGGTGGCCAGGGCGGTGAGCACCCGCCCCTCGTCGCCGGCGTCGGTGCGCACCCAGCGCCAGGCGATCTCGGACATGGTGCCGAGCGTGGGACCCACGACCACGATCTTCTGGCCGTGCTTGCGCCAGGCCTTGCGCAGCCGCAGGTGGAGGATGGGGACCTCCTCCTCGGGGTCGAGGCCGGCGACCACCACCACGTCGGCGTGCTCGACGTCGTCGTAGGTCGGACCGGGCGCGCCGGCGACCGCGCTGAGCACCTCGCGCTCGTCGTCGGTGCGCGGCCACAGGCGGAAGTCGACGTTGTCGGTGCCCACGGCGTCCCGCGCGAAGCGGCTCAGCGCGTAGCTGTCCTCGTCGGTGAGCCGCCCGCCGGTCAGCACGCCCACGGCGTCGCCGCCGCCGGCGTCCAGCGCCGCCTGGATCCCCTCGGCGGCGGTGCGCAGCGCGCCCTGCCAGGACACCGGCTCGAGGGCGAGCAGCGAGCCACGCGCCTGGGGCTGCTCGAGGCGGTTGGGGTGGCCCACCCACTGGAAGCCGAAGCGCCCCTTGTCGCAGCTCCACATCTCGTTGACGGCCATGTTCTCGGCGGCGAGCTGGCGCTCGATGCCGCCGCGCCGCGTGTCGACGCGCAGGTTGCAGCCAGCCGAGCACTGGTTGCAGACCCCGCCGGTGGAGCGCAGGTCGAACGGGCGGCTCTTGAAGCGGTAGGACGTCGAGGTGAGCGCGCCCACGGGGCAGATCTGGATGACGTTGCCCGAGAAGTAGCTGTGGTAGGGCTCGTCCTCGTAGATCGCGACCTGCTCCAGCGCGCCGCGCTCGAACAGCTCGATGAACGGGTCACCCGAGATCTCCTGCGAGAAGCGGGTGCAGCGCGCGCAGAGCACGCACCGCTCGCGGTCCAGCAGGATCTGCGGGCTGATCGGGATGGGCTTCTGGTAGCGGCGCTTCTGGTCGATGAAGCGGCTGTCGGGCGGCCCGTGGGCCAGCGCCTGGTCCTGCAGCGGGCACTCCCCGCCCTTGTCGCACTGCGGGCAGTCCAACGGGTGGTTGATGAGCAGGAACTCCAGCTGGCCGCGCTGGGCCACCGCGGCCATCTCGCTGGTGAGGTGGGTCCGCACGACCATCCCGTCGGTGGCCTTGGTCGAGCACGAGGTCATCGGCTTGCGCATGCCCTCGATCTCGACGATGCACTGGCGGCACGCCGCGACCGGCTCGAGCAGCGGGTGATCGCAGAACCGCGGCACCGTGATCCCCAGCTGCTCGGCGGCGCGGATGACCAGCGTGCCCTGGGGCACCTGCAGCTCCGTGCCGTCGATGGTGACCGTGATCAGATCGTCGCTCATCGCTTCCTCGATGTCGGGCGTGCGCCGGTCCGCAGCGCGCGGCTGCGCCTCGGCGTCAGGTGCCCACCAGCTGCTCGGGCCGTCCGTGCCCGCTGTTGTGGTCGACCGCGTCGGTGTGGGACTCGATGCCCTCGGGCAGTCGGCCGTGCTCGACGAGGTGCTCGTACTCCTCGCGGAAGTGCGCGAGGCTCGACTTGATCGGGCTGACCGCGCCGTCGCCGAGGGCGCAGAACGACCGGCCGAAGATGTTGTCGCAGATCTCGTCGAGCAGGTCGAGGTCCTCGCGGCGCCCGCGCCCCTCGAGCAGCCGGTCGTAGATCTGGGACAGCCAGAACGTGCCCTCCCGGCAGGGCGTGCACTTGCCACACGACTCGTGCTCGTAGAACTTCGTCCAGTTCCGGGCGGCCTCGACGACGCTGGTGCGGTCGCTGAACATCTGCATCGCCGCGGTGCCCAGCAGGCTGCCGGCCTCGGCGATCGCGTCGAAGTCCATGGGCGTGTCGGCGTGGTCGCCGGTCAGCAGCGGCGTGGACGACCCGCCCGGGGTCCAGAACCGCAGCGTGCGCCCGTCGAGCATCCCCTGGCAGGACACCTCGACGATCTCGCGGGCCGTGGCGCCCAGCGGCCACTCGTAGTTGCCGGGGCGGTTGACCTCGCCGGAGACGCAGAACAGCTTCGGCCCGGGCGACTTCTCGGTGCCCATCGTCCGGTACCACTCCACGCCGTGCTGGACGATGTGGGGCACGTTGGCGATCGTCTCGACGTTGTTGACCTGGGTGGGCATGCCGTACACGCCGGCCTGCGCCGGGAAGGGCGGGCGCAGGCGCGGCTGCCCGCGGCGGCCCTCCAGGGAGTCCAGCAGCGCGGTCTCCTCACCGCAGATGTAGGCCCCCGCCGCGTAGTGCAGCGTCACATCGACGTTGATGCCGCTGCCCTTGATGTCCTTGCCGAGGTAGCCGGCCTCGTAGGCCTCGGCGATCGCGTGCTCGAGGCGGATGCCCGGCCAGAGGTACTCGCCGCGCAGGTAGATGAACGCGCGCTCGGACTCCAGGGCGTGGCAGGCGACGACGATGCCCTCGAGCAGCTGATGGGGGTCGCGCTCCATCAGCTCGCGGTCCTTGAAGGTGCCCGGCTCGCCCTCGTCGGCGTTGACCACGAGGTAGGTGGGCTTGCCGGCCCCGCGCGGGGTGAACCCCCACTTCACGCCGGTGGGGAAGCCGGCGCCGCCGCGCCCGCGCAAGCCGGCGTCCTTGACCTGCTGGACGAGGTCGGTGGGCGCCTGGTCGAAGGCGAGGGCCAGCGACTGGTAGCCGCCGGTGCGCTCGTAGCCGGCCAGCGTGTGGGCGTCGGGGACGTCGTAGCGCTGGGTGAGGACGCTGACGGGCTCGGTCACGACGTGCCCTCCTCGTGCTCCTGGTCGGCGTCGCCGCCGGCGCTGGCGCCGGGCTCGGGCGGCTCCCAGTCCGGGTCGGTGGTGGGGAACTCGCGAGCCTGGGGGCCGGCGCCGGACTCGACCTCGTGGGGATCCTGGCCGGCCTCGCGCACCGCCTCGCGGGCGCGCGCCCGCTCGGCCTCCTGCCCCTCGCTGAAGGTCGGCTCGACGGTGACCGGCGCGAGGCCGGGGCCGGATTCGGGCACCGGGACCGCACCGTCGGTGGCGCGCGCCTGATCGCTGGCGTGCCCGGCCTCGGCGACCACCCCCTCCCCCTCGGGCGCGGGGCCCAGAGCGGCCAGGCGGTGCTGGACCGCGCGGATGCCCTCCGGTGGGAAGCCCCGTGTGGGCGCGGGCCGCTCGCCCGCGGCGATGCGGTCGACGAGATCGGCGGCCGAGGCCGGCGTCTGCCCCTCGTAGTTGAGGTAGTCGACGGTGACCACCGGCGCGCCCTCGCAGTTGCCGAGGCACTCGGCGTGCTCGAGGGTGAACTGCCCGTCCTCGGTGGTGCCGTTGTGGCCCACCCCGAGCTTGTCCGACAGGTGCCGGTACACCGCCGTGCCCCCGCGCACGTGGCAGGCGAAGTTGGTGCACACGCTGACGAGGTGCTCGCCCATCGGCGCGCGCTTGTACATCGAGTAGAAGGTGGCCACCGCCCCGACCTCGGCCTTGGTGAGGTCGCACAGCTCGGCGCACAACCGCACGCCCGCGTCGCTGACGTAGCCGTGGGCGTGCTGGACGAGGTGGAGCAGCGGCAGCAGCGCCGAGCGCTTGACGGGGTAGCGCCCGACGATCTCCTCGGCCTTGGCGCGGATCTCGGCGGGGATCGTCTCGGCCGGGCCGCTGCCGTTGGTGCTGGGGTCGCTCACCGGTCGACTCCTCCCATCACGGGGTCGAAGCTGGCGACGGCCACGATCACGTCGGCGATCAGCAGGCCGCGGGTGGCGGTGGGCAGCGCGCCGACGTGGATGAAGCTCGGGTCGCGCACCTTCACCCGGTAGGGCTTGTTGGTGCCGTTGGAGGTCACGTGGTAGCCGAGCTCGCCACGCGGGCTCTCCACCGGCACGTACACCTGGCCGGCGGGGACGGTGAAGCCCTCGGTGACCAGCTTGAAGTGGTGGATCAGCGACTCCATCGACTGACCCATGATCTTGGAGATGTACTCCTGGGCGTTGCCGATCCCGTCGGGGCCCAGGGCGAGCTGCGCCGGCCACGCGATCTTCTGGTCCTGCAGCATCACCGGCCCCTCGGTGCGCTGGAGCCGCTCGAGGGCCTGCTCGATGATGCGGACCGACTGGCGCGCCTCCTCGATGCGCAGCAGGTAGCGGGCGTAGGCGTCGCCGTCCTCGCCGGTGATGACATCGAAGTCGTAGGTCTCGATGCCGCAGTAGGGATCGGTGACGCGCACGTCGTAGGGGATGCCCGCGCTGCGCAGCGGCGGGCCGGTCACCCCGAGGTCGAGGCACTGCTCGGCGGTGAGCACGCCCACGCCCTTGAGGCGCTCGATCCAGATCGGGTTCTCGGTGAGCAGGTCCTCGAACTCCTGCAGGCGGTTGGGGATCTCGGTGACCACGGTGTTGGCGCGCTCGACGAAGTCCTCGGGCACGTCCTGGGACACCCCGCCGGGGCGGATGTAGGCGTGGTTCATCCGCAGCCCCGTCACCTGCTCGAACAGGTCGAGGACCGTCTCGCGCTCGCGGAACCCGAAGATCATCGCCGTGGTCGAGCCGAGCTCCATCCCCCCGGTGGCCAGCCACACCATGTGGCTGGAGATGCGGTTGAGCTCGGTCATGATCACGCGGATGATCTGGGCGCGCTCGGGCACCTCGTCGGTGACGCCGAGCAGCTTCTCCACCGCCAGGCAGTAGCCGAGCTCGTTGAACAGCGGCGACAGGTAGTCCATGCGCGTGACGAACGTGACGCCGGGCACCCACGGGCGGAACTCGACGTTCTTCTCGATGCCGGTGTGGAGGTAGCCGATGATCGGCTCGTTGTCGACCACCGTCTCGCCGTCCAGCGTCAGCCGCATCCGCAGCACCCCGTGGGTGGAGGGGTGCTGGGGCCCCATGTTGAGCACCATGAGGTCGTCCTCGACGGCGTCGGGGAGCTCCTCCCAGTCACCGCCGACCAGGGTGTACTCGGGCTCCGCGCGCCGCGCCGGCGCGTCGCCGCCCTCGTGGGTGGCAACCGCCGACGTCGGCTCGGTGACCGACTCCTCCTCGCCCCAGGGGGCACCGGACTCGGGTGGCTGGTCGCTGTGCTGGTCGCTGCTCATGGCCTGGCTCGCTCCTCGGGCCCGTGCGGGGACACGACCGCGGGTCGGCTGCGGTGCTAGTAGTCGCGCTCGTCGGGCGGTGGGATGGTGGCGCCCTTGTACTCGACCTCCACGCCACCCAGCGGGTAGTCCTTGCGGTGGGGATGGCCCTCCCAGTCCTCGGGCATGAGGATCCGCTGGAGGTTGGGGTGGTCGGCGAAGACCACGCCGAAGAAGTCGTAGACCTCGCGCTCGAGGAAGTCGGCGACGCTGTACACGCCGGTGGCGGTGGGCAGGCGCGGGGCCTCGTCGTCGAGGTTGACCCGGACCCGGAAGCGGTGGCCGTGGCTGATCGAGGTCAGCAGGTAGTTCACCTCGATGCGCCCGGTCCGCTGCTCGGTGTAGGTGGGCCAACCGGTGGTCGCCTGGGCGCTGGCCTCGTGGGTGCCCCCGAGCCAGTGCACCCCCGACAGGTCGGAGAGCAGCTCGCACTGCAGCGCGGGATCGTCGCGGCAGAAGGCCAGCAGCTCGATGAGCCGCTCGGGGCCGGTCACCACCGTGAGCTCGCGGCGATCGGCGAGGACCTCCAGGCCGTCGGCGTCGCCCTCGGCCACGTTGCCGAACGCCTCGACCAGCCGATCGCGGACCGCGACGAGGGGGTCGGGCAGGGTGCGCTCGAGCTCGAGGTCACCCTCCCGCATCGCCGCGGTCTCGCCGAGGGTGACGTTCGGGTTGGTGTCGCGGCTCATGGTCAGCCCTCCTGCGACGGTCCGGCGTCGGCGCCGGCGGGGGTGTCCCGCCGACCGGCGCGCGTGCCGCTGCGCGGGGCGAACCTGGCGGTGGCCACGCCCTCGACGCTCGGGTCCGGGTCGATCCAGCCGGTGCGACGGCGGAACTCCTCCATCGGCTCCCCGGGCCGAGGGCGCTCGACGAACTGCTCGTTCTTGACCTTGTCCTGCAGCTTGAGGATCCCGTCCATGAGCATCTCGGGCCGCGGCGGGCAGCCCGGGACATACATGTCGACCGGCACGACGTGGTCGACGCCCTGGACGATCGCGTAGTTGTTGAACATGCCGCCGCTGGAGGCGCACACGCCCATCGACAGCACCCACTTGGGCTCGGGCATCTGGTCGTAGAGGTTGCGCACGATCGGGGCCATCTTCTGGCTGACGCGGCCGGCGACGATCATCAGGTCGGCCTGCCGCGGGCTGGCGCGGAAGACCTCCTGGCCAAAGCGCGCCAGGTCGTAGTGGCTCCCACCGGTGGACATCATCTCGATGGCGCAGCAGGCGAGCCCGAACGTCGCGGGCCACATGCTGCCGGCGCGCCCCCAGTTGATGATCTTCTCGACCGAGGTGAGCAGGACGCCGTTGGGGAGCTTGGCCTCTAGTCCCATTCCAGGCCTCCCTTGCGGAGGACGTAGTAGTAGCTCTCGAACAGCAGCAGGATGAAGATGGCCATGGCGCCGACCGCGAACCAGCCGAGGTCGCGCAGCACCACCGCCCACGGGTACAGGAAGACCGCCTCGACGTCGAAGATGATGAACATCATCGCGACGAGGTAGAACTTCACCGGGAAGCGGCTGCCCGCCACCTCGGTCTCGGGGCTGGTGATGATCCCGGACTCGTAGGCCTTGGCCTTGACCGGCGTGGGCGACCAGGGCCCGAGGTAGGACGCCACCACCAGCGACACCGCCACGAACCCGACGGCGATCGCGACGAGCAGCAGCAGCGGGAGGTACTCAGCGAGCACGGCGGATCAGCCTCCGGTCGAGCGGGACGCGGCCGGCACCGAGGGCGCCCGGCGTCCGCAGCCTAGGCATGCGCCGGCCCACGCTCAAACCTCCTCGTGGGGGGTGCGCCCGCCTCATGCTGCCGGCACCGCCCGCGACAGCCCGTTGATGATCCGGTCGATGCCATCGGCGCTGCGCCGATCCACCAGGTGGGCCATGAAGCGGAACACGAACCGCATCAGCGCCGGCTGGGGCATCCCGTAGTCGCGGCACGCCTTCATGATCGTCGGGTTGCCCATGACCGCGGTGAAGGCGATGCCCAAGCGGTAGTAGCCGCCCCACTGGTCGGCGACCGCGCTCGGGTAGGCCGCCAGCGGACCGTCGTCGCGGCGCGCCAGGGCCAGGTCGGCGGCCTCGGCGGCCATCTCACCGGCCTCGATGGCGTAGCTGATGCCCTCACCGTTGAAGGGGTTGACCATGCCGGCGGCGTCACCGACCAGCAGCGCGCCGCCGCGGCACATGGGCCGGCGGTTGTGCGACATCGGCAGGCTGGCGCTGCGGGTGCGGTCGAGGGAGGTCTCGGGGCTGATGCCCCAGTGCGCGGGCATCGAGGCCACCCACTCCTCCAGGACCCCGCGGTAGCTCATGCCCTTGAAGTGGTGCGAGCTGTCCAGCTGCCCCCAGCCGACGTTGACGGTCCCGTCGTCCAGCGGGAAGATCCACCCGTAGGCGGGCAGCAGGCGGCCCTGCGAGGTGATCTCGAGGAACCCCTCCATCATGTCCAGGTCGCGCCGCGCGTGGTCGTAGTAGGCGCGGATCGCCACGCCCATCGGGCGCGACCGATCGCGGTGCAGCCCCAGGGCGATGCCCAGCCGCGAGGAGCTCCCGTCAGCGACGATGACGATCGGCGCGCGCACGGTGCCCTCGGCGGTCGCGCCGTCGGTGCGACGCTGCCGCCAGGTGACACCCGCGACCCGCTCCTGGCTGCTGGTCAGCCACACCGGGCCGGTCACCTCGGTGCCCTCCCACAGGGTGGCACCGCCGGCGACGGCGTGACGCACCAGGGTGTGGTCGAAGATCTCGCGGGTGGCGGTCACCGAGTGGGCCGGCCAGTCGGGCAGCTCGGGCCACGGCAGATCCAGCACGGTCTTGCCGCCGTACATGCGCAGGCCCCGCTGGCGATGCCAGCCCTCGACGTCGCCCTCGGCCTCCTTGTGCAGGCCGAGGCGCTGCAGGGCCCGGACGGCGCGCGGGGTGAGGGCGTCGCCGCACACCTTGTCGCGCGGGAAGGTGGCCTTGTCGATCACCACCACGTCGTGACCGGCGTCGGCGAGGAACCGGGCGGTGGAGGCCCCGGCAGGCCCGGCACCGACCACCACGACGTCGGCGTGGGTGACCGGCCCCGGGGCGGTGCGCGGCGTGGGCACAGCGCGCACGTCAGTGTCGCTCAACCGAACCCTCCCTGGTTCGCCTCCCTGGCAGCGAGCGCGTCGCTCCACAGCGTTGTGAACGGTATCACGAGGCCCCCTCGGTGCCCGGCCCGTCACCCTCCGGGCCGAGACGCCCCTGACCTGTCGGGGCGCGACGCCCCTGATCCTCTGTCGGGGCGCGACGCCCCTGATGCAGGGTGACGGCACCGAGGGCGAGGTGCTTCCAGCGCGGGCGCTCCCATCCGGCCGCGCCCAGTCGGGCGGCGAGCTGCGCCGCGTCCGGCCAGGCCACGATCGACTCGGCCAGGTAGGAGTAGGCCCGGGGGTCGCTGGCCACCACGCGGGCGGCGGCCGGCACGAACCCGCGCAGGGCGGCGTGGTAGGCCGTGCGGATCGCCCGATGAGGCGGCTGGCCGAACTCCAGGACCACCAGGCGTCCTCCGGGCCGGGTCACGCGTGCCATCTCGGCGAGGCCGGCATCCACATCGGGCAGGTTGCGCAGGCCGAACGCGATGGTGACCGCATCGACGCTGTCGTCGGGCAGGGGCAGGCGCGTGCCGTCGCCGGCGACCCACCGGTGGTCGCTGCGCCCGGCGCGCGCCATCCGCGCCGCACCGACCCGCAGCATCGGCTCGGAGAAGTCCAGGGCGATCACCTGCGCGCCGGCCTCGGCGAGGTCGTCGGCGAGCATCCCGGTGCCCGTGGCGACATCCAGGGCGACCTCGCCGGGGACGACCTCGGCGGCCCGCGCGGCCACCCGCCGCCAGTGGCGGTCCTGGCCGAGGCTGAGCACCGCGTTGGCCAGGTCGTAGCGCGGGGCCACCCGATCGAACATGCGCTGCACCAGGGCGGCGTCCTTCTCGGGTCCGCTGCGCGGGTCGGGCAGCGGCTCGCCGACGCGGGCGGCGTCGGCCTCGCCGGGGTGGGACACGGGGGTCATCGCGGTCCGTTCGCTGGGCTCGTGCGCAGCGCGCGTTCGCAGGGCGCGTGGCTGACCGCGGTCGCGGGCCCACGCCTCGTCGCCGCGGCGCTCGGGCGGGTCGACGCACCAATCCTGCCGACCGGCGTGGCGGCCGGCCACCGCCCCCCTCCCCGCACGCCACACGCGTCGGGCGCGTGGGTCGCCGGAGGCCTCTGCGTCGGACGCCGAAGACCTCCGCGTGGGATGCGGGACGCCTCAAGCGCGGCGCCGCGCTGCCGACGGGGAGCGTGGACCCACCTGCCCGTGGGCGCGCCTCGCGCCGGGAGCGCCGCGCCAGAGCGGGCCCGGCGCGACCGGCCGCGTCGCCCACCGCACCCTGGAGGCCTGATGGCTGGCTGGACGATCACCCACCACCTGTCGGCTTCGCCCGAGCATCCGGCCGCCGAGGGGTCCACCACCACGGCCCCCCGCGCACCGGCTCCCACCGAGCGTGAGGATCCGTCGGCACCCTCGGCGGCCACGCGCCCCCGGCGCCCCGTGGCAGCGGCAGCCACCGCGTCGAGCGGACCGCCTCTCGAGACCCTCGTGGGGGAGGCCCTGGCAGCACCCGAGGGGCCGCGGCCGCCCGGCAGCGTGCTCGACGTGGACGTCGACCAGCTGCCCGCACCCGCCTACGCGCCGCCGCGGCGGCACCTGTCCCTGCCCGCCCCCGAGGTCGCCGACGACGAGCGGGCGGTGCGCCGCGCTCGCCTGGCCGCCGTGGGCGCAGCGGGCGGGGGAACGGTCGTGGCGCTGGGCGCGCTTGCGCTCTGGCTCGCCTGAGCCGCACGCGCCGCGGCGCCGCGCGCGCCACGCCTGCGACACCTGCCCCGTCTGCGACACCTGCCCCGCATGATGTTTTGAGCGATCGCTCGTAGAGTGGGTGCGTGGCTGCCTACACCGTCTCCGAGCTGGCCGACCGCTGCGACGTCACGGTCGACACGATCCGCTACTACCAGACGCGCGGCCTGCTGCCGGCGCCGCGCCGTGAGGGCCGTCGCGCGCTCTACGACGACGCCCATCGGGAGCGCCTCGAGGCGATCAAGGCGCTCAAGGCGCGTGGCTACAGCCTGGCGCTGATCCAGCGCACGCTCGAGGGGGCGCTCGACCCCACCGAGCAGGCGCTGGCCGGGGCGCTGGTCGGCGAGGCGGCCGAGGTCGACGAGCCGCTGTCGCGCGCCGCCCTCGCGCAGCGCGCCGAGGTCCCCGAGTCGCTGCTGGAGGCCCTGGAGCGCGAGGGCCTGCTCGTGCCGCGCGCCGACGGCGCGACCCCCTACACCGGCGCCGACCTGGCCGCGGTCCGCGCCGGCGCCGCGCTGCTGCAGGCGGGGCTGCCGCTGTCGGAGCTGCTGGCGCTCGCCCGCGAGCACGATCAGGCCGTGCGCGCCACCGCCGCGCGGGCGGTGGAGCTGTTCGCCCGGTTCGTGCGCGACCCCGCACTGGGCGAGGCCGACGACCCCGACCAGGCCGCCGAGCAGGTCGTGGGAGCGCTGCGCTCGGCGCTGCCGGCGACCTCGGCGCTGGTGGCCCACCACTTCCAGCGCCGGGTGCTGGCCGAGGCCCGCGCCCGCCTCGAGGGGCGCAGCACCGCCGCTCCCCCGTCCGGGGTCGCCGACCGCGACGAGACCGCAGCCGACCGCCCCGACGACGCCGACCACCCCGACGACGCCGGATCGGGCGAGGTGGGCCAGTGACCCTGCAGGTGCGCACCCACCCCATCGCCGACCCCGGCGACCTGCTCGCCCGGCTGCCGGACCGCGCGGGGCTGGCGATGGTCACCGACGGCGAGGGCATCATCGGATGGGGGGAGGCCGCGCGCCTGCCGGTGCCCCGCGGGCCCGAGCGGTTCGCGGCCGCCGCCGACGCGCTGGCCGAGACCGCCGCCGCGGCCACCGTCCACGACCCGGTCGACGTGCCCGGATCCGGGCTGGTGGCGTTCCTGGCGGGCACGTTCGCGCCCGACTCCACGGCCGAGACGGCGCTGGTGGTGCCGCGGGTGGTGGTGGGCCGGCGCGACGGCCGGGCGTTCGCCACCACCATCGCCGCGGGCGCCGCGCCGCCCGACCCAGCCGAGGCCGCTCCCGCCGCGCAGGTCGCGCTCGCCGACGCGCCACGGGTGCGCGAGCGCGGCGCCGGCCTGGACGAGGTCGCCTGGCTGGACCGCGTCGCCAAGGCGGTCGACCGCCTGCGTGCCGGGGAGCTGGACAAGGTGGTGCTCGCCCGCGACGTCGGCGTGTGGGCCGACGAGCCGTTCGACCCGCGGGCGGTCGCCCGCCGTCTGGCCATGCGCTTCCCCGGCTGCCACACCGTGATCGTGGACGGGCTCGTCGGCGCGAGCCCGGAGCTGCTGGTGGCCCGCGACGGCCCGCTGGTGCGCTCACGGGTGCTGGCCGGCACCACGCGCCGCGACGCCGACCCGGCCCGCGACGCGGCGCTGGCCGCAGCCCTGCGCGACAGCGCCAAGGACCGCGCCGAGCACGCCCATGCGGTCGACTCAGCCCGCGCAGCGCTGGCCCCGGCGTGCGACGCACTCGAGGTCGACGCGACTCCCTGGATCCTGTCGCTGGCCAACGTCGCGCACCTGGCCACCGACCTGCGCGGCCGGCTGTCCCGGTCGGTCCCCACCCTGGCGCTGGTCGACGCGCTGCACCCCACCGCGGCGGTGTGCGGCACCCCGACCGAGCAGGCCGCGAGCCTCATCGCCGAGCTCGAGGGGCTGGACCGCGGTCGCTACGCCGGCCCGGTCGGGTGGGTCGACGGCGACGGCGACGGCGAGGTGGCGATCGCGCTGCGCTGCGCCGAGATCGCCGGGCGCACCGCGCGGCTGTTCGCCGGCGCGGGGATCATGCCGGACTCGCGCCCCGAGTCCGAGCTCGAGGAGACGCGCCTGAAGCTCGAGGCGATGCGCGCCGCGCTGGGCGCGGCCGGCTGACCGCGTCAGCCCAGGGCCAGCGAGACGACCAGCAGCCCCTGGGCGAGGTGGTACAGCGCGGTGGCCACCAGCCCCAGGCGCCGCAGCGATCCCACGAACCGGTCGTGCAGCAGCGCGAGGTCGGACAGCGCGAACGCCACAGCGCCCAGCGCGGCGACGGGCCCGCCGCCGAGCACCGCGCCGACCACCAGCGCCAGCAGCACCACCAGGTAGGCGGCCACCCCGCCGGCCAGGCCCGTGCCGCTGCCGGCGCGCGCTGCCGGCAGCACCCGCCAGGCCACCGCGACGGTCGCCACGAGCAGCACCCCCAGGCCCGGCACGCCCGACAGCGGCGCGTCGCGCACCGCGAAGCCGACCAGGTAGCAGACGTGGCCGGCGGCGAAGAGGCTGGCGCCCCGCGCGAGCCCGCCTGATCGCAGCAGCGCCAGGTCGCCGGCGAGCCCCAGCGCGAGCGCAGCCAGCACCCAGCCGCGCTGGCCGGCCACCACGGGCTCCAGGGTGAGCGCGACGGCGCCGAGGGTCACCAGCACCACGGCCTTCGTGGCCGGCCGCGCTCGCCAGCGGCGGGCCTTGGCGACCCAGTCGAGGGGCGCCAGCACCGCCGCAGCAGCGAGCAGCCCGCCGGCGAGCCCGGTCATGGACCTCGCCCGCTTCAGGCGCGGGCGTCGACCGCGGCCACGGCCCGCGCGCGCAGGGTCGTGTGGTCGGCGGCGGTCACCGCCCGGTTCGTGGGCACCCGCACCAGCTGCAGGCCGCCGCGGCTGCGGGCGGCAGCCACGGCTGCGGGGAGCTCCTCGGGGGCGGTGACGCTGCGACAGGTGGTGCCAAGCGCCGCGGCCAGCCCCTCGAGGTCGGCGCCGTGGGGGGTGGTGAACCAGCGCTGCAGCTCCTCGGGCAGCCGGCCCGGCGGCAGCCCGGCGAAGATCCCGCCGCCGTCGTTGTCGACCACCACGAGGACGGCGTGGGCCTGCGGCCCGCCGGCGTGGACCAGCCCCGGCGCGTCGTGCAGCACCGACAGGTCGCCGGTCAGGGCCGTGACCGGCCGGTCGGTGCCCAGCGCCACGCCCGCCACCGTGGAGGCGAAGCCGTCGATCCCCGACGCGCCGCGGTTGCCGACCACCGCGAGGTCACCGCGCGGCACCGCGTACTCGCAGACGTCGCGGATGGGGCGGCTCGAGCCCACCACGAGCACGCTGTCGCGGGGCAGGGCGGCGGGCAGGTCGCGGGCCAGGCGCGCCTCGCCGAGCTCGCCGCGCGCGTCCAGCGCGGCGTCCAGCGCGCGCCGCGCACGCTCGCCGGCACCAACCCACGCGGCCAGCCAGCCGCCGTCGTCCGGCGTTGCGCTCGGGCCCAGGTGCTCCAGCAGCGCCTCGCACAGTCGGGTCGGGTCGGCTGCCAGCAGGGTGGTGGCGGTGCGCGGCGGGTCGTGCCAGCGCCCCTCGGCCACCGCGACCTGAGGCACGTCGTCGCGGTCGGCGAGCGCGGCCAGCGGGCGGCTGAGCACCGCGCGCCCCAGGCGCAGCACCACCTCGGGCTGGTGGTCGGCGAGGAACGCCTCGCTGCGGGCGACCGCGTCGGGGGCGGCCACCACCGCCTCGCCGGTGCCGACGCCGGCGGTGGGCTCGGCCAGCACCGGCCAGCCGAGGTGCCGGCCGAGCGCGGCGATGGGCGTCTCGAGCTCGGCGGGCAGCGGGAGGGCCAGCCCGTCGGCGGGCCGCGCCCCGCTGCCGGCGATGATGAGCCCGCGGCGGGCGCCGAGGTGGGCCACCGCCGCCTGGATCACCTCGGGCGCGGGGTGGCGCGCGGAGGGCGCGGCGGTCCACGGCGCCCCGTCGGACCGCCCGGCTGCCGGGGCGCTGGACCACGCGAGCTCGTCGGGCACCAGCGGCTCGCGCAGCGCCACGTCCAGCTGGACCGGCCCGGGCGGGCCGGCGGCGCCGCGGGCGGCGGCGAGCAGCCGGGCGACCTCGCCGCGCCAGCCGCGCGCGGGCTCGGCGAGGTCGACGTGGCCCTCGGGGCTGGTCAGCTCGGCGTCGGCGCGCACCGCCCGCCCGAATATGCGCAGCTGGTCGATGGTCTGGTTGGCGCCCACCCCGCGCAGCTCCGGCGGTCGGTCGGCGGTCAGGGCGACCAGCGGCACGCCGTCGGCGTCGGCCTCCAGCACCGCGGGGTGCAGGCTCGCCACGGCGGTGCCCGAGGTGCACAGCACCGCGGCGGGCCGCCCAGTGGCCCGCCCGAGGCCGAGGGCGACGAACGCGGCGCTGCGCTCGTCGATGCGGGCGTGGAGGGTCAGCCCGGGGTGGGCGGCTGCGGCCAGCACCAGCGGTGCCGAGCGCGAGCCAGGCGCCAGCACCAGCTCGGTCACGCCGCCGCGCACCAGCTCGTCGACGATGGTGGCGGCCAGCGCGGCGGTCGGGTCGGACGCGGTGGTCACGTCGCGGCTCCCGGGAGGGGCGGGTCGGGCGCAGCCTCGGCGTCGAGGACCTCGGCGGCCGCGTCGTGGGCGGCGCGCACCATCGCGTCGCTGGTGCGGCCAGCGGCGTGGGCGCGCAGCGCCTGCGGGTCGGGGGCGACGCGGCGCACGGGGACGTGACCGGCCTCGGGCAGCAGGGGGGCGTCGGTGAGGTCGCCGTCGAGCAGCGCGGCGGTGCCCAGGCCACACGCGTAGGGCAGCTCGGGCAGGGCGGCGGCGAGGGCGACCTCGGCGGCCAGGCCCACCGAGGTCTCCAGCGCCGAGGACACCACCACCGGCAGGCCGCAGGCCTCGGCGACGGCCAGCGCGGCACGGACCCCGCCCAGCGGTGCGGCCTTGAGCACCACGATGTCGGCGGCCTCGAGGCCGGCCACGCGCAAGGGGTCCTGCGCGGTGCGCACGCTCTCGTCGGCGGCCAGGGGCACCGAGACGCGGCGGCGCAGCACCGCCATCTCCTCGAGGCTTACCACCGGCTGCTCGACGTACTCGAGGTCGAACCGGGCGAGCGCGCCGATGGCCTCCTGGGCGCGGTCGGTGTCCCACGCGCCGTTGGCGTCCACGCGCAGCCTGCCGCTGGGGCCGAGCGCGTCGCGCACCGCCTCGCAGCGGGCGAGGTCGTCGGCGAGGGCCTGCCCGGGCTCGGCGACCTTCCCCTTGGCGGTGGCACAGCCCGAGCGGGCGACGAGGTCGTGGGCGGCCTCCGGGCCGACCGCGGGGACCGTGGCGTTGACCGGCACGTGGGTGCGCCGCGGTGCTGGCCAGCCCTGCACCGCCGCCTCGCGCGCGCAGGCGAGCCAGCGCGCCGCCCGGTGCGGCGGGTAGTCGGTGAACGGGCTGAACTCCCCGTACCCGGCGGGCCCGCGCAGCAGCAGGCCGGCGCGGGCGGTCGTGCCGCGAAAACGGGTGCGCAGCCCCACCACGAAGGTGGCGTGGAGGGCAGCGGACGCGCCGGCGTTGCGGGGCGTGGCGGGCATCGCCTGGCAGGGTAGCGGCCGCCCGTGCCGCTCCCGCTGCGGGGGGCGCGGCGCCGGCGAGCGCGCGTCAGGGCCCGAGCAGCAGCGCGGCGGCCACGGCCACCGCCAGGGCGAGCTGCAGCCGGCCGGTGGCGGCCAGCACGGGGATGAGCGCCCAGCCGGTCGCGCCCGCGCGGATCGGGCGGAGCACCGGCAGCGCCAGCGGCACCGCCAGCGCGGCCAGCGGCGGCCAGAACGCCGGGTAGGCCACGGCCACGACCAGGGCCAGCAGCACCAGCGCCACCAGCAGCCGCCGCGTGCCCGCATCACCGAGACGCACCGCGAGGGTGCGCTTGCCCACCGGCGCGTCGGTCGGCAGGTCGCGGAGGTTGTTGGCCACCAGGATCGCCACCGCGAGCAGGCCCATCGGCACCGCCGCGACCACGGCGGCGGCAGTGATGGCCTCGAGGTGGACGAACGCCGAGCCGACCGTGGCCACCAGCCCGAAGAACACGAACACGAACACCTCGCCGAGGCCCACCGAGGCGTAGGGCTTCGGCCCGCCGGAGTACCCCAGGGTGGCCAGCACGGCTGCCGCCCCGATGGCCACCAGCCACCACGTGGTCGCAGCGGCCAGGGCGAGGCCGGCGACGGCGGCCACGGCGAGCGCGGCGCCGGTGGCCGCCTTCATCGCCCGCGGCGTGACCCAGCCGGCAGCGACCGCGCGGGGCGGGCCCACGCGCTCGGCGGTGTCGACGCCGCGCTCGCCGTCGAAGGCGTCGTTGGCGAAGTTCACCGCGACCTGCAGCGCCAGCGCCACCACGAGCGCCGCGACGGCGCGCCAGGGCACGACCTCGCCGGCGCGGGCGGCGGCCGCGGTGCCCACCAGCACGGGCGCCAGCGCCGCCGGCAGCGTGCGCGGGCGGGCGGCCTCGACCCACACGCGCCACCCTGCGGGGCGGCCGCCGGTGGTCATGGACGCTTGGGGAACTGCCCGAAGTCCGGGGAGCGCTTCTCGACGAAGGCGTCGCGGCCCTCCTGGGCCTCGTCGCTCATGTAGTACAGCAGCGTGGCGTCGCCGGCGAGCTGCTGGACGCCGGCGAGCCCGTCGTCGGCGGCGTTGAGCCCGGCCTTGATCATGCGCAGCGCCAGCGGCGAGTGCTGGAGCATCTCGCGGCACCAGGCGACGGTCTCCTCCTCGAGGCGGTCCAGTGGCACCACCGCGTTGACCAGGCCCATGTCCTCCGCCTGCCGGGCGTCGTACTGGCGGCACAGGAACCAGATCTCGCGCGCCTTCTTCTGCCCCACCGATCGGGCCAGCAGGCCGGATCCGTAGCCGGCGTCGAAGCTGCCGACCTTCGGGCCGGTCTGGCCGAAGCGCGCGTTGTCCGCAGCGATCGTCAGGTCGCAGACCACGTGGAGGATGTGGCCCCCGCCGATCGCATAGCCGGCGACCATCGCCACGATCGGCTTGGGGGTGCGGCGCATCTGGATCTGCAGGTCGAGCACGTTGAGGCGGCCCACGCCGCGGTCGTCGACGTAGCCGTCGTCGCCACGGATCTTCTGGTCACCGCCCGAGCAGAACGCCAGCGGCCCCTGGCCGGTCAGCACGATGACCCCGACCTCGGGGTCGTCGCGGGCGAGATCGAACGCGCGCGAGAGCTCGAACAGCGTGGTCGGGCGGAACGCGTTGCGCCGCTCGGGGCGGTCGATGGTGATCTTGGCGATGCCCTCGGCGGTCTCGTAGCGGATGTCGGTCCACTCGCCGACGGGGATCCAGTCGGGCAGCGACACGGCAGCGGGCTCCTGTGGTGGGACGGGCAACGGGGCGGCGCGGACACGGTAGCCGCGAGGCGCGCGGTCGTGCCCGGCTACCGTGGCAGCGATGGGCCTCCTGGTCGCCGCGCAGCTGCCGCCCGCCGAGCTCGCCGCCGAGCTGGCGACGCGCCGCGCGGCCGGCGACGCGATCGCGCCGCTGGACCCCGAGCTGCCGGCGGCTCGGCGCGCCGAGCTGCTGGCGCGCCTGCGCCCCCACCGTCTGGTCGACGCGCAGGGCGCCCGTGACCTGCCCGATCCCGCCCCCTGCGACGACGACCTCGCGCTGGTGGTCGCCACCTCGGGCAGCGCGGGCGTGCCCAAGCTCGTCGAGCTGCCCGACGCCGCCGTGGCCGCAGCCACCCGGGCGAGCCTGCAGCGCCTGGGGGCGGCGCCGGGCTGGCGCTGGGTGTGCGCGCTGCCGCTGCACCACATCGCGGGGCTGCTGGTGCTGACCCGCGCCTGGGCGGGAGGCACCGCAGCAGCCCTCGTCGATGCCGGCGACACCGCGGCGCTGGCGGCCGCGCTGGCGCGCGCCGAGGCCACCGCCCTGGTCCCCACCCAGCTGCAGCGCCTGCTGGGACGGGACGACGACGCCGCGGCGGCGCTGACGACGCTGCGAGCGGTCCTGCTGGGCGGGGGCCGCGCGGACGCGGACCTGGTGGCCCGCGCCCGCGCGGCCCCCGCCCCGGTGGTGACCACCTACGGCATGACCGAGACGTGTGGTGGGGTGGTCTACGACGGCGTCCCCCTGGAGGGCGTCACGGTGGCGCTCGACGACGACGGCCGCGTGTGGCTGCGCGGCCCCACGCTGCTGCGGCGCTACCGGGGCGATCCGACGGCCACCGCCGCGGCGCTGCAGGAGGGGTGGCTGGCCACCAGCGACACCGGGCGCTTCGACGAGCACGGGCGCCTGGAGGTCCTCGGGCGCCTCGACGACGTGATCGTCACCGGCGGGGAGAACGTCGCTGCCGAGGCGGTGCGCGCGGCGCTGCGGGCCGCACCCGGCGTGGACGACGCGGTCGTGGTGGGCCTGCCCGACGCGGCGTGGGGGCAGCGCGTGGCCGCGCTGGTCGAGCCCGACGGGCGAGCCGCCCCCGACCCCGAGGCGCTACGCTCCGCGGTGGCAGAGCGTCTCGGCCGCCGAGCCGCGCCGCGCGCGGTGAGGGTGGTGGCCGCGCTGCCGCGCACCGACCTCGGCAAGGTCGACGCGGCGCGCGCCGCCGAGTTGCTCGCCGCACCAGACGACGACCCATCCACCACCGACCGCGCAGGAGGCTGACGGCATGGCCGAGCGCCGCTCCCCGGGCCCCTTGATCCACAGCCCCCAGCGGATCCGCCAGCGCAGCGCGGAGACCGACTGGGCGCGCCTGCCCGAGGAGGAGGTGTGGGGTCGCGCCCGGCCGGGTCAGGGCCCGTGGGGGTCGCTGGACGGCAACACCAACTGGGCCACCGTGACCTTCGTCGGCGGCTTCGGTCTGGTGCTGCTGGGCATCTTCTTCGCGTTCCCCGCGATGATCCTCGCCGGCGTCGCGCTGCTGCTGGGTGGCGCCGTGGCGGGCGTGGTCCAGGTGGTGCGCCGCCGCGGCAAGCGCTCACCGGTGCTGTGGGCCGGCATGGGCACCCGGAGGATCCGCGTCGACGAGCCGGGCCGCACCGGTCGTGAGGGCGCCAGCCCCGACGACCCGTAGCCGCAGGCGCGGAGAACCGGCCTGCTCGCAACGCGGGCCCCGTCCGCGTCAGGCGACCTCCACGCCACCCCGCGCAACCACCACTGCTTCGGCTCTGTCAAACTTCACCTAGAGCGAACTTCGGTGGGTCCGATGCAACTTTGTCGTGGCCGGAGGAGCGCTTGTGCTCACCAGCCGCGTGCGTCGGCGTAGAGGTCGTCGGGCGTGGTGACCCCACCCGTGCCGCCACGCGCGACCACCTGCACCTGCTGCGGTGGCCCGTGGCGGGTGCTGGCCAGCGCTGCGCGCACCCGACCGGCCGGTCCCGACGCCTCGACCCCCTGGGCCCAGTGGGCCGTGGCCGCTGCGACGGGCGCGCCACCGCGCAGGGCCAGGGCGTCGACCACCTCCTCGGTGCCGCCTGCCCACCACGGACCCACCTCGGCGCCGTGCGTGGTGGCCAGCCAGTCCCGTGCCACTCGGGCCAGGGCCGCGCGCTGCGCAGCCGCCAGCGCCTCGCGCCCGGAGGCGAGCACGTCACCGCCGCGGCCGAGCTCGAAGGCCTCCCGGTGGGGCTGCACCAGCGCCAGCCACACGCCCAGCAGCGGGTCGCGGACCTCGTAGCGCACCCGGCGGGTGCGCCACCGGTCCTCTCCCGCCGGGGTCTGGCGCTCGAGCAGGCCCAGGCGCTCCAGCTGGTCCAGCGCACCGCTGGTGGTGGCCGGGGCGAGCCCGCTGCGCTCGCGCAGCTCCCCGAACGTGGCGGCACCCAGGGCGACGAGCTCCAGCAGCCGCGCCGGCGCGGACGCCGGGTTGAGCTCCTGCTGCACCACCAGGCCCTCGTCGCCCAGCGGCGCGCCGGGACCGTCGAGGAGGTCGACCAGGTTGGTGAGCGCGTCGTGCCGCGGGTCCCACAGCGACAGGTAGCGCGGCATCCCACCGACGGTGACCACGGCCTCGAGCCAGGTGTCGGGGTCGTCGCCACCGACGAGGTCGGGTGCCTCGCGCCAGCCGAACGGCGCGACGCGCAGGTGCGCGTCGGCTCGTCCGAACAGCGGCGCGTCAGCGGCCAGCAGGTCCTCCATGAGGCCGACGTGGCTGCCGGCGAGCACCACCGACAGGGCGGCCTCACCGCGGTGGTCCCACCGGGCCTGCAGCGTGCTGGGCAGCGACGGGTCCGCCTCGCACAGGTAGGGGAACTCGTCGAGGACCAGCAGCACCGGCTCCCGGCGGGCACGCGCCAGGAGATAGCCCAGCGCCGCGTCCCACGACTCGAGCCCGCCGAGGTCGAGCGCGTCGCCGGGCTCGGGGGTCAGCACCGCCCGCACGCGCTCCTCGAGGCGTCGCAGCGCCTCGGCGGTGGGTGCCCGCGTGCCGGGCAGGAACACCGCAGGACCGTCCCAGTCGCGGGCGAAGCGGTCCAGCAGCGCGGTCTTGCCGACGCGCCGCCGGCCCGACACCACCGCCAGGCCGCCGCCCCCGCAGGCCCGCGCCAGCGCTCGCAGCTCTCGTTCACGTCCAACGAAGTTCGCCATGGCCGTAGCATGCCAGGCGGGCGGTGGCAGGCGCGAGCGTCAGCCCAGGTGCGGGTCCCCGCCCACGGGGGGCACCGGGGGCAGCCCCCCGGTCTCGTCGACCGGGGCCACGACCTCCTCGCGGATCTCCAGCGCAGCGTCGGCCGTGGGCGCGTGACCGGCCGACGCGGCCTCGCCGGCCTGCCCGACCTCGGCGGTCTGCCCGGCCTCGGCAGCGTCGGGCTCGACGGCATCGCGCAGATGGGCCGGAGGCGGCCCGAGCGGCGCCGGTGGGAGCGCGAAGCGCAGCACCGCCGGCTCGCGGCAGACCTGGCACTCGTCGTCCCAGGGCTCCAGGCCTCGCCCGCAGCGCACGCAGACGCGCTCGTCGAGGTCGACGGGATCGCGATCGTCGTCAGGGCGCATGGCGTCAGACCCCCGCGTAGGAGTGCAGTCCCACGACGAACAGGTTGACCGCATAGTAGGTCACCGCCAGGGCGATGAACGCCGCCACGCCCAGCCACGCGGCGCGGGTGCCGCGCCAGCCGCGGGTGGAGCGGGCGTGCAGGTAGCCGGCGTAGAGCACCCAGGTGAAGAACGAGCCGGTCTCCTTGGGATCCCAGCCCCAGTAGCGGCCCCACGCCTCCTGCGCCCACAGGGCGCCGGCGATGACCGCGAAGGTCCAGATGGGGAACGCGAACGCGGTCATGCGGTAGGCGAGCTGGTCGAGCTTGTCCGAGGGCGGCAGCTTGGGCACCGCGTACCACACCGAGATCCCGAGCAGCGCGGCGACGCTGCCTGCCAGCAGCGCCACGACCGGCGAGCCCCACACCCAGAACGCGTACAGCGACACGAGCAGGAACGGCAGGCCAGGGAACGTCACCGGGCTCAAGGCGTCGCGCTGGGCGAGCGGGTCGGTGGCCGCGTCGTGGGGGTCGTCGCTGTCGGTCACGAAGTCGTCGAAGCCCTCGCCGTCCTCGCGCAGCGTGGGCTCGCCGGCGCCGGGCTCGGCGGGGGCGGTGTCGGCGCCGGCAGGCTTGGTCGGTGCGGCGCCGGTCCCCGAGATGCCGACGCGGCGCTCGGCGGTGCGCTTGACGAGGTACAGCGCGGTGGCCATGAACCCGATGATGAAGATCGTCGAGGCTCCCATCGCCGCGCTGGTGTGCACGTTGATCCACCAGCTCTGCAGGCTCGGCACCAGCGGGGTGGGTTCGGTGAACAGCAGCAGCGCCGAGGTCATCGACAGGATCGCCAGGGCGAGCACGAACCCCATGAGGTGGCCGTAGCCGAGGCGCCGCTGCACCACGACCAGGCCGACCACCACCGTGCCGAACGCCAGGAACGAGGAGTACTCGTACATGTTCGACCACGGCACGTGGCCGGCCGCCAGCCCGCGGGTGACGATCGAGCCGAGGTGGACCGCCGCACCGACGATCGCCAGGGCAGTCGCCCCGCGTCCGGCCCACAGCCCGGCGCCGCGGGTGGTCAGCGGCGCCCCGCCGACGCCCACGCGCGTGAACGCGAGGCGCGCGAACGCCAGCACCATGGCCACCAGGTAGGTGATGAAGGCGGCGTTGAACAGCGCGTTCGACAGGTCACCAAGCGGTAGGTCCAGCATCAGCGCGTCTCTCCGGTGGGGTCGTGGGAGCCTGGGCGAGCGTCGTCGGTGGTCTGGTCGGCGGGTTCGTCGCGCCCGTCGACCGCCGTGGTGAGCGCGTCGGCCAGGTCGGGCCAGGCCTCGGCGAAGGTCTCAGCGCGCTGACGGGCGACACCCGCCAGCGTGACGTGGCTGCCCCCGTGCGCAGCGGGCGCGGCATCCACCCACACGCGGCGGCGGTAGGCGAACAGCGACGGCACCAGGCCGACCAGCAGCAGGCCCGCGCCAGCCAGGAGCAGCCCGTGGCCGGGCTCCTGGGCGACCTGGAAGCCCGACCAGTACGGCAGCCCCTCGAAGGTGACCTCCAGCGGCAGCGCGTCCAGGGAGCCGGTCTCACCGGGCTCGAGCAGCAGGGACTCGTCCAGGCGGGTGCCCGCCTCGCGGTCGAACTCCGCGGCCGGCCGGTTGCGCTCGAGCCCCAGCGAGCCGTACCACACCGAGACCGCCAGCAGCGGATCGTCGGGCTCGTTGCTGGCGCTGGTCAGCCTGCCGCCCTCAACGGTGGCGTCGGGCAGCAGCGCGAGATCCAGGGCGATCTGGTTGTCGACGTCGGTGCGCTCGACCGCGGCGACGCCGGTCCACACCAGGTCGTCGCTCTCGATCAGGTTGGTGGTGTCGGCATGCAGCTCGGTGCCGCCCTCGGTGCGCACGGTCAGCTCGGGCGCGAAGCCGAAGCGGATCTGGTAGATCGAGGTGGCGCCATGGTGGAACGGCTCGTTCACCGCGACGGTGCCCTGCGCGGCGACCTCGTCGCCCTCGTGCACGCTGATGCGCGAGGCGAACTCGCTGGCGATCAGCGACGACTGCGGGCCGTCCCCGGTGTCCTGACCCGGGTGGTACTCGGCGGCGAACTCGTCGAGCTCGACGGTGAACCCATCGTGGTCGCCCTGGCCGAAGAATCGCCCCGGCTCGTAGCTGTCGTAGCCCACCGGCGTGTCGGCGAACGACTCGCCCTCCACGACGTTGACCTGGCTCTCGAACCCGAACCACACCCCCACCATGGCGCCGGCAGCCAGCAGGTAGAACGACAGGTGGAAGGCGATGGAGCCGCCCTCGCGGGCGTGGCCGCGCTCGGCGGCCACCTGGGCGTTGCCGGTGGGGCTCCCCTCGGCGGGGCGCACGCGGGTGCGCAGGCGGCGCCGACGCAGCGTGGTGGCCGCCGCGGCGACGGCCTGATCGGGCGGCAGGGGGCTGTCGACGGTGCGGTGGTGGGTCAGGCGCCCGAGGTTCTGCCCCGGCGCCGGCGCCCGGCGCGCTTGGCGCACGAACCCGCGCACGCGTGGGATCAAGCAGCCCGTGAGGCTCACGAACAGCAGGACGACCAGCGTGGCGAACCACCACGAGCCGTAGATGTCGAACAGACCGAGCGCATCCAGCCCTGCGGCCACCTCGGCGCCGGGCCCCTCGATGCCTGCCCGCCAGTCGGCCACCGTGGTGGGGATCACCGGCTCCTGGGGCACGAAGGTGGCCACGATCGACACCGCAGCCAGGGCCAGCAGCAGGTAGAGGGCGGTGGACATCCGGCGCAGGCGCCGCCACAGGAGCACGACGGTCTCGCCGGGGCCGGGGATCTCCGGCAGGCGCTCGGCGCGAGCGTCGGTGCGCGGCGGACGGGGCGGGGCGGTGGTCATCGGCGGGCCCTCACAGCGGCAGGGTCCAACTGCCGATGATCGGCTGGAGCAGCACCATCAGGTCCCACCACCAGCCGGTGGCGATCGCCACGCCCACTGCCATGAGCAGCGCTCCGCCGAGGCGCTGGATCAGCAGCGAGTGGCGTCGCAGGAACGCCAGCGTCCCGTTGGCGCGGTGGAACAGCAGCCCGAACACCACGAAGGGCACGCCTAGGCCCAGGGCGTAGATGAACGCCAGCACCGCGCCGCGCACCGCCTCGCCGCCGGCGGTGCTCGCCGCCAGCGTGAGGATGCCGGTCAGCGCCGGGCCGATGCACGGCGTCCACCCCCCCCCGAACACGAAGCCCAGCGGCAGCGCCCCGAGCACCCCGCCGTCCAGGGCCCGGTGGGTGACGCGCCACTCGCGCTGCAGCGGCGCCAGCGGCAGCAGGCCCGCGAACGCCGCGCCGAGCACGATGACCAGCGCCCCCAGCAGCGACCGCCACAGCGGATCCGACAGCAGCTGGCCGATCTGGGCGCCGAGCAGCCCCAGCAGCGCGATCGGCACCGCGAACCCGAGCACGAACAGGCTCGACCCGGCGGCCACGCGTGCGCGTCCGGCCTTGCCGCTGGCCAGCTCGCCGCCACTCAGACCGGTCATGTAGGACAGGTAGCCCGGCACCAGCGGCACCACGCACGGCGAGGCGAACGACACCAGCCCCGCGGCGAGCGCCACCCCGGCAGCCACCACCAGGTTGGCGTCGATGACCAGGTCGGCCGGCGTCATCGGCTGGCCTCCGCGGCGTCGTCAACGCGACCCTCGGCCTCGGCGAGCAGCGGCTCGAGGTGACCCTGGACCTGCCCGTAGGTGACCGCGCCGAACAGGCGCACTGCTACCCGGTGCTCGGCGTCGAGCAGCAGCGTGGAGGGCATCGCCTGGGGCCCGATCCCACCGAACGCAGCGGCGATCTCGCCGGGGCGGTCGTACAGCGAGGGGAACTGGATGCCCTGCTCCTCCTCGAACCGCTCTGCGCCGCGCTCGCTGTCGCGGACGTTGACGCCGAGGAACGACACGCCCTGGTCGGCGTAGTGCTCGTGCAGCCGCCGCAGGTCAGGTGCCTCGTCCACGCACGGCCCGCACCACGAGCCCCAGAAGTTCACCAGCACCGGCCCGTCGAGGTCGGCGAGCGCTATCTCCTCGCCACCGATGGTCTCACCGCTGACCTGCGGTGCGGGCTCGCGCTCATCGACCGGGAGCAGCTCGCCGGCGCGCTCCTCGCCTGAGCACGCCGCAGCCAGCAGGGCCAGGACAAGCAGAAGAGGGCGCATCTCGCCTCCATTCTGCCAGCCTCAGTCGGTGCATCCCGGCCCGTTCGGGGGCGTCGGTGACGCCGCTGCGGGCCGGTGCTGACGGCTCACGCACCAACCGGGACGCGCTCGGGCTCCTCGAGCTCGGTGAGCTCCTCCTGCTGGCGCCGCTCGAGGCGCTCGTCGCGGTCCAGCAGCCAGGCGTGGAGCACGAACAGCACGAACGCCAGGGCGCCCATGGCCAGCCCGGGCAGCTGCAGCGCACCCTCGTCGTAGAAGCCGAACGCCGTGTAGGTGTAGCCGTCGTCGACGAGCTCGAACTCCTCCTCGTCGAACTCGGCGTAGGTGATCGCCACGATCAAGGTGCCCTCGACCTCGGTCCAGCCGATCTCGACGGGCTCGTCGAGGTCGCCGAGCTCGCTGATGCCGGCCTCCTCGTCGAGCGCGCCAAGACCGTCGGAGAACACCTCCTCGTCGGCGAAGAAGTTGCGGAGGTCGCCCACGGACTCGTCGATCAGGTCGAAGGTCTCCTCGTCGACCATGCCCTCGATCTCGTCGAGGATCTCGTCACCGTCGGCGCCCTCCACGACCTCGAAGCCCTCGGGGTGGTCGCGCACGACCTCCAGCTCGGCGCGCTCGTCGACCAGTCGGGCGTCCTGCGCGAAGGGCACCCAGCCCGGCTCGAGCTCGCCGATGGGCTGCCCCGGCAGCTGGCGCGGGCCGGAGGCCTCGTCGCTGCCCATCCCCCCGTAGGTCCAGAACAGCGAGAACAGCGACACGAACCCGAAGAACACCGTGGCGAGCACCAGGTACCCGCGCTTGGTGCCGAGGTTGGAGCGCAGCAGCAGGTAGGTGCTGCCGAAGAAGACGAGGATGCCCAGCGGCGCGGCGAGCTGGGCCCAGATGCTCTCGGGCGGCACGAACTCGGCGCCCAGCGGCACCACACCGAGCAGCGGGTCGGTCATGACTGCCTGTCCTCCCTGGTGCACCGGGTGCGCGGCGTCGCGCGCCTCACGCGTCGTCCTCGTCGTCGGCGTCGGCGTCGGCGTCGTCGGCGTCGTCGGCCATGGCCTCGATCTCCTCGAGGCTGCGCTCCTCGCGCTCCTCCTCGGGCAGGAGATCCTCGGGCTGGCGCTCGCGCAGGTAGTTGATGATCGCCACGAGGTCCTCGTCCTCGAGGCGCTCGTTCTGGTAGCCGTTCTGGTAGGGCGGCATGATCGTGGCGCCGGGGCGGATGATCCCGTTGCGCAGGATCCCGAGGACCCCGATCGAGGTGTGGCGCTCGAACACCCCGATCAGCGGATAGCCGGGCCGGGCCTGCTCACCGTCCCAGCCCTGCAGGTCGCCGCCGTGGCAGCGCATGCAGTTCTGGGTGTAGAGCTCCTCGCCGGTGGCCTCGGCGGCCGTGCCCGCGGCCTGCTCGGCCGAGGCCGCGACATCATCGTCGTCGGCGTCCTCGTCGTCGTCTTCCTCGCCGTCCTCGTCGTCGTCTTCCTCGCCGTCCTCGTCAGGCTCCTCGTCGTTGCGCTCCTCGGCCTCCTCCTCACCGACCTGGTTGAACAGCATGAACGCCTTGACGTCCTCGATCTGCTCGTCGGTGAACGGGCCGGCGGCGTCCTCGCCGTAGGCCGGCATCGGCGAGCCCGGACGGCCCCAGTAGAGCGTCTCCCACAGGAAGCTCTCGATGTCGTCGACGTTGGGGTTGTCCTCGTAGCGCACCACGAAGGTGTCCAGCGCCGGCGCCGGCCAGGCGTCGTCGCCCTCGAAGGGGCTCGCGGCCGCGCCCCCGGCGAGGTTGCCGCCATGGCACTCGGCGCAGTTGGCCTGGTACAGCTCCTCGCCGCGCACGACCTGCTCGACGAACCGCTCGTCGGTGGCGTCAGCGATCCGGTTGTTGTCATAGATCAGATAGAGCGGGATGAACAGGGCGAAGAACCCCGTCAGCACCAGGCCCCAGCTCATGTGCCGCTCGAGGACGCTGCGCTCCAGCTGCTCGTCGGAGTACGCCGGGCGCATCGCCGGGGGGACCTTCTCGTTCGCGCTGCGCCGACGGGCCGACTGCCAGTACAGGAACCCGAGGATCGCTGCGCCTCCCAGGGCGAGGAGGCCGAGGGTCAGCGTGGTCGCGTCCACTGCGACGGGTCCTTTCGCGGTCGGTCCGGGTGCGGCCGGTGTGGTCGGTCCCGGTGCGGTCGGTGACGGTCGGTGCTGGTACGGCGCAGGCGGGCTGTCAGCGGCCCGCGCGCGGCGCGGCGGTCACAGGCAGCTCGCGCCCTCGGGCGGCTGGTCCAGGACCGCCGCCGCGCGCGAGGGGCCGTCGATGATCTCGGAGGTGTCCACGATCACCTGGCCGTCGTCGGTCACCTCCAACGGGAACCGGTCCATGCCGCGCGGCGCGGGCCCGCCGGTCCACTCGCCCCAGCGGTTGTAGCGGGACTGGTGGCAGGGGCACTCGAACCACTGCGAGGACTCGCAGAACGGCACGCGACACCCGAGGTGCGGGCAGGTCCAGAACAGCGCCATCAGCGGCGCCCCGCCGGTGACCTCGGCGTAGGCGCCGTCGGGGTCGAGGTCGGGGTCGTAGTCGATCAGGTAGGCGCGACCGGCCGGATCCTCGAACGGGGCGCCCTGGTCCTGGATCTGGCTCAGGATCTCGTCGCGGTCGCCGAGCTCGAGCTCGGCGCCGAACCCGCCACGGAGATCGGGCCACAGATAGGCCAGCGTCGCACCCCCGAAGCCACCGAGGGTCACCAGCCACGCACCGGCCATCGAGTTGCGCAGGAACGCGCGTCGGGTGGGGCCGCTGCGCCTGGAGCCGCTCTCGCCCGGTTGGATGGGGCCCTGGGCGCTGTTGGCCATCAGCAGCTGCTGGCCGAGGTCGCAGCCCGGCGCCACGCGCCCGGCCAGCGGACTGGGGCGCGTGGCCAGGTTGCACCGGCGGATCCACCAGCCGGCCACCACCAGCAGCGCCGCGAGCACGGTGAGCAGTGCCAGCGCGACGGTCATCGCAGATCAGCTCCTCGGTGCGCTCGGTGTGCGGCGCGCGCGGAGCGGGCCGCTGGGCTCGGCTCGCCCACGATTGTCGCATGCGCTGGTGAGCGTCGGGTCATGCGGGGCCTCACAGGTTGAACCAGATGCCATCGACCCAGGGCCACACCCAGTTGAGCCCCGGACCGCGGAAGAACGAGCCGGTGATCGTCAGCGTCCCCCAGAACACCATGAACAGGGTGTAGATCGTCACCGCGGTCTTGCGGTTCTCCGGGCGCTGGGACGGGTTGCGGTCCAGGTAGGGCAGGGCGATGAGCCCCGCGGCCATCACCCCCGGCAGCGTCACGCCGGCCACCATCGGGTGGAAGTACAGCAGCAGCTCCTGCAGCCCCAGGAAGTACCAGGGCGCCTTGGCGGGGTTCGGCGACTCGGTCGGGTTGGCGAGCTCCTGCAGCGGGGCGTCGACCAGCGAGCTGAACACCACCAGGAACGCCAGGATCGTCAGCAGCGCGACGAACTCGCTGGCGATCAGGTGGGGCCAGGTGTAGACCTTGTCCTCCTGCTTGCCCTTGATCTGCTGCACGCCCGAGGGCGGGGCGAGCGGCATCTGGCGTCGCGGCCCGCCCGGCCCGCCGTGGCCGTTGCCGTTGCCGTCCTGACCGCCGCCGGCCAGCGCCTGCTGCACCCGCTCGCGACGCTGCTCGGCGGTCAGGGCCCCGCGGGCGGGCTGGCCGGCGCCCTCGGGGTCCCGGCCGCCAGCGGGCTCGCTGGCGGCCGGGACGCCTCCCTGGGCGCGCTCGGTGGTGGAGGTGGTGGTCTCGTCGGGCTCGGCCTGGCGCTGCTTGCGCACCGCAGCGGCCCGGGCCTTGGCCAGCGCCACGCGCTCGCTCTTGCCCCGAGCGATGAGGTCGTCGTAGACCTGCTGATCGATCGGCTGTCCCTCGGCCATCAGCACGTCCTCCCGCGACGCCGCGGCGCAGATCCCGGTGCTGGCATCACAACGGCCCCGATATGCCGCCGTCCTTGCGGATCCTCCAGAAGTGGACCGCCAGGAAGATGGTCAGCACGAACGGCAGGGCCAGCACGTGCAGCACGTACCAGCGCAGCAGGGTGTCGGGTCCGACCTCGGCACCGCCGAGCAGCAGGAAGCGCACCTCCTCGCCGAACACCGGGGTGAACCCGGCGATGTCGGCGCCCACGACGATCGCCCACAGCGCCAGCTGGTCCCACGGCAGGAGATAGCCGGTGAAGGCCAGCAGGAGCGTCAGCAGCAGCAGGATCACCCCCACGACCCAGTTGAACTCGCGCGGGGGCTTGTAGGCGCCGTGGTAGAAGACCCGCGCCATGTGCAGGAACGTGGTCAGCACCATCAGGTGCGCCGACCAGCGGTGCATGTTGCGCACGAGCTCGCCGAAGGGGACCGAGGTGGTCAGCTGCTGCATGTCGGCGTAGGCCAGCTCGGTGCCGGTGCCCGCCGCGGGCGTGTAGAAGAACATCAGGAAGATGCCCGTGACGGTGAGCACGATGAAGAGGAAGAAGCTCGAGCCACCCAGGCAGTAGGTGTAGGACAGCTTGAGCCCGTGCCGCTTCACCTTCACCGGGTGCAGGTGGTACAGCACGTTGTTCATCGCCGCCAGCGCGCGGTCGCGTGAGGTGTCGCGGTAGCCGCTGCGGTAGATCGACCCGGGCCGAAAGATCGACCTCCAGACGACGCTGTCCTGCACGCCGCGCTTGACATCTTCGGCGCTCGGGATCCTGCTCACCGTCGCGTGTCCTCTCTCCGTGCTCCACGTGGGCCTGGCGCCACCGCAGCGCGCGTGCGCACGCGGCGCATCAGCGGTAGCCGCCGGTGACGGGCTCGCGGTCGTCGTCGGGGGACGCGCTGCGAGGGAAGCGCTTCTGCAGCCAGACCGCGGCGACGCCGAAGGCGATGATGCCCCCCCCCATCAGCCCCACGGTCACCAGATCGCGCACCACCTCGTAGGCATCCTCGAACGGGCCGATCGGACCGGGCAGCAGGGTGCCCTCCAGCAGGTCGCGCTCCCCGTCGGCGAAGAACATCCAGCCCGAGGGGATCATGCCGAAGACCAGCCAGAAGGCGATGAACCCGGCCTTGACGCCGAGGATCGCCGACAGCCACCCGTGGCGGTCACGCCAGCGCAGCGCGAGGAAGCCGAAGACGGCCATCAGCACGAACGCACCGATCAGGACGCCGACCGTGCGCCAGCCGTCGCCGAGCTCCCAGAGCGCTCTGCCAGCCTCTGGGAGCGCGCCGAAGAACTGCTCGGCGAACTCCACGGTGGCGACCCCTTCCTGCGTCGTGCTCCGCCGCGTGAGCGCTGGCGTCGGTCCGACCGACGAGCCCCTCTCGCGTCCGTGAGAACCCACGATGTGGGCCGTATGAAGCGTAACCGGTCGCTCCGAGAACCGCCAACTGCAACAGGCCTTGGCCCCCGGCCGCGAAGGACCAAGGGCCCTCGCTGGCGGATCATCACCGCGGGGCGAGGCCCCGGCGCGCCCCGCTAGGCGTCGCTGTCCACGCCGAGCGCGTCGTCGATGCGCTCGCGCAGCTGCTCGCGGGACAGGACGCCGGCGTGGCTGTCCTCGACCGCGCCGTCGGGGCCGACGAACAGCGTGGTGGGCATGGCGAAGCCGCCGGCGTCCTCCCACCAGGTGCCCGGCTCGTCCACGGCGAGGTCGTAGGTGATGCCGAGCTCGTCGACGAACGACTCGGCGTTGCTCGGCGCGTCGCGCACGTTGACGCCGAGGAACGCCACCTCGCCCTCCAGCTCCTCGTGCACCTGCTGGAAGTCGGGCATCTCCTCCACGCACGGGGCGCACCAGGTGGCCCAGAAGTTGACCACCAGCGGCTCGCCGGCGTACTCCTCGTCGACGTGGATCGCGCCGTCGGCGTCCCCGAAGGCCTCCAGCGGCTCGTCGGGGAGGCGGTCGGGGGTGGCCTGCTCGGCGTCCTCGTCGGGCTCCAGCCCCGCGACGAGCTCCTCCTCATCGGGCTCGTCGTCCTCGCCCAGCGACACCAGCAGCAGACCCCCGACGAAGGCGGCCACGACGACCACGGCCAGGCCGAGCGTGCGCACCAGCGGCCCGCCCCGCGGGGCGACGCGCGCCGGCGTCTCGGCCCGCAACGGCTCCTCACGGTCTGCCATGCTGGCGAGGCTAGCGGGCCAGACGGGCGCGTGATCCGCGGCTGGCGCCTCTGACCGCCTCCGGCGCTCCCGAAGCCCTCGCGGCCGCCTCAGTCCGCACCGAGCACCGCGCGCGCGGCGGCGACGGTCTCGTCCACGTCGGCCTCGGTGTGGGCCAGCGACACGAAGATCGCCTCGTAGCCCGACGGTGGCAGGTGCACCCCGCGCGCCAGCATCCCGCGGAAGAACGACGCGAAGCGCGCGTGGTCACAGCGCCCGGCGTCGGCGAAGTCGACCACCAGCGGGTCGCGCGCGTCGACCGCGCCGATGCCGCGCACGGTCACCGCGTCGGTGTCGGCCAGGAAGAACATGCTGAACAGGCTGTTGGCGCGCTGGATCGCCGCACCCACCCCGGCGTCCCGGCACGCCTGCGCGAGCCCGTCGACCAGGCGGTCGGCCAGCGCGTCGAGCTCGGCATAGGCCTCGCTGTCCAGCGCGGCCAGCTGGGCCGCGCCGGCGGCCACCGCCACGGGGTTCCCGCTCAGGGTGCCGGACTGGTAGACGGGCCCCTCGGGCGCCAGCAGGCTCATGATGTCGCGACGGCCACCGAACGCCGCTAGCGGGAACCCGCCGCCCAGCACCTTGGCGAACGCCCACAGGTCGGGGGTGACGCCGGCGACCTCGGTCATGCCGCCGCGGGCCACGCGGAAGCCGGTCATCACCTCGTCGAACAGCAGCAGCGACCCGTGACGCGCGGTGAGGTCGCGCAGCAGCTCGAGGAACCCGGCCACCGGGGGCACCACCCCCATGTTGGCCGCGACCGGCTCGCAGGCGACCACCGCGATCTCGTGGCCGCGCTCGGCGAACACCCGCTCGAGCGCCTCGCGGTCGTTCCACGGCAGCACCACCGTGTCGCGTGCCGCGCCCTCGGTGACCCCGGGCGAGTCGGGCAGGCCGAAGGTGGCCACGCCCGAGCCGGCGCTGGCCAGCAGCGCGTCGCTGTGGCCGTGGTAGTGCCCGGCGAACTTGACGACCACGTCGCGCTCGGTGAACGCGCGGGCGGCGCGGATGGCGCTCATGCCCGCCTCGGTGCCCGAGTTGACCAGCCGCACCTGCTCGATGCCGGGCACCCGGTCGACGACCTCCTCGCACAGCGCCACCTCGGCCTCGGTCGGCGCGCCGTAGGACGAGCCGCGTGCGAGGGCGCCCTGGGCGGCCGCGACGACCTCGGGGTGAGCGTGCCCGAGGATGAGCGGCCCCCACGAGCAGACGTAGTCGAGGAGCTCCTCGCCCTCGGCGGTGGTCATCCGGGCGCCGGACCCGGCGGTGATGAACCGCGGGGTCCCGCCGACCGAGCGGAACGCGCGCACCGGCGAGCTGACCCCGCCGGGGATCACACGGCGAGCGCGCTCGTACAGCGCGGCGCTGGCTGCGGCGTCGGTGTGGTCGCTCATGGGCGGGTCGGCTCCTGCGCCTGGGCGTCGGCGATCTTGGTCTGCTGGTCGGCCAACGGCGTCACGTCGAAGTTGCGGGCGTAGAGGTCCGCGATCGCGTCGAGCTCCTCCTGCGTCAGCGCCGGGCGCTCGGGGGCGGCCGCGAACTCCTCGAGCTGCTCGCGCCCGTAGATGTTGGGCAGCGTGGTCGCCACGGCGTCATCGGCCAGCAGCCACAGCAGCGCCGCCTGCCCCAGCGTGCGCCGCTCGGTGAGGAAGCCCAGCCGCCGAACCTTGGCCACGCCCTCGATCAGCCAGCTGCGGGGACGGTGGCGGCGATGGTCGCCGGCGGGGAACACGGTGTCCTCGGTCAGGTTGCCCTCGAGCATCCCCGAGGAGTGGGGCACGCGGACGATGCCCTTGGTGCCCGTCTCCTTCGCGCCGGCGAGCAGCTCGCGGCCAGGGTCCTGCTCCAGCAGGTTGTGGATCAGCTGCACCGCGTCGAGGTCGCGGGTGCGCATCCCGTGCAGGCCCTCGTCGCGCCAGCCGATCTTGGGGCCCAGCGCGATGCCGACCGCACGGATGTCGCCCGCCTGGCGCCGCTGCTCGAGGAGCTCCCACAGCGCGTCGTCGTCGAGGTGGCCAAAGCGCGGGTTGTGCAGCTGGTACAGATCGATGTGGTCGGTGCCCAGGCGCCGCAGCGACGCCTCGAGGTCGGCGCGGACGCTGTCGAGATCGGTCTTGTGGGGGCGCTCCTGATGGCCGCGGCGCCCCTCGGTGGCCTCGAGGTCGTAGCCGAACTTGGTGGCGATGACCACCTCGTCGCGCACTCCGGCCAGCGCCTGCCCGAGCACCTCCTCGGCGTAGCCCTCGGCGTAGGCGTTGGAGGTGTCGAAGAAGGTGATGCCGGCGTCGTAGGCGGCCCGGTGCAGGTCGATCGCCTCCTGCCGCGTGTAGTCACCCCACCAGCCGGTCGTCACCGTCCAGTTGCCGAAGCCGACCTCGCTGACGTGCAGACCAGGAGCCAGCTCGCTATAGCGCACGGTGGTGAGCCTCCACAGCATCCGGGGACGGGCCTCGCTGACCCTGGCGGTCTCGCGGGCCCCGGGCACCACCGATGCTAGTGCTCGCGCGGCATCCGGGGGCGCCTCAGCCGAGGGTGCGGGCGACCTCCCGTGCGCTGTAGGTGAGCACGAGGTCGGCGCCGGCGCGTCGCAGCGACAGCAGCGACTCCGCGATCACCGCCTCGGCGTCCAGCCAGCCGCGCTCGGCGGCGGCGTGGAGCATGGCGTGTTCGCCGGAGACCTGGTAGGCGGCCACCGGCATCCCGGTGGCCTGCTTGACCCGGTGCAGCACGTCGAGGTAGGGCAGCCCGGGCTTGACCAGCAGCACGTCGGCGCCCTCGGCCACGTCCCGGTGCGCCTCCCGCAGGCCCTCGTCGCCGTTGCGCGGGTCCAGCTGGTAGCCGGCGCGGTCGCCGAAGGCGGGCGCGCTCTCGGCCGCGTCGCGGAACGGGCCGTAGAACGCGCTGGCGAACTTGGTGCAGTAGCTCATGATCGCAACGCGCTCGGCGTGCCCGGCCTCGTCGAGCGCCGAGCGGATCGCGCCGACCATCCCGTCCATCATCCCCGAGGGGGCGACCAGGTCCGCGCCGGCCTCGGCCTGGGCCACCGCCGCCCGGGCGTAGCACGCGTTGGCGGCGTCGTTGTCGACGCTGCCGTCGGCGCGCAGCGGTCCGCAGTGGCCGTGATCGGTGTACTCGTCGACGCAGGTGTCGGCGATCAGCACCAGGTCGTCGCCGTGATCGTCGCGCAGGTCGCGCAGGGCGCGCTGCACGATGCCCTCGGGGTTCCACGCCTCGCTGCCCTGGGCGTCCTTGCGGGCGGGGATGCCGAACAGGATGACGCTGCGCACCCCCTCGGCGCGGGCGGCGGCGACCTCCTCGCGCACGCTGGCGGGGGTGTGCTGCCACACACCGGGCATCGAGGCGACCGGCTCTGGTTCCTCCAGCCCCTCCTTGACGAACAGCGGCAGGATCAGCTGGTCGGGGTGCAGGCGCGTCTCGGCGGCGACCTCGCGCAGTGCGGGCGTGCGCCGCAGCCGTCGCGGGCGGGCGATGGGGAAGGGTGGGTGCTCCATGCCTGGCAGCCTAGGACCCAACCGCCCCGGCGGGCGGCGCTGGCCGTGCCGCGCCGCTGATGCGCTACCGTGACCGGCTGCGGTGCGCGGCGCGCCGCCGCGGGCACGAAGGAGCTCCCATGGACCTCGACGTCAACGGCATCGACTGGAGCAGCCCCATCGGCATCGCGCTGATCGTGATCGGCGCGTTCCTGGCGCTGCGGGTCGCGCGGGTGGTGCTCAAGCTCGTGATGGTCGCCGTGGTGGTCGTGGGCCTGGTGGTGTGGCTGGGCCTCTGACGGCCGACACGCGACGAGCCCGGCGCGCAGCCGGGCTCGTGGCGCGCAGCCGGGGCGATGCCCCGGCGGGCTGAGTGCTAGAGGTCGTCGTCCTCGTCGTCCTCGTCGAGGTCCTCCTCGACCTCCTCGTCCTCGAGGTCCTCGTCCATGTCCTCGTCCATGTCCTCCTCGACGCCGTCGTCGAGGTCCTCCTCGAGGTCCTCCTCGACGTCGGCGGGCTCCTCGCACGCAACGGCGGCGAGCGCGAGCAGGGCAGCGAGGGCGCTTGCGGTGATCAGGCGGCGCATGGTGCTTCTCCTTCGTCGGTTGCAGCGGGTGGCGCCAGGGCGGGGGACGGCGCCTCCGTGCACTCCCAGTTGTGCCTGCCCGCCGGCCGCGGTGAACCCGTCCGGTGGGGCGACGGCGCGACCAACCCGACACCCCCACCTGTCCGGTGGTCCGATCGCGATAGAAGGCGCGACGGGGAAGGTGGACCGTCGGACAGCCACGCCGGGCTGTGGGGACGTTGGCGGCGCGAGCACCCTCCGGCGCGTCAGCGTCCGGCGCGTCAGTGTCCGGCGGCCACCCGCACGGCCTCCACGAGCCCATCGAGGTCGTGGGGGTCGGCCTCGGCATCGACCCGCAGGCCCAGCTCACGGCACGTCTGCGCGGTGACCGGGCCGATCGCGGCGATCCGCACCTGCGGCGGCGGGGGCCCACCGAGCAGGCTGACGAGGTTGCGCACCGTCGAGGACGAGGCCAGGGCGATCACGTCGATCGTGCCCTGCGCCAGCCGGTCGGCGGCCTCGGCAGGCAGGGCCTCGGCGGGCACGGTCCGGTAGGCCTCGACCTCCTCGACGCTCCAGCCGGCCTCGGCCAGCACCTCCGACAGCACGGGGCTGGCGAGGTCGGCGCGGGGCAGCAGGGCGCGTGCGGGCGGGCCGCTGGCCACGAGCTCCTCGGCGAGCCCGCGGGTGGTGAAGCGCTCGGGCACGAGGTCGGCGCGCAGCCCGTGGCGTGCCAGCGCCTCGGCGGTGCCCGAGCCGACCGCGGCCAGGCGCGTCGCAGCCAGCCAGCGCGCATCGCCGCCCGCGTCGTGCACCGCACCCAGCAGCGCGTCGACGCCGTTGACGCTGGTCAGGGCCACCCAGTCGGCTGCGCCGTCGCGCAGGCGCACGGCGGTCTCGCGCAGCCGCTCGGGCTCGCGGGTGGGCGCCAGGGCGATGGTGGGGGCCTCCACCGGCTCGGCTCCAAGGAAGCGCAGCCGCTCGGAGAGCTCGGAGGCCTGCTGGCGGGTGCGCGGGACCAGCACCGACGTGCCGTGCAGCGGGCGGGTGTCGAACCAGGCGAGCTCGCCGCGCAGGTCGGCGACCTCGCCTACCACGATGATGGCTGGCGCGCCGAAGCCACGCGCCTCGACCTGGTCGGCGACGGTGTCCAGGGTGGCGGCCAGGACCTCCTGGGCCGGGGTGGTGCCCCAGCGCACCAACGACACCGGGGTGTGCGGGTCGCGCCCGCCCTCCTGCAGCGCGTCGGCGATCCCGCGCAGGCGGCCCACCCCCATGTAGACCAGCAGCGTCCCGGGGAAGCGGGCCAGCGCGTGCCAGTCGACCTGGGCATCGGGCTTGGTGGGGTCCTCGTGGCCGGTGATCACCGCGAACCCGGCGGCGGTGCCGCGGTGGGTGGCGGGGATGCCGGCGTAGGCCGGCGCGGCGACCCCCGAGGTGATGCCGGGGGTGACCTCGAAGGGAATGCCGGCGCTGCAGCACGCCTGCCCCTCCTCGCTGCCGCGTGCCAGCACGAACGGGTCGCCGCCCTTCCAGCGGACCACGGCATGGCCCTGCTCGGCGGCGGCCACGAGCCGCGCGTTGATCTCGTCCTGGGTCAGCTTGTGGCGGTCGGGCAGCTTGCCGACGTCGAGCAGCTCGCAGTCGGGCGGGCACAGGTCGAGGGCGCTGCGCGGCGCCAGCCGGTCGTAGGCCACGAACGTGGCGGTGGACAGCAGCCGCGCGGCCCGCAGGGTGATCAGCCCGGGGTCGCCCGGCCCGGCACCGACCAGGGCGACGCTGCCGCAAGCGTGGGGCGGGCCGCCGAAGGGCAGCTCGGCGGCGGCGCGCCGCAGCGGAGAGGTGGTCATCAGGGGGTCGGCTCCCGGTCGATCGCGGCCATGAGATCGTCGGCGAGGTCGCGGCCGAGCTCCTCGGCACGGTCGAACGGGCCCGACAGGCTGCGGCGCACCAGCTGGCGCCGGCCGGGATCGCCCAGAGCGCCGATCAGCTCCAGCGCGCCCAGCTCGGTGGTCTCGCACAGGGCACCGACCGCCGACAGGCAGCCGGCGTCCAGGCGCGCCAGCAGCGCGCGCTCGGCCCGCACGCGCTGGTGCAGCACCGGCGCGTCGATGGCGCGGACGGCGGCGGCCACGCGCGCGTCGTCGGCGCGGTGCTCGACGGCCAGGGCCCCCTGGCCGGGGGCCGGCAGGCACTCGCCGGGCTCCAGCGCGTGCAGCTGGACTGGCACCTGCAGGGGCCCGCGCCCGCCCTGCTCGCGTGGCGCGACGAGCCGCTGGAGCCCGGCCAGCGCGATCACGGCGGCGTCCAGCGCCCCGTCGGCGACCTTGCGCAGCCGCGTGTCGAGGTTGCCGCGCAACCCGATCACCTGGAGCTCGGGCTTGGCGGTCAGCAGCATGAGCTTGCGGCGCTCGGAGGACGTGCCGACCACCGCGGTGTGGTCCAGCGCCGACAGGGGCCGCCCGTCACGGGTGACCAGCGCATCGCGGGGGTCGGCGCGGTCGGGCACCGCGCCGAGCTCGAGCCCCGCGACCGGGTCGCTGGGCAGGTCCTTGTAGGAGTGGACGACCAGGTCGCAGGCGCCGTCGAGGACCGCCTGGCGCGTGGTGTCCACGAACAGGCCCTTGCTGTCGAACGCGGCGACGGCGCGGTCGGGGTGCAGGTCGCCGGTGGTGGCCATGGGGCGCAGCGCGAACGGCTCGCCGGTGCGCGCGGTCAGCAGCTGGCCCACCCGCAGGGCCTGGGCGCGAGCGAGCGCGGAGCGGCGGGTGGCGATGCGCAGCATCGGCGGCCGGCGGCGGCGTCAGCCGCGGTGGCCGGTGTCGGGCGGGTCCGCGTCGTCGTCGGACAGCCCGAACAGCTCGGTCAGCGCCTCCACGTACCACTCGGCGCCGCTGGCGTCGGCGAGGTCCTTCAGCCGGAGGGTGGGCTCGTGCAGCAGCGTGTTGACGATGCCCTTGGTGAGCGCCTCGACGGTCCGGCGCTCGCGCTCGTCGAGGGTGGACAAGCGCCCCGACAGGCGGTCGAGCTCGGCGGTGCGCACGTCCTCGGCGTGCTGACGCAGCGCGGCGATGGCCGGGGCCACCCGGTGCGACCGGCTCCACGCGAGGAACTCCTGGGTCTCCTCGTCGACGATGGCCTGCCCCTCTGCGGCTGCGGTCGTCGAGCCCGGCGCGCGCGCGCCGAGGTCGCTGACGTCCAGCAGCGTGACGCCGTCGATCGCGCGGATCGAGGGGTCGACGTCGCGGGGCACCGCGAGGTCCAGCACGATCAGCGGTCGATGGTCCCGTCGGGCCTGGGCGGCGGCGATGTCGTCGTGGGAGAGCACGACCTCGGCGGCGCCGGTGGAGGTGATCACCAGGTCGACCTGGTCCAGCGCGTCGGCGGCCTCCGACAGCGCGATCGGCTCGCCTGCCACGCGGTTGGCGAGGCGCTCGCGCCGGTCGTGGCTGCGGTTGGCGACCAGGACGCGGCCGGCGTCGGCTGCGACCCGGTCGGCGGCCATGCGCCCCATCTTGCCGGCGCCGACGAGCAGCACGGTGCGTCCGGTGAGGCTGCCGACGGCCTCGTCGGCGGTGTCCAGGCCGAGGTCGACCATCGACCGCGCCGTGTGGGCCAGATCGGTCTCGGCCCGCACGCGCTTGCCCACCCGCAGCGCGTGATGCCCCAAGCGGGTCAGCAGACCCCGCGAGGCGCCCTCGGCCTCGGCCTCGGTGATCGCCTGCTTGACCTGCAGCTGGATCTGGCGCTCGCCGACGACCATCGCGTCCAGGCCGGCGGTGACGCGGAACAGGTGCGCGACCGCCCCGGCGTCGTGGCGCTCGACGAGGTGGTCGACGAGGTCCTCGGGCGCCACCCCGGTCCAGCGCGCGAAGTGGTCGCGCAGCTCGGCCACGCCCGCGTGGTAGCGGGTGACGTGGGCGTAGAGCTCGACGCGGTTGCAGGTCGACAGCACCATCGCCTCGACGACGTGCTCGTTGCCGACGAGGTCGGCGAGCGCCTTCGACCGCTGATCATCGGCGACCGCAGCGCGATCGAGGAGCTCGATCGGTGCGGTGCGATGGCTCAGTCCGCAGACCACAAGAGACACGAACGGGCCACTTCCCTCGCACCGGTGACGTTGCCGTCTCTGATCATCGTCAGCGTATCGAAGGTGATGATGGAGCGCCAACGGCGCGCACGCTCGTCGGAGGGCACGTCGGCGAGCGCCCGCTGGACCTCGGGATCGGCGCGCAGCTCGCCCAACAGCCCCGCGAGCACGCCCCATTCCTCGCCGACGACCGACGCGAGCTCGCGACGCAGCGCCGCCGCGAGCGCCGGGCCCGCACCGCCGGTGGTCACCGCCACCTGCACCGGTCCGCGCTGCACGGTGGCAGCCAGCGCCGCGGAGCCCTCGCCGTCGGTGCGCACACACCAGATCCCGGCGCGCTCGGCGTCGGCGGCCACCGCGTCGTCGTGGGCGGTCACGCCGGTCGCGGCCACCACCAGCCAGGCGCCCTGCAGGTCGCCGGGGGCGTAGCGCCGCTGGTGCCAGGCCAGCGCGCCCTCGGCGGCCAAGGCGGCGAGGTCGTCGGTGGCCTCGGGGGCGATGACGACGAGGTCGGGCTCGGCCACGCGCAGCGAGGCGATCTTGCGTGCGGCCACGGGCCCAGCGCCGACCACCACCACGCGCCGCCCCGCCAGGCGCAGCACCACGGGCAGCGCGCCGGTCGCGCTCACGTGGGCTCGGGCTGCTCGCCGCGCTCGCCGTGCTGGCCCCGCTCGCCGAGGGTCGCCTCGGCCTGGCGACGCTGCTCGTAGAACGACAGGACCTGCAGCTCGATCGACAGGTCGACCTTGCGCAGGCTCACGTGGTCGGGCACCGACAGCAGCGTCGGCGCGAAGTTGAGGATGCTGCCGATCCCTGCGGCCACCATGCGGTCGGCGACCTCCTGGGCGGACCGCTCGGGCACCGCCAGGATCCCGATGGCGATCTCCTCCTCCTTGACCACCCGCTCGATCTCGTCGACGTGCAGCACCTCCAGGCCGGCCATGCGCTGCCCGACCAGGTCGCGGTCCACATCGAGCAGCGCGGCGATGCGGAACCCGCGCTGGGCGAAGCCGCCGTAGTGGGCGAGCGCCTGACCGAGGTTGCCCAGGCCCACGATGGCGGTGGACCAGTCATGGGTCAGCCCCAGCGCCCGGCTGATCTGGTGGATGAGGCAGTCCACGTCGTAGCCGACACCGCGGGTGCCGTAGGAGCCGAGGAACGACAGGTCCTTGCGGACCTTCGCCGAGTTCACCCCGGCGCTTGCGGCGAGCGCCTCGCTGGAGATCGTGGTGGTGCTGCGCCCGGCCATGTCCACCAGGATCCGCAGGTAGACAGGCAGCCGCTGCACGGTCGCCTCGGGGATCGCGCGCGCGCTCACACTGCTCCTCCTCCCGGTCCGGACGCGGCCACCGCTGCGGCCGCACCGCCCGCTGCTGCGCTGTGCGCGCAAGGGTAGGCCGCCCGCGTCATGGCCACATCGCTGACCTCACCGGCCGGGGCGCGGTCCGCGCGGGCCGGCCCGCCCGCGTGCTTCAGGGACCCCAAGGGCTCGCTCCCCGCGCGGCCAGCGCCGCAGCCAGCGCGTCGGCGTCGACGGCCAGCGCGAGCACCTCCTCGCCGTCGATGGTCACCACCGGCACGCGCTCGCCGTAGGCCTCGGCCAGCGCGGGATCGGTGTCCACGTCGACCACCCGCACCCGGGCACGGTCGGCGACCGCGTGGGCGGCCTGCTCGGCCTGCGCGCACATCGGACAGCCCGCACGGGTGTGGACCACCACCTCCGGCAATGCGTCGCTCATGTGCGCGCCGGCTCCCGGTCCGCGTCACGCTCGCCGTCGCCGGGTGGGGACTCGACGCGGCGGGCGGCGCGACTCGAGGGGCGCGGGGCCTTGGCCGCCGCACGGAACCCGAGGTACATCACCGCCACCCCGACGGCCAGCACCACCGGCACCAGGTCGGTCGCGCCGAACCGCAGGAACGCCGAGGAGCTGCCCGACACCAGCACCCCCAGCGGGATCAGCAGCAGGCCGAACCGGCGGGTGCGCACGCTCGACCAGGCCGAGCCGGCCACCACCACCAGCGTCGCGGTGGTCGTGATCGGGGTCAGGATCTGCCAGGCGAGCCCACCGCCGAAGGCCGCCTCACCGCCGGGGATGTCGCCGACGGCGACCTGCACGGCCGCGGGGTCGGGCGGGTTGTCGAGCAGCGCCACGACCGTCCACGC
>PWER01000040.1 GCA_003553565.1 Nitriliruptoria bacterium | reverse complement strand
GTCAACGTCATGCCGATCTTCTTCCTCGTCGGCGGGGCGCTCAACGCGGCGAGCTGGCGCCGCGCCCGCGCGCAGGGCGAGCACGCCGCCGACTGGCTGCGCCGCCGCAGCCGACGGCTGCTGCGCCCCCTCGTGCCGCTGCTGGCGCTGTGGATCGGGATCGCCCTGGCGCTGGAGGCGACCGTCGGCGCCGAGGCGATGGTCCTCGACCCCGACGCCGCGATCGCCCCCGTCTGGTTCCTCGCCGCCTACCTCGTCGTCACCGCCCTCACCCCGGTGACGGTGCGGCTGCACGAGTGGGCGGGCGGGCTCTGGCTCATCGCGCTCTGCGTGGTCGTCGCCGTCGGCGTGGACCTGCTGCGCTTCGGCCCGCAGGCCGACGGGCTGACGATCGAGGGGCAGCCCGCCATCGGCGCGATCAACTACCTGCCCGTCTGGGTGGTGCTGCACCAGCTCGGCTACCTCTGGGCCGACGAGCGGCTGCCGCGGCGAGCGTGGCACCAGGTCCAGCTCGGCCTCGTCGGCGCGGGCGCGCTCGTGGCGATGATCGGGCTCGGGCCCTACCCGCTCACCATGGTGCCGGTCGCCGGCACCGAGCTGCCCAACAACCTCAACCCGCCGAGCGCGGCGCTGGTGGCGCTCGGGCTGTGCCAGCTGGCGGTGGTGCTGCTGGCTCGCGATCGGGTCACCGCCTGGCTCCAGCGACCGACGCCGTGGGCGGCGGTGGCGCTGCCGGGCGGCCGGCTCATGACGATCTACCTGTGGCACCAGACGGCGATGCTGGCCGTGGCCAACGCGACGGTCCTCCCCGGCCTGTGGCCGGTCGCCGGGGAGGTCGACGGGTCGTGGTGGGCGACCCGACCCCTGTGGCTGGCGCTGTGCGCGGCGGCGCTCGGCGCGCTCGTCGCCGTCGTCGGCCGGTTCGAGGCGCCACCACCCCCGCGCCCCGCATCCCTGCGACCGCGCCCAGCGGCGGCCGTGGCCGGGCTCGGGGTGACGCTGTGTGCCGGCGGCGTGGCCTGGCTAGTGGTCGCCGGCCTGACCGAGCCGGCGATGCCGCTGGGCCTGCCGCTTCCCGGGCTCGCCCCGCTCGTGGCTGGCCTGGTGGCCCTCGGCGTGGTTGGCGATCGCCTCACCAGCGACGCTCCCCGGTCGAGCCGCACGGCGGCGTGACCGGCACGCGCGAGGGCCGGCCGCCGCTGGCGGCCGGCCCTCGTGGCGCAGCGAGGCTCGCGCAGGGTGAGCGGGTGCGCGAGCGCGGCTGCCTTGCGGTGGCGGGGCGTCAGCTGCCCGCGCCGACCGCGGTCTGCTCGCTGCCCGGCTGGATGGAGATGCGGTGCGGCTTGCGCTCCTCGGGGTGCGGGATGCGCAGCTCCAGCAGCCCGTGCGCGAAGTCGGCCCGGATCTGCTGGGGGTCCACGCCCTCGGGGAGCGTGAAGCTGCGGGTGAACTCGCCCACCGCGCGCTCGCGGCGCAGCCAGGCCTCCTCGTCCACGTCGGCGGTGCGGGCGCGCTGGCCGCTGACGGTGAGCACGCCGTCCTGGACCTCGATCTCGACGTCATCGGTGGTGAAGCCGGGCAGCTCCATGTGGATCACCACCGCGTCCTCGGTCCGGTAGGCGTCGATCGGCGGCACCAGCGCCGTCCCGCCGTCGCGCACGCCGGCCGGACCCAGCGTGCGGTTGACCAGCTCGCCCATGTCGCGCTGAAGTGCTGCGATGTCACCGAAGGGGTCCCAGGTCCGAAGCGCCATACCACCACCTCCTCGTGATCGACGCTGGTCCAGTCCTGCTACCAGCTGCCTGTCGTCGGTTCTGGCCAGATCTTAGCCTCTTACGCTAAGGTCTAAACATGCCATCGCTATCAGATCATGCGCGTGCCCTGCTGGCCCCGTGCCTCTGGGCGAGGGGGTAGCGGGCGCCGCGCTAGCATGGCGCCGCGCCAGGATCGTCCGCCGACCTTCGAGGAGCCCCTGCCATGGCCGACCGCGTCTTCGTGGCCGTCGCCTGGCCCTACGCCAACGGTCCCCGCCACATCGGCCACGTCGCCGGCTTCGGCGTGCCCAGCGACGTGTTCGCCCGCTACCACCGCATGAAGGGCGATGCGGTCCTCATGGTCAGCGGCACCGATGAGCACGGCACCCCGATCACCGTCGCGGCCGACCAGGAGGGAGTCAGCCCCGCTGCGCTCGCCGACCGCTACAACCAGGTGATCACCGAGGACCTCGCCGATCTCGGGCTGGCCTACGACCTGTTCACCCGCACCACGACCGCCAACCACTACGCGGTGGTCCAGGACCTGTTCGCCACCCTGCACCGCAAGGGCTACCTCATCGAGCGCACCGAGCCCGGCGCCTTCAGCGCCACCACCGGACGCGCCCTGCCCGACCGCTACGTCGAAGGCACCTGCCCCCACTGCGGCTCCGACAGCGCGCGCGGCGACCAGTGCGACGACTGCGGCAAGCAGCTCGACCCCACCGACCTGATCGATCCGCGCAGCGCCTCGGACGGCGAGGCGCCGGTGTTCCGGGAATCCAACCACTTCTACCTGGACCTGCCCGCCTTCGCCGAGGCGCTGCGCGAGTGGATCGAACCGCGCACCGACTGGCGCCCCAACATCAAGAAGTTCACGCTCAACTACATCGACGAGCTCAAGCCGCGCCCCATCACCCGCGACATCGACTGGGGCGTGCCGATCCCGCTGCCCGAGTACGCCGACCGCGACGACAAGAAGATCTACGTCTGGTTCGACGCGGTGATCGGCTACCTCTCGGCGGCGATCGAGTGGGCCCACAGCACCGGTGACCCCGAGCGCTGGCGGGAGTGGTGGCAGGACGAGGCCGCCAAGCACCTGTACTTCATGGGCAAGGACAACATCGTCTTCCACACCACCATCTGGCCGAGCCTGCTGCTGGGCTACGGCGCCGACGGCGGCTACAGCGACGGACGGCCGCTGCGCCTGCCCGACAACGTGGTCTCCAGCGAGTTCCTGACCATGGAGGGGCGCAAGTTCTCCTCGAGCCGCGGAGTCGTGATCTATGTGCGCGACGTGCTCGACCGCTATCAGGCGGACGCGCTGCGCTACTACCTGACCATCGCCGGGCCCGAGCAGCAGGACACCGACTTCACCTGGTCGGAGTTCGTGCGGCGCACCAACGAGGAGCTCGTGGCCACGTGGGGCAACGTCAGCAACCGCGTGCTGCGCCTGGCCCAGCAGCTCGGCGGCACCGTGCCCGAGCCCGGCGCGCTGACCGACGACGACCGGGCGGTCCGCGACACCGTGGCGGGCGGGTTCGCCAGCGTCGGCGAGCTCATCGAGTCGGCCCACTTCAAGGCGGCGCTGCAGGAGGCGATGCGCCTGGCCGGTGAGACCAACCGCTACATCAGCGCCCAGGAGCCCTGGAAGCTGCGCAAGACCGACGAGGCCCGGGCGCGCACCGTCATCTGGACCGCACTGCAGTGCACCCACGACCTCGCGCGCCTGTTCGCGCCGTTCCTGCCCTTCTCCAGCCAGCGCCTGCACGAGCAGCTCGGCCACGACGACGTCATCGCGCCCCAGCCGGTGGTGACCACCAACACCGACGCCCACGGCGACGAGCACCGCGTGCTGCGCCTGCCCGAGGGCGCCACCTGGGGACGCTGGGCCTCCTCCGACCTGCCGGTCGGGCAGCCGCTGTCGCCGCCCTCCCCGCTGTTCACCAAGCTGGACCCGGCGGTGGTCGACGACGAGCTCGCCCGCCTCGAAGCGCGCGCGAGCGCATGAGCGGGGCCACCGCGACGGCGCGCGGCGCCCAGCGCGCCGTCGACAGCGCCCGGCGGCTGCCCCTCGGGGTAGTGCTGGTGGCCACGGTGCTGTACAGCACCGGTCCGGTGCTGGCCCAGGCCTCGGCGGTCAGCGGCACCGTGTTCGCGTTCTGGCGGCTGTGGTTCGGCATCGGGGTGCTGGGCGTGGCCGCGGCGGTGCTGCGAGCCCGCGGCGGCGCACGCCTGCCGCGCGGGCGCAGCTGGGTGTGGGTGCTGGCCGGCGGTGCGACCTTCGGGCTCCACCAGCTGCTGTTCTTCTCGGCCGTCAAGGCCACGAGCGTGGCCACCGTCGCCCTGATCGGCACGCTCGGGCCCGTCGTGGTGGGACTGCTGGCCATCCGCCTGTTCAACGAGCGCCCCACCGCCGGCTTCGTCGGGTGGGGCGGGGTGGCGATGCTCGGCGCGGCCCTGGTGGCGCTCGCCGGCGCCCAGGGACCGCAGGGCGACCCGGTCGGGGTGGCCATGGCACTGGCCAACGTGGTGTTCCTCGGACTGTTCTTCGTGGCCACCAAGGGGGCCCGCAGCGACGTGGACACCGTGTCCTACCTGCTGGCCGTGATGGTGGTCGCCGCGCTGATCGTCAGCCTCGGGGTCGTGGCGCTCGGCGAGCCGGTGGCCAGCGCCACCGGTGGCGATCTCGCGCTGGCCGCGACGGTGGCTGCCGGCCCGGGCTTCCTCGGACACTTCGGGATGACCTGGGCGCTGCGGTTCGTGCCCGCCAACGTGCCCTCGGTGGCCAAGCTCGCCCAGCCGGTGCTGTCGGGCCTGCTGGCCTGGGCGGTGCTGGCCGAGACCGTCACCGCCACCCACATCGCCGGGGGCCTGGTGACCCTGGTAGGGGTCGGCGGGGCGCTGCTGGGACGCGGCAGCCGCGACTTCGCACGCGGGCGAGGGCGCGCCTCGCCCGAACCAGCCCCGCCCGAGGCAGCTCCCTCCGACCGGATCGCCGGCTGACCGGGACGAGCCAGCGGTCAGCGCACCGACGGCGCCGGATGGAACGTGACCGAGGTGCAGCGGCGGTCCTCGAACGCCAGCGTCGCGCGCCCGCCCTTCTTGAGGTGCACCTCGCCCATGCCGAGCCCGTCACGGCCCGACAGCACCGACAGGGTCGCGGGGATCACATCGCCGTGGCTGCACAGCACCAGGCGCTCGCCGGGGTGGCTGGCCACCAGCTCCTCGATCAGACCGAGCGCGCGACCACCGAGCCACGCCGCGCCCACCCAGAGGCTGCCGGCGTCGACCACGGGCACCCCGGGCGACTCGGCCAGGGCATCCGCACCCACGATCCCGCGATGCGTGCGCCGGGCCAGCGGCTCGAGGGTCTGCCAGCAGCGGGTGAGGGGGCTGCTGAGCAGCACGCTGGGCTCGTCGATCGCCAGCAGCTCGTCTGCGAGCGCGCGAGCCTGCGCCCAGCCCTCCTCGGTCAGGGGGCGCTGGGCGTCGGGCCCCTCGCTCCAGTCCTTGCGCGACCCCGCCTTGGCGTGGCGGAGCAGCTCCACGATGGTCACGCCGCTGCGCTCCTTCTCTCGCCCGGCGAGACGATAGCCACTGTGGGTGAACGCGCGGTGACGACGCGGCCCGGGGCTTCGCACCACCCGGGCCAATGGTGATATGCCCGATGGGACAGTGAGCGGCCCCCAACCGCTGGACGGAATGGTAACCTTCCGCTGTCCAACCTTTACTTCTCGATCTTCGAAAGAGCGAGATGACGAGGGAGACCCGCGACGAGCTCGTGACGTCCGTGCGCGACGAGGTGCGGGCGCTGAACATCGCGGCGGATCGGGTCGAGGGCACCATCGCCGAGCTCATCGACCTCAACCGCAGCGACGCGCGCTCCCTCGACATGCTGCTCGTGTACGGCCCCATGACCGCTGGAGCGCTGGCCGAGGCCACCGGCCTGTCCACCGGTGCGATCACCAGCGTGGTCGACCGGCTGCAGAGCGCCGGCTACGCCGAGCGGCAACGCGATCGCGCCGACCGGCGCCGCGTGCTGGTGGTCCCCACCGAGGCCGCCGCCCGCACCGTCGGTGATGTGCGCGCCGAGATCGCCGCGGCGGGAGCGTACGCGCTGCGCCGAGCCACCAAGGAGCAGCTGCGGGTCATCCGCGACTTCCTGCGCAACGAGCGCGCGCTCAACCACGATCAGGCCGCCCGCCTGCAGCAACGCCTCGAGGCCACTGGCTCCGAGCCGGACAGCAACCACAGCGAGGACGCAGCGCTCGACCAGCACGCCGACGACGAGGCTGGCGCCGGACCGGCCGCCTAGCGGCCAGCACACGCTCCGGGGCCGGCACGGACCGAAAGGACCGCCATGCCGCCTGCGACCAAGGCGCCGCCTCTCACGCGCGTCATCGCGCCCCAGGACGGCAGCGGTCTGGCCGCGCGCTCGCTGCCCCACGCCGTGGCCATCGCCCGCGCCAGCGGCGTCGGCTTGCTGCTGTACAGCCAGCTCTACCCCTCCGAGGTCGACGGCGACCCCGAGCGCAGCGAGCGCGCCGAGGTCCTGCGGTCGCTGGCCGATGCCATCACCGAGGTGCCCGTCGAGGTCCGCGTGGAGGTCGCCGCCTCCCCCATCGCCGGGCTCGAGGCGCTGACCCTTGCCGACGAGGGCGCCCTGGTGTGCCTGTCCAGCCACGGCCGCGCAGCCGAGCGTGGCGGGCCGGCTCTGGGCAGCGTCGCCGAGGCGGCGCTGGGGCGGCTGTCGGGACCGCTGCTGCTGGTGGGACCCTCCTGCGAGGAGGATCGCACGCCCATCGCGGGCGAGGTGGTGGCCTGCGTGGACTGCTCGGAGCTGTCCGAAGAGATCCTGGACCCCGCAGCCACCTGGGCGCGCCGGTTCGGGATGGCGCTGCGCCTGTTGGAGATCGTGCCCGAGCGCTGGGCCCAGCAGGTGACCGCGGGCGCCGAGGACGCCGACGCGGGCGACTGCGGGCACACCCCGGGGTGCCCGCGCGGGTACACCGAGCGGCTCGCCGAGCAGCTGCGCGACGCGCAGCTGACGGTGCACAGCGACGCGCTGCCGGCACCCGACCCGTCCCAGCCCGTGCCCCACATCGTCGCGGCGCTGCGCGAGCGCGGCGCCGGGCTCGCCGCGCTGAGCACCCACGGGCGCACGGGCCTGCGCCGCCTGCGGATCGGCAGCACCGCCATCACCGTGGTGCGCGAGAGCCCCTGCCCGGTGCTGGTGGCGCGGCCCCGGTCGCTGCAGCCGTGAGGCCACCGCGCGCAGCCCAGCTGCGCGCACCCACCCTCGGGCCGGCCACCAGCGGCCGGCCACCAGCCCCCGGGGCCAGCGACCACCGCGGGGGCAGCGGCTTGCTACGGTTGCCGCTGATCCCCTGACGAGGTCCGGAGCCGTGGAGCAGATCCAAGCACGACCGCCCAGGCGGCAGGTCGGACCCGTGCGCGCGCTCGTGTGGCGCGTGGCGATGGCCCTTGGCCTGGTCGCTCTCGTCGCAGTGACCGTGTGGCTGGGACGTGACGGCTACGTGGATGATGCCGGGGGGCCCGTGACCTGGCTGGATGCGTTCTACTACGCCTCGGTCTCGGTGACGACCACCGGCTACGGCGACATCACGCCCGTCACGCCCGAGACGCGCCTGGCCACCACCCTGATCATCACGCCGGCGCGCGTGGCGTTCCTGCTGCTGCTGGTCGGCACCACCGTGGAGCTGCTGACAGAGCGCTGGCGCGAGGCGCACCGCCGCAACCGGTGGCGCGACACGATCAGCGACCACTACGTCATCTGCGGCTACGGGGTGAAGGGCCGGTCGGCGGCGCGCGCGCTGTGCGAGGACGGGGTCCCCCGCAACGAGGTCGTGATCGTCGACGAGGACGCCGACACCGCCGGGGAGGCGAGCACGGCGGGCTACACCACCGTGTTGGGCGAGGCCTCGCGCACCGCGGTGCTCCGCGAGGCGCGCGTCGAGCGTGCCAAGGCGGTCATCGTGGCCACCGACCGCGACGACAGCGCCGTGCTGACCACGCTGACCGCCCGCGAGCTGGCGCCTCGCGCGATGATCGTGGCCGCCGCCCGCGAGGAGGAGAACGCCCCGCTGCTGCGCCAGAGCGGCGCCGACGAGGTGATCATCTCGGCCGAGACCGCCGGCCGCCTGCTGGGCATGACGAGCCTGCACCCCAGCGTCGGCGAGGTCGTCAACGACCTGCTGCACACCGCCCACGGCCTGGCGCTCGACGAGCGCGAGGTCGCCGAGGGCGAGGTCGGTGAGCGCCTCGAGGACATCGCCGGGCAGCGCACCATCGCTGTGGAGCGCGAGGGCACCCTGCTGCGCTACGACGATCCGGCGCTGGGGCGCCTGCAGCGCGGCGACCGGCTGGTGGGGCTGCCGCCGCTGCGACGCACGCGCCGGGAGCGCCGCCGTGCCTCGGGTCAGTCCCCGAGCAGGCGCTGACCCGCCCCGGGGCAGTCGGCCGCGGCCAGCCGACGCCGAGACGGCCGGCGCCACGGCAACATTCGGTGCCGGTCAGCGCGCGGCGAGCTGGGGTGCAAGCGCCGGTGCAGACGCGGTGCGCGGCAGCAGCGTGGCCTGCACCGCGTGGTACAGGTCGGGCTTGCCCGACCACACCCCGCCCGCGGGCTCGCCCGCGGCGGTCAGCTCGTGATGCCAGCTGCCGCGCTCGGTGTCCCGGAACGCCGCGGCGGCGTGGTCCCAGAACGCCCGGTACCACGCCTCGTAGGCCGGGTCGTCGAAGCGGCGTCCCAGCACCGCCGCCGCACCGATCGCCTCGGCGGCCACCCAGTGCAGCCGACCGGTCACGACCGGACGGTCGTGCCAATCGAGGGTGTAGACGAACCCCGGGTGCCCATCAGCGGCCCAGCCGACCGCGACCGCAGCGCCGAACAGCTCCCGGGCGGCCTCGGCCAGCCAGGCGGGCGGGTCGGGCAGCGACGCCTCGAGGTGGACCAGCAGGCGCGCCCACTCCAGCCAGTGCCCCACCGTGGTGCCGTAGGGGCGGAAGGGATGGTCGGGCTGCTCGGCATGGTGCTTGGGCAGCGGGGTCCAGTCGGCGGCGAAGTGCTCGACGACCCGCCAGCCCTGCTCGCGGGCGACCCCGTCGATGAGCCTGCTGGCGATCGCCAGCGCCCGCTCGTGCCAGCCACACTCGCCGGTGACGTCGCCGGCGGCCAGCAGCGCCTCGACGACGTGCATGTTGCTGTTGGCGCCCCGATAGGCCTCGCAGGTGGTCCACGCGGCGTCCCACGCCTCCACGCAGCGCTCGGCGTCGGCATTCCAGAAGCGCTGGTCGAGCGTGGCCAGCGCATCTGCCAGCAGCGCCGTGGCGCCCGGACGCCCGGCGGCAGTGGCGCTGGCAGCCGCCAGGACCACGAACGCGTGGTCGTAGGCGCCCTTGGGATCTGGCAATGGCGTGCCGTCGGCGGCCAGGCCGCTGTGCCAGCCGCCGTGCACCGCGTCGTGCAGCGGCCCCGACAGCGCGGCCAGGCCGCGGTCGATGCGCCCGCTGTGGCCGGGCAGCCCCCACAGGTGGGCCAGCGCCGCCACGTGGGTCATGCGCGCGGTGATCCAGGTCCGCACCGGCGCGCTGCCGTCGCCACGACCGCGGTCGTCCAGCCAGGCGAAGCCGCCGGCGGGATGGTGATCGGCGTGCGGGAAGGCCACGAGCCGACGCAGCTCGGCTTCCAGCCAGGCGTGGTGGCCGGACGCCTCGACCCACGTCGGTCCGGGTGGCGCACCGAGGGGCGGCGCTCCCGGTCGCCGGTCCGGTGGGTGATCGGGCTGCGGGGTGGGCTCGGGTCGCGGTGGTGGTGGGCCGCTCATGAGGCTCCTGTGGTGGCTTGGCTCCGGCGAGCCGGGTCAGTTCAACCGGGCGCGCGCCGCGCGCGCCAGGCGCGCCAGCTCGGTGGCGGCCGGCTCGGTGGGACTGCGGGCCGCCAGATGATCCTCGACGAGGGCGCTGGCGTCGACGAAGCGGCCGACCTGCACCAGCAGCCGAGCCTGCTCGCCCACGTCGTCGGCGCCGCTGTCGGGCAGCAGCCGCTTCAGCTCGACCGCGGTCAGCGCGCGGCCGACCTCTCCGCGCGCCTGCAGGTCGCGCGCCTGGTTGGCCAGCAGCCGCCGCACCACTGTGACGGGGCTGGCCGGCTGCAGCGCCTGGGCGAGCCCGCCGGCGACCTCGGCGATCGCGGGGATGCGCTCGACGACGTCGTCGGCGGCCAGCAGCGCCCCGCCGTCGAAGGCGTCGATCAGCACCGGCGGCGGGCTCGCCGCACCCACGCCGACGAGGAAGTGCCCCGGCGTGTTGCAGCCGTAGGCGGTGATGCCCACGCGGCGAGCCACGGCGACGTAGAGGATCGCCAGGGTGATGGGCAGACCCTGCCGGCGTGCCAGCGCCACGTGCAGCAGGCCGTTGCGTGGGTGGTGGTAGGTGACCGCGTCGCCGTGGAAGCCGAGCTCGCCGGCCAGCAGCGCCGACAGGGCGGCGGCCTCGGCGCGCGGCTCGCCGGTGACCTCGGCCGGGTCCAGCAGGGTGGCGATCTCGTCGATGCGGGCCAGGTGGTCGTCGACGTCGACGTCACCGGTCAGCGCCGCGCCGGCGCACAGGGCCAGCTCGGCGAGGTCGGGGTCGGGCTCGCGCACGCGGCGTGCGAGGCGGGAGCGCGCGTCCTGGGCCATGGTCCCGACAGTAGCGGGCACCGCGTCACCCAGGCGCGGCGGCGCGGCGGTCAGACTGTCGCGCGCCGACAGCGACAGCGACCCGGAGCACCGCCGTGACCACCACCGAGCCCGCCGACGCCTCACCGCACACCCAGCCCGGATGGTGGGCTGACCGCGTCGGCTATCAGGTGTATCTGCCCTCGTTCGCCGATGGGGACGGGGACGGCTGGGGCGACCTCACCGGGCTGCGCCAGCGCCTGGACCACCTCGCCTGGCTCGGCGTCGATCTGGTGTGGCTCTCGCCCATCAACCCCTCCCCCATGGCCGATCACGGCTACGACGTCGCCGACTACTGCGCGGTGCACCCGCGGCTGGGCACCCTCGCCGACGTCGACGCGCTGCTGGCCGAGGCCCGCGACCGCGGCATCGCGGTCCTGCTGGACCTGGTGCCCAACCACACCTCGGTGGAGCACCCGTGGTTCCAGCGGGCGCGCGCCAGCCGCGACGACCCCTACCGCGACTACTACCACTGGGGCGACCCGGCCCCGGACGGCGGGCCGCCCAACAACTGGGTGTCGGTGTTCGGTGGGCCCGCCTGGACCTTCGAGCCGGCCACGGGGCAGTACTACCTGCACCTGTACGCTCCCGAGCAGCCCGACCTCAACTGGGACAACCCGGCGGTGGCCCGCGAGTTCGACGCGATCCTGCGGTTCTGGTTGGACCGCGGCGTCGCGGGCTTTCGCATCGACGTGGCCCATGCGCTGAAGAAGGCGCCGGGCCTGCCGGACCAGCCCGAGGTGCCCGCGGCCCAGCAGCCCGCCCGGCTGGACGGGCGCGCCGCCGACCACTACGCCATCGAGCACGTCCACGACCGCGAGCAGCCGGGCCTGCGTGACCTGCACCGGCGCTGGCGCGCGGTGGCCGAGCCCTACGGGGCGCTGCTGCTCGGGGAGGTCTACATCCTCGACCCGCAGCGCCTGGCCACCTACCTGCGTGACCAGGACGGGCTGCACACAGGCTTCTGGTTCGGCCTGGTGGAGTCGGAGTGGGACCCGGCGCATCTGGCGGCCCAGCTGCGCGCTGCCGAGGTCACCGGCCCGCATCTGGCGTGGGTGCAGTCCAGCCACGATCGCCGCCGTGCTCCCACCCGCTACGGCGGCGGCCAGATGGGGCGGCGGCGCGCGCTGACGCTGGCGGTGCTCACCCTGGGGCTGCCGGCGCTGCCGGTGCTGTACCAGGGTGACGAGCTGGGGCTGGAGGACGGGCACGTGCCGCCGCAGGCCTACCAGGATCCGCTGGCGCGGCGCACCGGTGGGGCCCTGTCGCGCGACCCGGCGCGCACGCCGATGCCCTGGGAGCCTGGCGAGCGGCTCGGGTTCACCGACGCCGAGCAGGCCTGGCTGCCGTGGGGTGGGCGCACCGATGCCGACACCGTCGCCGTCCAGCGCGCCGACCCGGGGTCGCCGCTGTGGGCCTACCGGCGGCTGGTGGCGCTGCGTGGTGCGCTGTCGGGGCTGCGTGGCGGGCCGGTGCGCTGGCATGCCACCACACCGCCGGTGGTGGCCTATGTCCGCGGCGATGTGCTGGTGGCCGGCAACCTGGAGGCGCATGCGGCGACGCTCGCGCTGCCCGCGGGCCGGTGGACGGTGCGGCTGCGCACCCAGGGCAGCGGCGCCGTCGAGCCCGACGACGTCGTCGAGGGCGCCCTGTCGCTGCCTGGCGAGCACGCTGCGATCCTGCAGCGCGAGGTCGCGGCCGGGGAAGGCTAGGGGGCGAGGGCACCGACCGTTTGAGGGCCGATGACCGCTGAGCGCGACCGCGTCCTGGCCGACACCGACCGCGACCGCGTGGTCGACCTGCTGCGTGTGGTCGCGCTGGGCGCAGTGGTGCTCGGGCACTGGCTGCTGCCGGTCATCGTCACGGTGGATGGCGAGCCGTTCGTGCGGCTGCTGGTGCACGAGGCGGAGTGGACTCGGCCGGCGACCTGGGTGTTCCAGGTGATGCCGGTGTTCTTCATCGTGGGCGGGTGGGCCAACGCGCGCGCCTGGCAGCGCGCACAGGGCCGCGGCGAGACCGCGGTGGCCTGGGCCGGGCGACGTGCGCGGCGGCTGCTGCGCCCGCTGGTGCCGCTCGTGGCGGCCTGGGCGGTGGCGGTGGCGCTGGGCCAGGCGCTGGGGATCGAGAGCCGGTGGCTGACCCTGGCCTCGCAGAGCGCGCTGGTGCCGGCCTGGTTCCTGGCGGTCTACGTGGTGGTCACGGTGGCGGTGCCGGTGACGGTGCGGCTGGACGCTCGCGTCGGTCTGCTGGTCCCCCTCGTGCTGGTCGCCCTGGTGGCCGTGGCCGACGCGCTGACCGCCGCCGGGCTCGAGGCCGCCCAGTGGACCAGCTTCGTGTGGGCGTGGTTCGCGATCCACCAGCTCGGGCTGATCTGGCATCGCCGCGGGCTGCCGGGCCCCCTGGCCGGGCTGGCGCTGCTGGTCGGCGGGCTGGTGGTGCTGCTGGGCCTGGTCACCGTGCTGGGCTACCCGGTGGACATGGTCGTGGAGGTCGACGGGCGCACCAACGCCACGCCGCCGTCGCTGGCGATGCCCACCCTGGCGGTGGCCTGGCTGGGCGTCATCGCGCTGATCCACCGCCCCGCCGGGCGGCTGCTGGCGCGCGACCGCCCGTGGCTGCTGGTGGCACTGGCCGGCAGCCGCATCATGACGGTGTTCCTGTGGCACCTGACCGCGCTGGTGGTGCTCGCCGCCGTGCTGGTGGCCACCGGCGTGGTCCCGGTCGTCGAGCCCTTGAGCGGCGCCTGGTGGGCGCTGCGTCCGGTGTGGATCCTCGGCTGCGCGCTGGTGCTGGCGGTGCTCGTGGCGCTGCTCGGGCGCCTGGAGGGCCCACCGCGGCAGGCGCCGGCGACCCCGCCCGGGCCGGTGGGCCTGACCGTGGGGGCGTGGCTGGCTGCCGGCACGATCGGGCTGCTGGCTGCCGAGGGCGTGCACGATCCGCAGGGTCCGCTCGGGGTGGCGCTGCTGCCGCTGGTCGGCCTGCTGGCGGCGCTGGCCGCGCTCGGGGTCCTCGAACCTGATCACCGCAATCGTGACGCGCCCTCACGCGCGGGACGAACCTGACGACAGCACCAGCGTGCCCGCTGGTGACCGCACCAGGAGCGACGATCGCAGGAGGACCCGTGGAGCTCGGCTTCGATCACAGCCTCACCGCCCTGGCGATCTACCTCGCCGCAGCCGGCGTGTGGCTGGTGGTGTGGCGCGCCGCCAACGGCTACGAGCTCATGCGCAGCGTGCGCCTGCTGTGGATGCCGTTCCTGCTGGCGCTCGCGTTCCTGCTGGGCAACGGCGTGGTGGCGGTGCTGTTCGACGCGGTGGGCACCGCCGAGTACGAGGAGAGCCGGTTCGTGTTCCTCGGCGAGCGGGCCACGATCGCGGTGCAGGCGCTGGCCTCCATCCTGATCGTGGCCACCATCGTCTACGGGCTGACGATCCGCCGCCTGCCGGTGGATTTCATCCGCTTCATGGTCTACGCGGTCGTGGCGATCCTCGGCCTGATGGCGCCGATCCTGTGGATCCCCGACGGTGCTGCTGCCGGCTTCTTCGTGCTGCGCCACTTCCAGAACGCGGCGCTGGTCGCCGGGCTGTTCCTGTGCGTCGCCGGGATCACGATCATGCTCAACGACCTGCTCACCCATGGCGAGGCGCGCGTGGTGCTCGAGCCCGAGGACGAGGCCGCGCTCGCGGGCGACGAGCCCGCGGGCGGCGAGGCCGCGCCCGCGGGCGGCGCCGAGGGCGGCGGGAGCGGCGACGGCCAGCAGGGCCAGCACGAGGGGGCGGATCGCGGCGCGGTGCCGCGCGCGTCCCGCGCGCCGTTCCTGCGCGGCCCCACCAGCTAGCGGCGCGGCTCCCCGAGCGGCGCGGGTCACCGCGCGGTGGGACTCACAGCTCGTCGTCGACCGCCCGGCCCACCACGTCGTCGAGCGCTGCGGGGCCACCGAGCAGCACCGCGGTGTCCAGCTCGAGGTTGCGGATCGCAGCCACGGTCGGGTCGGGCAAGGAGTCGAGGCGGGCCAGCAGCAGCGGCCCGCGTCCGGTGGCCAGCGGCGTGCCCGCCAGCGCGTCGGGGAAGCTCTCCCCGGAGGCGACGTAGCCCTCGTCGATGGGCGCGCCCACGCGCTCGGCCAGCAGCTGGGCGGTCTCGTAGCGGTTCTCACCGGCGATGCGTTCCACGCTGCTGGCCCCGACCAGCGCGGCGAGGTCCCCCTCGACGTCGTCGGTGACCGCCGCGTCGCCGCCGAGCAGCAGGATCCGCTCGGGATCGAGCTCGGTGAGCGTGCTGGCGATCTCCTCGGGCAGCGCGTCACCGCGGGTCAGCAGCAGCGGGGCGCGCTGCGCGGCTGCCAGCGGGCCGCCGGCCAGCGCGTCGGGGAACTGCTCGCCGGTGGCGACCATGACGGTGTCGGCGCCCTCGGGGAAGGTGGCCTCGGCCAGCCGCTGGGCGGTGGCGTAGCGGTTCTCACCAGCGATGCGACCGACCTCGCCGACGGCGTCGAGCGCGGCGACGGCCTCCTCGACGTCGTCGGACAGGGCCTTGTCGCCGCCGAGCACCACCACCCGGTCGGGTGCCAGACGGGCGAGCTCCTGCTCGGTGGCGCTGGCCAAGCCATCGCTGGAGGTCAGCAGCACCGGCGCGTCCTGGGCGCCGGCGATCGCCCCAGCGGCCAGCGCGTCGGGGAAGGCCTCGCTGGAGGCGAGGTAGGCGACCTCGGTCTCGCCGTGGAAGGTCCAGCCCGACAGGTCCGCGGCGGTGGCCACCCGGTCGGCGCCGCCCACGCGCTGCACGTCCTCCGACAGCGCCTGCGACAGCACCACGTCGAAGGCGACCTCGCGGTCCTGCGCGCAGCCCGCGGGCTCCTCGTCGGGTCCGGTCGGCGGGGCGACGAGGAACTCCTCGACCAGCTCCTGACCGCAGCGCCCGACCTTGGTGGTGGGGCTGTGGGTGGCATCGGGGAGCTCGGCGGCCACGTAGGGGGTGTCCTGCGCCTCGAGCGCGTCGACGACGCGGTCAGCGAAGCTCGGCGGGGTGATCTGGTCCAGCGCGCCGGTCACCACCAGGGTTGGCACGGGTGCCGCGACCGCGTCGGCGAAGGGGTCATCGGGCACGCCGGTGGCCTCGTAGGCCTCGCACACCTCGTCGGTGTAGAAGCCGTCCACGAAGCTGGAGGCATACAGCGCGGTGCCCACCGGCCGGTCGGCGGGCGGCCACTCGAACGCGCCCCAGGCGACCTCCTCGTTGCAGGTGAACGCCAGGTGCATGCCGAGCTCGATGGCGCTGCCCGCGGGGGTGGCCTCCGCGGCATTGGCGGCCTCCGTGGCAGCGACCGGCTCGACGCCACGGGGTTGCGCGCGGGTGCGCCCGAGGAGCGTGTCGACGTAGCGCGTGTCGCCCAGCGCGTCGATGCGCACCGCGGTCTCGCGCGCCGGCCCGTAGAAGACGTTGAGCGCCTCGCGGGCCAGCACCCGGTCGGTCAGCAGCCCGCCACCGACCGCAGGCTCGCCGATGGGGTCAGGGTTGGTGGCGAGCCGGTCCACCGCGTCGTCGAGGTCGGCGGCGAGGCTGCCGCCCACGCGCTCGGCACAGCCCGGGTCGCCCTGGCACGCCTCCTCGAGACGCTCCAGGGTGTCCAGGAAGCTCGCGGGCAGCTCGGAGAGGTAGTTGTCCTGGGTCGAGATGGCTGAGGCCAGCGTGAGGGTCTCCCAGGTGTCGGGGGTGGCGGCGGCGGCTTGCAGGGCCAGCTTCGCGCCGTAGGAGACGCCCTTGAGGTGGACCGCGTCGGCGTCGATCGCCTCGGCGACCACCGCGAGGTCGCGGGCGCTCTCGGCGGTGGTGAAGGCCGACAGGTAGGTGGCCACATCGGGGATGTCGAGGTCGTCGTCGGCGGCGAGCTCGTCCTCGTAGTCGTCGGCGCAACGGGCGGCTGCATCGGCCAGCGGGCTGCGCTCCTGGCTCTCGAGCTCGGCGCCGAAGGGCAGCGGCGGCTCGTCGGGCGGGCCGGGCCGCTCGGGCGGCAGCCACGGGGCGGCCGCGCCCTCGACGGGTGGGGCGCCCAGGTCGCAGTCCAAGACGGGGGTGCTGGGGCGGATGCCGCGCTGCTCGACGAACACGAGGTCGCGTCCGTCGGCGGGCAGCCCCAGGCGCGCGGGCTGCTCGATCGCCGCAGGGGCGATGCGGTCCAGCACGCGCTCGCCGGGACCGCCGCCGAGGATCATCAGCGGGTGCTCGTCGGGCAGCCCCTCGGCAGGCGGGTCGGCGAGCGTCGCGCCGTCGGCGACGGCCACCGCCAGCTGGAACACGCCCTTGTCGGGGTCGTCATGGAACGCCGGGACCGTCACGCGCCCGCAGGTGAGCTCGTCCTCGAGCGCACCGAGGCCGGCCGACAGCTCCGCGCAGCCGACCTCCTCGAGCTCGGGCTCCTGGGCCTGCGCCTGGTCGCCGCCGCTGATCACCGGGACCAGCGCTGCGGCGAGCGCGCCCGCGGCCAGCGCGCGGAGCGCTCCTGCGACCATGCGCGATCCTTTCTCGGCGGTATGGGCGCGCGCTGCCGCAGCGCGCGGGCGCCCCGTGGCCGGCGTGAACGCTACGAGGACCGTTCGCACAGGGCAACCGCGAGTCGCATGGTGTCCCCTGCCGGCAGCCTGCGGCGCCCGCGTCCGACCCCGCCTGGCAGGGCCGGGTGGCCCGCGGCGAGCGCGGTCATCCGGTGGGCAGGTCGTCGTCGCCGCGGTTGCGGCGCCACGGCATCACCCGCTTCTCCACCGCCAGCAGCCCGAAGGTGAGCAGCACTCCGAGCGCCATGGTGGTGAACAGCCCGGCGTACATGCGCGGGGGCGACAGGACCTCCCAGTAGTAGATCGTCAGGTGGCCCACGCCCTGGTCGGCGCGCACGAACTCCACGGCCACCACCACGATCAGCGCCGCCCCGAGCGCGATGCGGAAGCCGGCGAAGATGACCGGCAACGCGCCGGGGATGATCACGTGGCGGAACATCTGCAGCCGGTTGGCGCCGTAGTTGGCTCCCACGTCCAGGAAGATCCGGTCGACTCCCTGGACGCCGGCCATGGTGTTGAACGCCACGAAGAAGAACGCCGAGACCGCCACCACGGTGATGATCGGCCCCTCGCCGAAGGGGTTGGCGAACAGCAGCATCACGATCGGGAAGATCGCGATCTTGGGCAGCACGTAGAAGGCCGACATCACGTTGTCGAGCATGATCCGCACGGTGCGGTTGGCCCCCATCAGCGCGCCCACCACGATGCCGGGTGCCAGGCCCAGCACGAACCCGATGAACACGCGGCCGAGGGTGGCCAGGACGTGGCTCTCCTCGACGATGGCTCCCAGCGCGCCGGCCAGCCCGAGCTCGCCGATCAGCTCGGGCAGTCGCCAGGGGCGGCCGAGCAGGCTGGTGCCGCCCGTCTCGGGCTCGACGCTCAGCTCCCAGACCGCCACCGCGATGTCGCTGGGCGGCGGGAACCAGCGGGCGCTGAGCGCGCCCGTGCCTGCCAGCAGCTCCCAGCCGGCGAGCAGCAGCAGCGGGAACAGTGTGGCCAGGCCACGCTCGTAGGCGCGCAGGTGGCGGCGCGGCACCACCTCCTGCCCGGTCTGGGCCAGCCACACCAGCAGGGCGAAGGTCACCAGCGCGCCGGCCCACCAGGCCAACTGCCAGCCACCGACCAGGGTGAACACCGCCATGAAGCCCACCAGCGCCGCGCTCGGGGCGGCCAGCCGGTGGTGCGGCACGCGCCGCAGCAGCCTCTGGGAGGCCGAGCCGGGCGCGGGCGGCTGGGGCTGCGCGGGCGCAGCCGCCGCAGAGTCGGCCGGCGCGGGGTCGGCGGGATGCTCGCGGCCGCGCACGTGCGGGGGCGGAGCGGACGCGGGCGCGTCGGGGTCGTGGGTGCTGGTCATGCCTGGCCTGCCATGGTCCGCTTCACCTCGTCCTCCAGGTCGCTCCAGATCTGCAGGCGCAGCGCGGCGAAGTCGGCGCCGCCGGTCTGCTCCCACCGACGGGGGCGTGGCAGGTCGATGGCGTGCTCGGCCTTCTTGCGCCCCGGGTGGGCGGTCATGACCACCACCCGGTCGCTCAGGAACACCGCCTCGTCGATGCTGTGGGTGATGTAGACCACCGTCTTCTGGTCGCGCTCCCACAGGTCGAGGATCTCCTCCTGCATGACGGTGCGCGTCTGGGCGTCCAGCGCCCCGAGCGGCTCGTCCATCAGCAGCACCTCGGGGTCGTTGGCCAGCGCCCGGGCGATGCTCACGCGCTGCTTCATGCCGCCCGACAGCTCGTGGGGATAGGCGCCGGCGAAGCGGGCGAGCCCGACGCGCTCCACCCACGCCTGGGCCTGCTCCTCGCGCTCGCGGCGCGCCACCCCGCGCATCTGTAGGCCGAACGCGACGTTCTGGAGCACCGTCTTCCACGGGAAGATCCCATACTCCTGGAACACCACGGCGTTCTGGGGGCGCTGCGCTCCGTCGTCGCTGGCGCGGATCGCCAGCGACCCGGAGGTGGGCTCCTCCAGCCCGGCCAGCAGACGCAGGAACGTGGTCTTGCCACACCCCGAGGGGCCCACCACCGACACCAGCTCGCCCTCGGCCACGGTCAGCGAGAGCTCCTCCAGCGCCACCACCGGCTCCCCGGCTGCCGGGAAGCGCTTGTGGAGGCGGTCGGCCACGATCTTGGGCGCGGGCTCTGCGGCAGGCGAGCCTTGGTGGGGGTCGTGGCGCCGCGCGCCGTGGGCCTCACTCATCGGCTGCGTCGCGGGCCCACTCGACGAAGCTCGTGTCGACCACCTCGTCAGCGTCGATGGGCTCCTCGTACTCCACGCGGCCGTTCTCGCGGTGGACACGCTCGATGTCGTCGAGCCCGTCCACCGGGATGTCCTGCTCGGGGTCGTAGACGACCGGCTCGCCCTCGCGCAGGTCCTCCTCGGTGGTGTCGACGAACTCGAGGTAGGCCTCGATGTTCTCGTCGGCGAGGTAGTCCTCGCCCTGCATCTGCTCGGCGGCCCGCAGCAGCCCCAGCGCGAGGCGCTCGGCCACCTCGGGGCGCTCCTCCACCAGGCTCGCCGAGCCCACGAACGCCACGGTCATCGCGCCGGGCACGGCCTCGGCGAGGTCGAGCAGCGGCGCGGCGTGCCCCGCGCTCTCGGCCTGGTCGGCGTAGGGGGAGCCGACCAGCGCGGCGTCGATCGCCTCGGCCTCGAACGAGGCGGGCATCTCCGGGTTGCCGAGGTCCTGCACGTCCACGTCGTCGAAGCCGAGGCCGCCCTCCTCCAGCGCCCGGGTCAGCAGGTACTCCCCGCCGCTGCCCGGCCCGCCGGCGACCGCCACGGTGCGGCCCTCCAGGTCGGCGACCTCCTCGACCTCGCCGTCCTCGACGAGGTCGCTGCGCGCCATCAGCTTGGTGGGGCTGTCAGCCTCGGGCTCCAGGCCGCCCGGGGCGATGACCCGCAGGTCGATGCCGGCGTCCCAGGCGTTCCAGGTCGAGGCGACCAGCGCGATGCCACCGAGGTCGACGGTGCCCTCCTCGAGGAACGCGATCGCCTCGGTGCCCGAGGCGACCTGTTCGAAGGTCACGTCCAGGCCGAGGTCCTCGAAGTGGCCGCGCTGCTCGGCCACGTAGGCGGTGGCGAACTTCATGATCGGCACGTAGGCGATGCGCACCTCCTCGACGGGGTCGAGGGCGAGGCCCTCATCGGCGTCGGGATCCTCTGGCTCGTCGGCGTCCTCGTCGGCGTCCTCGTCGACGGGGTCCTCGTCCTCGGCGCCGTCATCGGGCGCCTCGGCTGCAGGGTCCTCGTCGGGAGCGCAGGCAGCGACGAGCAGCAGCAGGACCGCGGCGAGGGCGAGCACACGGCGCAGCGGCAGGTCGAACACGGGCAAGCCCCTTCTCTTCGCTGGCACGACACGATCGGCTCCGCGCGCCACCTTCCGGTGGCGCGTCATCGCGGGCGCAGCGCTGCAGCGCGTCGGACCGGGGCCGGATCCGCGGCGGTCGCGCACACCTGCCGGGTGGCCCGCGCGCCACTCGGCAGCAGCGTCGGCCAGGCGCCGGCGGGTCGCACCGACTGGCTGGCCGGCCTCCGATCCTACGTCCGAGGGGCCCCGTAGGTAAACGGCGCGTGCGGTGGCCTCGCCGCAGGGCTCACGCGCCGAGGATCCAGTCGACGGCGGCCTCGGCGTGGATCGCGGTGGTCGGGTACCAGCCGGTGTCCAGGTGCTCGGGGCCCACCAGCAGCTCGATCTCGGTGCAACCGGAGATGACGCCCTGGGCGCCCTGGGCTTCGAGGGCGCCGATGATCTCCAGCACGCGCTGGCGGCTCGCGTCGCGAACCTCGCCGTGGACCAGCTCGTCGTAGATGATCCGGTGGACCGCGTCGCGGGCGGGCGCGGGCGGCACGCGGACGTCGAGGCCGTGGCCCTCCAGACGTCCTCGGTAGAAGTCCTGCTCCATGGTGAACCGCGTGCCGAGCAGCCCCACGCGCCCGACGCCGTCGGCGGTGATCCGCCTGGCGGTGGCGTCGGCGAGGTGCAGCAGCGGCACGGTGGTGCGCGCCTCGATCGCCTCGGCGACGCGGTGCATGGTGTTGGACACCAGCATCAGGCCCTGCGCGCCGGCAGCCTCGAGGCGGGCGGCGGCGTCGGCGAGCAGCGCGCCCGCACCGTCCCAGTCACCGGCTGCCTGCAGCTCCTCGACCTCGGCGAAGTCCAGCGAGCAGATCAGCAGCGGGGCGGAGCGGTGGCCACCGAGGCGCGCGTTGACCTGCTCGTTGATCGCTCGGTAGGCCTCCAGCGTCGAGGGCCACGCCATGCCCCCGAGGATCCCCAGCGTCCGCATCGCCCGCCTCCTGCCTGCAGCGGTGCCGCAGCGTAGCCGAGGCACCGCGACGCGAGGCGCCGCGGTGCCCGCCCCAACGCACCGCGTAAGCGGCAGCGTCAGGGGTCGGGCAGGTGCTCGCGGGGGTCGACCCACTGGTGCCCGGCCTCGCGGGCGAGCTCGTCGACGAAGTACTTGTGGCCGGCGCCGACGATGACCAGCGCGCGTTGGGCGTCGTGGTCGGCGATCGCCTCGTCGAGCTTGCCTGCCATCTCCTCGTTGCGGCGCCAGTAGGCGTCGAGCTGGCGCGGACCCGCCTCGCGGGCCTCGATCCCGGCGAGCTCCTGCTCATACGACCAGTACTGCGCCCCGATCCACTCGGGCGAGTTGAGGTGGTCGAGCAGCGCAACCAGGTCCTCGCCGTGCTGGTCGACGTGCGCGCCGAGCTGGCGGGCGTTCGGGCTGACCTCGGGCAGCATGAGCCACAGGTCCCCCGGGGAGGTGAGCGCCTCGCGGGTGAGGATCTCTTCGTGCAGGAACCAGCCCGCGTCGTCGCCTTGGTAGTCCACGCTGGCGAGCCGCTCGACGCCGGCGTCCTCGGCGACAGGATGGCCGATCACCGCCGTCTCGTGCTGGCGGTGCTCGTCCCACCAGTCGGCGAGCTCGTCGTGGTCGGTGGGCTCGTCGCAGTCGTGCACGTCCCACCAGTAGGCGGCGTTGACCAGATCACGCTCGGCGAGGAACGCGCGTCCCACCTCGCAGGGGTCGTCGTGGGCGTCGGGGTCGTCGAGGATCGCGGTCATCACGTCGTCGTCGAGGCCCCAGCGTTGGGCGTGCGCGTCGACGTCGAGCTCGGGGCGGTAGTCGCGGCCCTGCCCGACCGGCCAGTCGGGTGGCAGGTGCTCGACGGCGACCAGGTCGGGCTCGAACCCGGCCAGCGCGTCGGTCACCGCGGCGACCTCGTCGGCGTCAGGCTCCCAATCCACCTGGGCGAGGTGGGTGGAGCCCAGCACCAGCACCTCGGCGGCGCCCTCGCCTGCCTCGGTGGCGTCCTCGGGCGCCGTATCCGACCCGTCGTAGGCGGCCAGGTCGACCGAGGGCTCCTCGTCCAGCAGCTGCTCGGGCGGCTCGGGCTCCTCCAGGGTGATCAGCAGCCACCCGCC
>PWER01000135.1 GCA_003553565.1 Nitriliruptoria bacterium | reverse complement strand
TCTTGACTCGACCCGTCACCGCGCCTGCTTCTTTCGCTTCTTCGAGGGCACCGTCTTGCGGTAGGCGGCGACCACCTCGTCGGGGCCGTCATCCATCACGATCTGCCCGTCCTTCATCCAGCACACGCGGTTGCAGGTCTCGGCGATCTCGTCCAAGGAGTGGCTGACGACCACGACCGCGCCGGCGCGCTCCTTCAGCTCCTGCAGCCGTGCGGCGCTCTTCTCCTTGAACGACTGGTCGCCGACCGACAGGGCCTCGTCGACGAGCAGGATCTCCGGGGCGACGGTGGTGGCGATCGCGAAGTGCAGGCGGGCCTTCATCCCGGAGCTGTAGGTCTTCAGCGGGCGGTCGAGGGCCTCGTCGAGCTCGGCGAACTCCACCACGTCAGGGCCCAGCGCGTGAGCCTGGGTGCGTGTCATGCCCAAGGCGAGGAGTCCGAGGGTGATGTTGCGTCGGCCCGACAGCTGGGGCTTCAGCGCGGCGCCGACCCCCAGCAGGACCGGCTGGGTGACAGCGAGCACCCTGCCGCGATGCGGTGGCAGCAAGCCGCCCATGGCGCGCATCAACGTGCTCTTGCCTGCGCCGTTGCCACCGATGAGGCCGAGGATGTCACCGGCGCGGACGTCAAGGGACACCCCGCGCACCGCCTCGACGTAGGAGGGGGTCGCCCGGCGCGCACCGGTCAGGCGCTCACGCATGGTCGGTCGGCGCTCGGTGTGCACGCGGTAGCGCACACAGGCTTCCTCAACCCGCACCATGACCCTCGTGGAAGCCTGCGCGGCCGGTGCGATGGCCGCAGCCTCACTCATTGGCGTACTCCTGCTCGCCCCCGATGAAGAAGAAGAAGCCGACCACGAGCGCGACGACGGTCCACACCGCCGCCGCGATGACGGCCGTGTCGGAGACCGAGTCACCCATGATCGCCCAACGGGCCATGGAGATGTAGCCGTACAGCGGGTTGAGGTCGAACATCATCTGCCCCATGCCACTGGCGATGAACCGATCGACCGAGTACAGCACCCCTGACCCGTAGAAGACCAGCCGGAACAGGAACGGGAGGATGTTCTCCATGTCGGGGATCTTGTGGGTCAGCCGGGCGAAGAGCAGCGCCCCGCCGAGGTTGAGGAAGCCTTGTGCGACCACGAGCGGCACCAGCAGCGCCCACGTCCAGGTGAGCGTCTCCCCGGTCAGCAGCGCGATCAGGAAGATCACCAGCAGGGGCGGCACGAACGCGATCATCTGGGCGATGACCGAGGCCAGTGGGAGGATGGCGCGCGGGAAGGTCAGGGAGCGGATCAGGCCCTGATTGCTCACCACCGAGCGCGACCCCGCCATGACGCTCTTCTGCGTGTAGTGGTACTGGAAGACGCCGATGGCGAGGAACGCCATGAAGTTGTCCACGCCACGATCGGTGCCCAGCACCACGCCGAAGACGAGGAAGTACACCCCGGTCATGAGGAGCGGGTTGAGGATGTGCCAGAGGTTGCCCAGCACGCTGGTCATGTGCTGGACGCGCATCTCCTCGAGCGGCATCGCTGCGGCGAAGTGCCGCCGGCGCCACATCTCGCGGATGTAGCCCAGGGTGGAGGGCCGCCGACCCACCTCGAACAGGGGGCTCGGGGCCTCGACGTCTCGCGTCGCCGCTCGAGGCGACGCCAACCCGGCCATCTCGCTTCCTCTCGATGCTGCGCTCGGCTGGCTGCGCGTCCGTTCTAGCCTACCGCTTGGCTCTGGTTGCCGGTCACGCTGGCCACCCGCCGGGAGTAGGGTGGCCGCCGTCCGGATCTCGATACCGAGCGACACGTGATGTGGGCCGATGGCTGACGAGACGCCTCCCGTCGATGGTGCTCCCCGGCCGCTCGGCGTGTCTGCGGACTGGCGGAGCGAGGACCTAGTCGAGGTCGATGGGGCAGACCAGCCTGGCGCGGCCACGACCCTGGACGCGAGCGCGCTCGACGCCGCGCTGGACTGGCTGCTCGCCCACGCACCGGTGGAGCCGGGACGGCGCGTGATCGTGATCGGTGCGACGGGGGCCACGGTGGAGCGCCTGGCCTCGCGGGGCGCCCAAGTCCTGGCCGTCGTCGCCGACGCGCACCACGCCGAGGCGCTCCAGGTGTCCGGCGACGTCGATGAGCCCTCGGCGCTGTCCGCGGAGGCCCCAGTCGAGGTCGTCGTCGGCGGGATGAGCGCGATCCCAGCGCGCGGACCCAAGGCATCGGCTGCGTTGGTCGTCGTGATCGATCCTCACCGCCACGCTGCTCACGCTCCGGAGCCGGAGGCGCTGGTCGAGCTGGTCGAGCCCGGCGATCAGCTGGCGCTGCTGGGCGGCGACCCGACGCATCACCTCGCGCTCGACGCGCGGCTCACGACCATCGCGGCCTCCGCGGCGAAGGGAGCTGTCTGGACGCTGTGGCGCAGCGATGATGGTCACCGCGGTGGTGATCGCACACCGACGGGGGAGCTCGGGGAGGCGCTGTCGTCGGCATGGCACCAGCAGGAGAGCGCACGGCAGCACCTGCGCGCTCACCTGGAGCAGGCCGAGGTCGAGGACGCCGACCACCGCTGGCTGGTCGAGGAGGCCCAGCGTCGGGTGACCGAGGCTCGAGCCGAGGCAACGGAGGCGCGTCGGCGCCTGCAGCGCGCGGAGCGACGCGCCACCCGGGCGCGCGAGCGGCTGGTGGCCCAGCGCGGAGAGCTCCGCGACGCTCGCGACCGCGTGCAGCGCCAGCTCGAGCGGGAGCAGCAGCGCCGCGAGCAGGCCGAGGCGCGGGTCCGGGCCATGCGCGAGCGTCGGTGGTGGCGGCTCGGTCAGGTCCTCGGCGCAGCCCGTCGGCGACCTCGCCTCCTGGTCCGGCTGCCCGTGGACGTAGCACGGGTGCTGCGGGGTCGCTGATGCGCCGGCCGCTGCGCGTGGTGGTGCCCTCGTACGACTTCAAGTTCGTGCGAGGCATCGAGCATGCCCTGCGGCGTGACCACGCGGTGGTGCGCCGTGACCCCTGGTTCGGGCTCGACCAGCACGATCCCGGCCGCACCCGCGAACGGCTGGCCTGGGCGGATGTGATCCTGGCGGAGTGGTGCTTGGGCAATGCGGTGAGCGCCTCGCAGCAGGTGGGAGGCCAGCAGCGCCTGCTCGTGCGGCTGCACCGGTTCGAGCTGGACCGTGCACACCCGCGCGAGGTCGACGCGCACGCCGTCGAGGCGTTCGTCTTCGTGGGCCCGCACATCCGCGACGAGGCCGTGGAGCGGTTCTCCTGGCCTCGTGAGCGCTGTGTGTGGATCCCCAACGGCGTCGACCCCGACCGCTTCTCCACGCACAAGCAGCCTGGGGCCGAGCGCACGCTCGGGCTGATCGGCTGGCACCGGCAGCTGAAGCGCTTGGATCGCGCCCTCGATCTGCTCGAGCGGCTACGAGCCGACGACGACCGCTGGCGGCTGCGCTGCAAGGGCCAGCACCCCTGGGAGCTCGCCTGGCTGCGCGGTCGCCGCGACGAGCGGCAGTGGCTCGAGCGCGTGCTCGAGCGGATCGCCGCGAGCGCAGAGCTCTCGCGTGCGGTGTCCTTCGACGCGCACGGCCCCGTGGAGGGCTGGTTGGAGCGCATCGGCTGGATCCTGTCCCCCTCGGACGTCGAGAGCTTCCACCTCGCGACCGCCGAGGGGATGGCGGCGGGCTGCGTCCCTGTGATCTGGCAGCGGGCCGGCGCAGCGCAGCTGTTCCCCTCGCGCTGGGTGCACGCGGACACGACAGCGGCTCATCACGCCGTGGCAGGCACCTCGGACACCGCGCGGCGTGCTGCGGGGGCGCAGGCGCGAGATTTCGTCGCCGAGCGCTACGACGAGCGCCAGGTCACCGCGGCCTGGCGCCACCGGGTGCTGGCAGGCCGGTGAGCGCGCGAGCCGACCCGACTGCTCACATCCCGGTGTTGTCCTCGACCACCCGCGCGGACACGAACGCAGGGTTCGCACGCCGCAGGTGCGGCACGCCACGGAAGCCGAGCACCTGATCGTACAGGTAGAACAGCCGATACCCGAGGGGCTCCAGGAGGTCGCGGAAGCGGGTGAGGTCGACATGGGCGGTGTTGGTGGGGTTGAGCCCAGCCTCCACCTGCAGCAGGTCTATCGCCTGGGCCTCCAGCATCTGGCCGAAGCCCGCGACGACCTCGAGGTCCAGCCCCTCGGTGTCGACCTTGCAGAGGTTCACGTGCTCGATGCCGTGCTCGGCACAGAAGGCGTCACCGGTGCGCATCGGCACGGGCTCGCGCGGCTCCTCTGCCGCCTCCGCCTCGTCGTCCACGACCCGGTTGCTGGTCGAGCGCCGCCCCGTGGTGACGTGGACCACTCCGCCGTCAGTGCGCCCCAGCGCCAGGCGGAAGCAGTGGATGCGCGCGTCGTCGGCGGTGTGGTCCAGCAGAGCCTCGAAGGTCGACGACACCGGCTCGACGCACCAGAGATCGGCCTCGGGCCATGCAGCGCGGTAGACCTCGGCGGACTGGCCGACGTTCGCCCCGACGTCGAGCACCGTGGAGATCGACAGCCGCGGCAGGTACCGCTCCACGTCCGCCACGAGCGTCCGTCGCCGCGTGTCGCGTCCAGCCCGTGCGGTCACCGCAAGGCTCGCAGGTCAAACGATGCGGCGAGGTCGTCGAGGTCGACGGGCTCGCCGCGCACGTACCGCTTGCGGTGACGCTCGCCCTTCAGCAGGTGCTGGGTGGACGCCTGATGGAACGTCCGCACGTAGAGCCGCCGGCGAGCGTCCAGGATGGTCGGACGTCGACGGTCCACCTTGTCGTGGTTGCCGAGCTCGAACACGCTGGCCGGTGGGACCGCGAACGCATCGGCGGCGGGGTCATAGCGGTTCACGAACGACAGCCCTTGTGCCGCCTTCGGGTAGTCGAGCTCGTGGACAGCCTCCAGGCGCCCGGCGCCCTCGTCGACGAGCGCCGCGTAGCCGGCTGCGGGCGAGATGGCGAAGCCCACCAGATCCCGGATCACATAGGGCCACAGATGGGCGAAGAACGCCAGCGACAACGCATCGTCGTCGTCGAGCCGGGTGGTCAGGTAGGTGGTCGGCTCGCGGCGGTGGGCGAGGCGGGTGCGGATCTCCTCGCGGACCGCCTGGCCCACGTCGGCGGCCTCTGGTCGAAGCGCCACCACCTCGGCCCACGGATGCGGCGCCAGGGCCGCGTCGAGCGTCTGCCGGTGCGCGTCGGGGAGCTCGGTGGAGGTGAGCACCAGCAGCGTGAACCAGGAGGGATCGGGTGGTGGCTGCTGACCGGCGAGGCTTGGCAGCGTGAGGCCACAGAACAGTCGCTCATGCGCGTGCAGCCGGCTCGCAGCGAACAGCTGCTCCCGGTAGGAGTCCTGGTCGAGCTGGTTGGCCAGGCTGTAGCCGGTGCCATCGGAGGTGAGGATGCTGTAGCGCACCACCACGAAGGCGTGGAGCCCCCCGGTCGCTTCGCGAGCTCGAGCCGACCGACGCCTCCTTCGCAGCCAGCCCGGCGGCCTCATGGCTCGTCCCCGCGTCACAGCCGAAGATTGGAACCGGCGACCAGGACCACGCTGCGCGACAGCGGCTCCCCCGCACCGTGGCTCGGGGGCACCGATGGCTCCAGCGATGACTCGGACGGGCTGGGATCACTGGGCTCGCTCGCTCCGCCGAGATCATCGCGCTGCTGGTCGGCCTCGCGCGACTCGCCGTCGTCGCGGTCGCGATCCCGCTCGGTCTCGCCGGTGTCGGGGAGCTGCCGCCCCTGACGCATGGCGCGGAACAGCGGCTCGACCTCCTCC
>PWER01000123.1 GCA_003553565.1 Nitriliruptoria bacterium | reverse complement strand
TCGCCGGGGTGCGCGCACCCTCGAAGATCACGTCGATGATGGCCTCGCGGTCGATCGCCAGCGAGATCGCCTTGCGCAGGTTCTCGTCGTCGAAGGGCTCGGCGAAGGTGGGGAACCCGAGGTAGTCGTAGGACGACACCTCGTTGTCGAAGGCGCGGTCACCGAACTGGTCGAGCGCCTGGCTGCGGCTCTCGGGCGGCACGCCGTCGTGGATGTCGAGCTCGCCGGCCTCGAAGTCGAGGTAGGCGGTGTCCACCTCGTCGTAGATGCGCATCTCGACGGCCTCGGCGTTGCCGGGCTCGCCGCCGTAGTCGTCGAAGCGCTCCAGCATGATCCGCTGGCCGCGCTCCCACTCGCCGTCCATCATGTAGGGCCCGTTGCCGATCGGGGCGTCCTCGAAGTCGGTCACGTCCATGTCGTAGAACTCGTCGGGCAGCGGGTGGAAGCCCGTGTAGCCGATGAGCAGCTCGAAGGGCCCGAACGGCTCCTCCAGGGTGACCTCGATCGTGTAGTCGTCGATCACCTCGACGCCGGCCAGCTCCTCGGCCTCGCCCTCGCTGACCTCGCCGAAGCCCTCGATGCCGGCGGTCCCGATGAAGGCCGAGTTGCCCATCTCGTTGGCCGGGTCGGCCATCCAGTTCCACGCGTCGACGTAGTTGTCGGCGGTGACCTCCTCGCCGTTGTGGAACTCCCAGCCCTCCTCGAGCTCGATGGTCCACTCGACGTTGTCCTCGGTCTCGATGGAGCTGGCCATGCCACCGTCGACGACCTCGCTGGTCTCGGGGTCGTACTCCACGAGGCCAGTGAACAGCACGTCCAGCACCTGCGAGCCGCAGACCTCGCTGGACTCCTGCGACAGCAGCCGCTCGGGCTCGCACAGATACATCGAGAACTCGCCGCCGTCGGGCGCCTCGGCGTCCTCGTCGGGGTCCTCGTCGACGTCGTCCTCGGGCTCGTCCTCCTCGGGCTCCTCGACCTCGTCGTCGACGTCGTCGACGGGGTCCTCCTCGGCCTCGCACGCTGCGACGAGCAGGACGAGCGCCGCGAGGAGGAGCAGCCACCGCACAGGGGTGTACCGGCTGATGTTCATGACAGATGGGTCCTTTCACAGAGCGGTGCCGTGGCGAGCCCGACCGCTGCGGTGCTGCGTGTGCTCGGCGTCGAGCGCGTCGCGGCCGCACGACGGGTTGTGCTCGCGGACGGCGGGGCCGTGGGGGATCCGGTGCGGGCTGCCCGGCTCCGGGACCACTCGGGGCTGTCGCTCCGTGGTGCCGCCATGCCGGGCGGTGCCGCCTCGGGTGTCCTCCCACGCCGGTCGTACGGTAGCAGGGCCGGCGGTGCGGCAATAGGGTCTTCCGCTGATCGACCGCGTGCTCGCAGGCGGGCTAGCTCGCGAGCGCGGCCAACCGATCAGCGCAGCGGCGCTACGCTGTACCACCAGCAGCGCCGGTCGGCGCTCGATGCAGCCCGGTCACAACGGGGTGTCGGGCCGGTGGCTCCCGCACCCGGGGGCCGCTGCCAACCTGCACTAGACTGCTAGGTCTGCACCGCCACGAGGGCTCCGCCCGCTGGTGGGCTGCACCTCACATCCTCGGACTCGGACAGGGAGACCAGCGTGCGCGTGCGCCGAGACCCACGTCGCCGGTTGCGGGCGATCGCCGAGGAGCGGGCGCGGCTGCGCGAGCGGCTCGCGGTGCTCGACGAGCAGCTGTCGTTCCAGCGCCAGGTCGCCGCGGATGCGGATGTGGACGCGGCGGTCGCTGACACGCCGCTGGCCGACCGCGAGCAGCGCGCCGCGGCCGACGACGCGCGGCGCACCGCGCGGGAACGTGATGAGGTGCGCGCTCGGCTCGAGGCGCTCGACACCGAGCAGGACGAGCTCCTCGAGGCACTGTCCGTGCGCGCCGCGGACCGAACTGAGCAGGGGGCCTGATGGTGGGTGACGCCGGGCACGAGCAGCACAGCACCTCGCCGGAGGACGCGTCGGCGCCGGAGGAGACCGCAGCCGGCCAGCCGACCTCCTCGGCGGGCCAGGAGCCGCCGATCCGCGTGCTCATCGCCGAGGACGAGGCGCTGATCCGGCTCGACCTCAAGGAGATGCTCCTCGAGGAGGGCTTCGAGGTGGTCGCCGAGGTCTCCGATGGCGCCAGCGCGGTGCGCGCGGCGCGGGACCTGCGTCCCGATCTGGCCATCCTCGACATCAAGATGCCGGTGATGGACGGCCTCGAGGCCGCCGAGACCATGACCGGCGAGCGCCTGTGCGCGGTGCTGATCCTCACGGCGTTCAGCCAGCGCGACCTGGTCGAGCGGGCCCGGCGCGCCGGCGCGATGGCCTATCTGGTCAAGCCGTTCCAGAAGCACGACCTGCTCCCGGCGATGGAGATCGCCGCCGGGCGCTTCCGCGAGCTGCAAGGGCTCGAGGACGAGGGCGGCAACCTGTCGGATCGCCTCGAGGCGCGCAAGGCGGTGGAGCGCGCCAAGGGGCTGCTCCAGGACCGCGAGGGGCTCACCGAGTCGGCGGCGTTCCGCTGGCTGCAGAAGACCGCCATGGAGCAGCGGATGACCATGCGCTCGGTGGCCGAGCAAGTGATCGAGCGGCTGGGCTCATGAGCGCCACCGCAGCCGGCGGGCGCCTGGTTGCGGTGACGCTCGTCGTCGCACTCGCTGCTGGGGGGCTGGCGGCGCTGGGCGCGCTGGCAGCCCCAGCGCTCGCCGAGGGCGAGGAATCGCTCCGCGGCACCCTGCAGGTCGACGGCGACCCGGTCGAGGGCGTGCGCATCGAGGTCACCGACGACGCGGGCGCGACCGTCGCCGAGGAGACCAGCGACGCCGACGGGCAGGTCGAGATCGCGCTGCCCGGCCCGGGCAGCTACGACGCCACCCTCGACGTCGACACCCTGCCCGACGACGTCGTCCTGCGCGATCCCGACCGGGCCACGATCAGCCCCGACGTGTCACCGGGCGCGACACGGCCGCTGGCCTTCCCGCTCCAGGACGCCGACACCGAGGAGGAGGTGGTCTCGGCGATCCCCTGGAGCCGCCTGGCCCAGGGGAGCGTCAACGGGATCAAGCTGGGGCTGCTCATCGGCATGGCCTCGATCGGGCTCTCGCTGGTCTTCGGCACCACGCGCCTGATCAACTTCGCCCACGGCGAGATGGTCACCTTCGGCGCGGTCGTGGCGTGGATGCTGCACATGACCGGCTTCGAGCTGCCGCTGATCGCGGCGACGCTGCTGGCCATCGTGGCCGGTGGCGCGCTCGGCGCGGGCATGGAGAAGGGGCTGTGGCATCCGCTGCGCAGCCGCAAGTTCGGCATCATCCAGATGCTCGTGGTCTCGATCGGCCTGTCGTTCCTGCTGCGCTACCTGATCCAGCTCGTCTACGGCACGCAGCGCCAGACCTACGCGGACTTCGCGATCTCCGCCTCGGTGTCGCTCGGCCCCTTCCGCACCACCGTGCGCGACCTGCTGATCATGGGGATCAGCATCCTGGTGCTGACCGGCGTGGGCCTGATGCTCACCCGCACCCGCATCGGCAAGGCGATGCGCGCGGTGGCCGACAACCGGGACCTCGCCGAGTCCTCGGGCATCAACGTGGGCCGGGTCATCCTCATCGTCTGGGTGCTGGGCGGTGCGCTGGCCGCCCTCGGTGGCGTGTTCGTGGGCGCCTCCGAGGAGGTGACCTGGATCATGGGCTTCCGCCTGTTGCTGCTGATGTTCGCCGGAGTGATCCTCGGCGGGATCGGAACCGCGTTCGGTGCGCTGGTGGGGAGCATGGTGGTCGGTCTCGGCGTGGAGATCAGCGCGGTGTGGCTGGGCGGCCAGCTCAAGTACGTCTGGGCCCTGGCGGTGCTGATCCTGGTCCTGCTGGTGCGCCCGCAGGGCATCCTCGGCGTCCGTGAGCGAGTGGGGTAGGGCGATGGTGCGCGCGAGCGCGATGATGCGGGGGACGTGGCGATGGATCTGATCGAGATCCTGTCGTTCGCGTTCCGGTCGGCCGTGGGCCCGCTGGCGATCACCTTTGCCCTGGCCGCGATCGGGCTGAACATCCACTACGGCTACACCGGCCTGCTCAACATCGGCCAGGTGGCCTTCGTGATGGTCGGGGCCTACGGCCTGGCCATCACCGTCGACGTGTTCGGCGGCAGCCACGTGCTCGGCGCGCTCGTGGGGCTCGGTCTGGCGGCGCTGCTGGCGGTGCTCCTGGCGGTGCCGACGCTGCGCCTGCGCGCCGACTACCTCGCGATCACCACCATCTCGGTGGGCGAGGTGCTGCGGCTCGCCACGCGCTCCAGCCAGGCGGCGCCGCTGACGCGCGGCGCGGACGGCATCGCCGGGCTCGGCGGCCCCTTCTACGCGCTCAACCCGATCCCGCCGGGCGACTACGGCTTCTGGATCTTCCAGCTGGGCAGCGAGCGGCGCGTGTGGCTCATGCTCGTGGGCTGGGGGCTGATCGCGCTCATGTGCCTGCTGGTGTGGGCGCTGATGCGCAGCCCCTGGGGGCGGGTGCTGCGCGCCATCCGCGAGGACGAGGAGGCGGCGCGCAGCCTGGGCAAGAACGTGTTCAGCTACAAGATGCAGGCCCTGGTGCTCGGCGGGGTTATCGGTGGCCTCGCCGGGGTGTACTACGCGATCCAGGCCGCTGGCGTGGCCCCCGACACCTTCGATCCCCGCATCACGTTCTACGCCTACGTGATCCTGATCCTCGGCGGCCCCGGCCGCGTGCTCGGTCCCGTCCTGGGAGCGCTCATCTTCTACGCGCTGTTCCAGGGCGCCGACGTCCTGCTGCGCCAGGGCGCCGCCGGTGGCTGGCTGCCGCTGGTCGAGTGGTTCGGCTCGCAGGCGATCGGCGCGACGCGCCTGGCGCTCGTCGGCCTCGTGCTGATGCTGCTCATGATCTTCCGTCCGCAAGGAATCCTCGGCGATCGCAGGGAGATGTCCCTTGGCGCCTGACACCCGCCCGCACGTGCCCGCCACCGAGGAGCAGGGCTCGGAGCCCTCCGACCTCGTCGCCGGGGAGGACCTCGCGCTGGCTCGGCGCGCTCGCGCCCAGCTGGCCGAGGTGGCCCCCGAGCCCGGCGTGCCCAAGCCCGATCCGCTGCTGGTCGCCGACGGCGTGCGCAAGTCCTTCGGTGGCCTCGTGGCCGTCGACACCCGCCACCTGGAGATCCAGCGCGGCACCATCACCGCGCTGATCGGCCCCAACGGCGCCGGCAAGACCACGCTGTTCAACGTGCTCACCGGCTTCGATCGTCGTAGCGAGGGCACCTGGCAGTTCGCCGATCAGGACATCAGCCGGATGGCGCCGCACCGCGTCGCGCAGCGCGGCATGGTCCGCACGTTCCAGATGACCAAGGCGCTGACGCGCATGACGGTCATGGAGAACATGCGCCTCGCCGCGACCGGGCAGACCGGCGAGCACCTGCTCTCGGCCCTGCTGCCCGGCACGTGGCGCGCCCAGGAGCGCGAGAACACCGAGCGCGCCCAGGCGCTGCTCGAGCGCTTCGACCTGGCCGCCAAGGCCGACCAGTTCGCCGGCGAGCTGTCCGGGGGCCAGCGCAAGCTGCTGGAGATGGCCCGCGCGCTCATGGTGCGCCCGCGCATGATCATGCTCGACGAGCCGATGGCCGGCGTGAACCCCGCCCTCACCCAGACGCTGCTGGGCCATGTCACCGACCTGCGCGACGAGGGCCTGAGCGTGGTGTTCGTCGAGCACGACATGGACGTGGTGATGGGCATCAGCGACTGGGTCGTGTGCCTGGCCGAGGGGCAGGTGATCGCCGAGGGGCCCCCGGAGGCGATCAGCGACAACAGGGCGGTCATCGACGCCTATCTCGGCGCGCGCCAGGACCTCGACGAGCACGGGCCGGAGGGCGTGCGGTGAGCGGGGAGGACGTGCTGCTCGCCGAGCGGGTCGTGGCGGGCTACGTGCCTGACGTGGACATCCTGACCGGCTGCGACCTGCGCCTGGCCGACGGTGAGGTCGTGGGCATCATCGGCCCCAACGGCGCCGGCAAGTCGACGCTCATCAAGGCGCTGTTCGGCCTGGTGCCGGTCCGCGGCGGCTCGGTGCTGCTGCATGGGGAGGACATCAGCAACGAGGAGCCCCACCGGCTGGTGGCACGCGGCATCGGCTACGTGCCCCAGTCGGCCAACGTCTTCCCGCGCTTGAGCGTCGAGGAGAACCTGGAGATGGGCCTGTTCCTGCGGCCCAAGGAGCTGCGCAGCCGGCTGGCGGAGATGGTCGACCTGTTCCCGCTGCTCGGCGATCGACGCAAGCAGCGCGCGGGCTCGCTGTCGGGCGGGGAGCGCCAGATGCTCGCCATGGCGCGCGCGCTCATGACGCGCCCGGACGTGCTGTTCCTGGACGAGCCCTCCGCCGGGCTCTCGCCCGTCAACCAGGACGAGGTCTTCGCCCGGGTGCGCCAGATCAACCAGACCGGCGTGGGCATCGTCATGGTCGAGCAGAACGCCCGACGCTGCCTGCAGATCTCCGACCGGGGCTACGTGCTCGATCAGGGCCGCAACGCCTACACCGGACCCGGCCCCGAGCTCCTCGGCGACCCCAAGGTCGTGGAGCTCTACCTCGGCACGCTGGCACGGGCCCGCTGACGTCACGCGCGGGGCCCGGCCTGTGCAGGCCGGGCCCCGACGCGGTGCGCGTGCGCGCGGCGGCTAGTCCTCGATGCCGGCTTCCTCGAGGGTCGCCTCGACGGTCTCGACGGTGACGAACTCGCCGTCCTCCCAGGCCCACACGCGGTACTGGCCCGAGACCGGGTCGCCCACGTCGCTCAGCTCCGACACGCCGCTGGGACCGCGGTAGGCGATGGACTCGCCGTCCTCGAGCAGCTCGGCGCACTCGCCGAACGAGGTGCACTCGGTGTCGCCCTCGGTGGCCTCCAGCGCACCGGCGGCGACGTCAGCGCCGTCGGTGGAGTCGCTGATCAGCGCCCCGAGCCCCATCGTGATGGCGCAGTCGTAGGTCTGCGGCGAGAACGCGGTGGCCTCCAGGCCGCCGGCGTACTCGTCGAGCCGGTCGAGGAACTCGTCATCGACCGCCGGGTCCGGCTCGGTGCCGGCCATCCCGTCGATCACGTTGGGGTCGCCGGGGTCGACGCTCTCGTTCAGGTCGCTGTCGGCGATGCCGTCAGCGCCGTAGATGCCCACCTCATCGGGGCCGAGGCCGGCCTCGATCATGTCCTGGAGGATCGTGACGCCCTCCTCGAAGCTGACGATGACCACCGCGTCGACGCCGGCGTCCTCCACGGCTGCGACCTCGGCATCGAACGTGGCGGCGTCCTGGTCATAGATCTCCTGGACGGCCACGTTGGCGCCGACCTGGTCGAGCGCCTCGGCGGTGGCGTCGGCCAGGCCCTGCCCGTAGTCGTCGGCGCGGGCCATGATCGCCACGTCCACGTGCCCGTCGGCCACGATGCGGTCGGCCAGGACCGGGCCCTGCAGCGCGTCGCTGGGGGCGAAGCGCCAGTACAGCCCCTCATCGTCGATGTCGGTGAAGGTCGGCGCGGTGTTCGAGCCCGAGCACTGCGCCACCCCGGAGCCAACGATCGTGTCGAGGACGTTCAGCGACTGCCCTGATGCCGCGGCGCCGATGATGCCGTGCACCCCGCTGCCCAACAGGCGCTCGGTGCCCTCCTGGACGGTCGCGGCCTCGTCGCCCTCGTCGGCGTCCACGAGCGCCACGTCCTCGTCGAGCACCCCGCCGGCGTCGTTCATGTCCTCGACCGCCATCTGGACGGCGTTGATCATGCCGTCGCCCAGGAAGGCGAGGTCGCCGGTCTCGGGGAGGAGGTAGCCGAGCACGAGGCCCTCGGCGTCGACGTCCTCGACCTCGACGTCATCGGTCTCGGGCTCGTCGTCCTCTTCTTCGTCGTCCTCGTCCTCGTCGATCTCGGGCTCCTCCTCGGCTTCCTCGGCGAGCTCGGCGTCGTCCTCCTCCGCCTCGCACGCCGCCGCCAGCAGCGTCAGCGCCGCCAGCAGCGCGAGCACATGCAGCACGCTGGATCGTCTCATCGGTGGCCTCTCCCTGATTGCCTGCTTGGGTTGCCCCGCCGTCACCGACAGCGGCGACGGAGCGACGGCACCCTGGTTGGCGCCGTGGCAAGTCTAGGGTACGAAGGGCCTAGTTGGAAGATGGACCTCGCGGGACCTTCGGCCTGCGACCCGCGGCGCGATCCCTCCGGTGGCTCGACCCGGCACCGTGGCGGCGCTGACTACGATGCGAGCCCCACCGCCGCCCGTCACCCGAGGAGCCCGCGTGCCACCCGAGGTCGAGCGCAGCCGACCGCTGCTGGCCCTGCTGGATGGCCACAGCCTGGCCTACCGGGCCTTCTACGCCCTGCCCGAGGACCTGGCCACCACCACCGGGCAGCAGACCAACGCCGTCTACGGGTTCACCACGATGCTGGTGAAGCTGCTCGGCGAGCACGCCCCCGACCGGATCGGCGTGCTGTTCGACAAGGGGCGACCGGCGCAGCGCCTCGCCCTGCTGCCCGACTACAAGGGCCACCGGGAGGCGCCGCCGGATGCGTTCCGCGCACAGCTGCCGCTGATCGGCGAGGTGCTCGACGCGCTGTCGATCCCCCAGGTCTCCCGCGAGGGCACCGAGGCCGACGACCTGATCGCGGCCTACGCCCGGCGCGCGGTCGAGGCGGGCATGGACGTGCTGGTGGTCACCGGGGACCGCGACGCGTTCCAGCTGGTGGACGAGCACATCACCGTGCTGTACACGCGGCGGGGCATCAGCGACACGGTCGTGATGGACGCCGAGGCGATCACCCAGCGCTACGGCGTCGAGCCGGCGCGCTACCCGATGCTCGCCGCCCTGCGCGGTGACCCGAGCGACAACATCCCCGGCGTCCCCGGGGTCGGCGACAAGACGGCCGCCAAGCTGCTCGCCGAGCACGGCGACCTCGACACGCTGCTCGCGCGCGCCGAGGAGATCGGCGGCAAGCGCGGTCAGGCCCTGCGCGACCACGACGAGCAGGTGCGCGCCGGCTACGCGGTGGCGCTGCTGGACGCCGACCTCGACCCGCCCGTGCCGCTGGCGGACCTGCGGATGGGCGAGGTCGATCACGAGGCCGTGCGCCGCGTGTTCGCCACGCTCGAGTTCACCGGGCTGTGGGAGCGCCTGGAGGAGCAGGTGCTGCGCCCCGCCGGCCAGGCGGGCGGCGAGCACCACGAGCTGCCGCTGCAGGTGGCCACCGCCGGTGACGTCGCCGCCTGGATCGCCGCGCTGCCCCCGGACCAGGAGGTGGCGCTGCTGGTCGAGCCGGCCGGGCGGGTGCCGCAGCTGACCGCCGAGGCGGTGGCGCTGGCGACCACCAGCGCAACCGCGCTGGTGGCCGAGCGCACCGCCCTGGACGCCGACGACCACGCAGCGCTCGCTGGCCTGCTCGCCGACCCGCAGCGCTCGCTGGTGGTCCACGAGGCCAAGCCCCTGCACCACGTCGCGCACGCGGCCGGCTGGGACCCGACCGCGGTGACCCTGGACACCGAGCTCGCGGCCTACCTGTGCCAGCCCCAGCAGCGCTCCTACGGGCTGGCCGAGCTCGCGCGCCAGCACCTGCGCCTCGACCTCGACGAGCAGGCAGGGCAGGAGGGCCAGCTGGCCCTGGCGGTCGGCGGCGAGGACGAGGGCGCGCCCCACCAGCTCGCGCGCGCGGCCCATGCGCTGGCGCGCCTGGCCGACCCGCTGCGTGACGAGCTGGCCGCGCGCGACCAGACCGCGCTGCACGACAGCCTGGAGCTGCCGCTGGTGCCGGTGCTGGCGCGCATGGAGCGCAGCGGCGTGGCCATCGACCTGTCGGTGCTCGAGGAGCTCGCCGGCTCGCTGGGTGGGCGCGTGGAGGCGCTGCGCACCGAGATCCACGACCTCGCCGGGCGCCCGTTCAACCTCGACTCGCCCAAGCAGCTCCAGGAGGTGCTGTTCGACGAGCTGGGGCTGCCCAAGACCAAGCGCATCAAGTCGGGCTACTCGACCGACGCCCAGGCGCTGTCCAATCTGGTGGGCGTCCATCCGATCGTGGAGCGGCTGCTGGAGTACCGCGAGGTCAGCAAGCTCAAGGGCACCTACGTGGACGCGCTGCCCCCGCTGGTGCACCCCGACACCGGGCGCATCCACGCCGAGATCAACCAGACCACAGCGGTCACCGGGCGGCTGTCCAGCCAGCACCCGAACCTGCAGAACATCCCGGTGCGCACCGAGGCGGGCCGCGAGATCCGCCGCGCGTTCGTTCCCGGGGCGGGGTTCGAGCGGCTGCTGGTCGCCGACTACTCGCAGATCGAGCTGCGCGTCATGGCGCACCTGTCCGGTGACGAGGGGCTGCTCGACGCCTTCTCCAGCCACGAGGACATCCACGCCACCACCGCGGCGATGGTCTGGGAGCTGCCGCTGGAGCAGGTCGACGCGGCGCTGCGCAGCCGCATCAAGGGCATGACCTACGGGCTGGCCTATGGCCTGTCGGCCTACGGGCTGTCCCAGCAGCTGCACATCCCGCCCGACGAGGCCCAGGAGCTCATGGACGCCTACTTCGCGCGCTTCCCCAAGGTGCGCGCGTATCTGCAGGAGGTCGTCGAGCAGGCCCGCCGGGACGGCTGGACGCAGACGCTGTACGGGCGCCGCCGCTACCTGCCCGATCTGCGCAGCGACAACCGGCAGCGCCGGCAGATGGCCGAGCGCATGGCCCTCAACGCCCCGATCCAGGGCACCGCCGCCGACATCATCAAGATGGCCATGCTCGCCGTCGACGCGCGGATGCGGACCGAGGGGCTGGCGTCCCAGCTGCTGCTGCAGGTCCACGACGAGCTCATCTGCGAGGTCGCGCCGGGCGAGGAGGAGCCGCTGCGCCGGCTGCTGGTCGAGGAGATGCGCGGCGTGGTGGCGCTGGACCTGCCGCTCGAGGTCGACACCGCCGCGGGGGCCTCCTGGTACGACGCCGAGAAGCACTGACGGGTGACCGCCCCGCGGCGGTGCCGGCGATGCGCGTCGGGTCCGCGCGCGGCATGCTGTCGCTCTGTGACCGCCCGCGCGCGTTGACACCGCTGCGGGACTCGGCCATACTGCCGCGACGCCCGCCGGAGGCCGGGCTCGTCATGCATGACCCGGCCACGCTCGTCCGGGCGCCTCCCCGCGAACGCACACTGACCTGCACGCCGCCGCCGAACGAAGACCGGTACCCGCATGGAGCAGCAGACCGACACCGCGACGCCCACGCTCGACACCGCGCCCGACACCGAGCGCGAACGCGGGCAGGAGGTGATCCTCGAGGAGTTCGGCTCCCAAGAGGAGTTCATGAGCGCCCTCGAGTCGACCATCAAGCCCTTCGACGAAGGCGACATCGTCGAGGGCGTCATCGTCAAGGTCGACGCCGACGAGGCCTTGCTGGACATCGGCTTCAAGAGCGAGGGGGTCATCCCCTCCAAGGAGCTGTCCATCAAGCACGACGTCGACCCCGGCGAGGTGGTCGCGGTCGGTGACGTCGTCGAGGCGCTGGTCATGCAGAAGGAGGACCAGCAGGGTCGTCTCGTGCTGTCCAAGAAGCGCGCCCAGTACGAGCGCGCCTGGGGCAAGATCGAGGAGATCTTCAAGAACGACTCGACGGTGACGGGCACGGTGATCGAGGTGGTCAAGGGCGGGCTGATCCTCGACATCGGCCTGCGCGGGTTCCTGCCGGCGTCGCTGGTGGAGATGCGCCGTGTCCGCGACCTGCATCCCTATGTGGGGCGCGAGCTCGAGGCCAAGGTGATAGAGCTCGACAAGAACCGCAACAACGTGGTCCTGTCGCGCCGCAAGTTCCTCGAGGAGACCCAGAGCGAGTTCCGGCGCGAGTTCCTCGAGACCCTCCAGAAGGGTGAGGTGCGCCGCGGCACCGTCAGCTCGATCGTCAACTTCGGCTCCTTCGTCGACCTCGGCGGCGTGGACGGGCTCGTGCACGTCTCCGAGCTGTCCTGGAAGCACGTCGACCATCCCAGCGAGGTCGTGGAGGTCGGCCAGGAGGTCGACGTCGAGGTGCTGGACGTGGACCTCGACCGCGAGCGCGTGTCGCTGTCGCTGAAGGCCACCCAGGAGGACCCGTGGCAGCAGTTCGCCCGCCAGCACTACGTGGGCGAGTTCGTCGAGGGCCGCGTCACCAAGCTGGTGCCGTTCGGCGCGTTCGTGAAGGTGGCCGAGGGCATCGAGGGGCTGGTCCACATCTCCGAGCTGGCCGAGGCTCATGTCGAGTCGCCCGAGCAGGTCGTCTCGGTCGGTGAGCCCCGCTGGGTCAAGATCATCGACATCGACGAGGCCCGCCGCCGCATCTCCCTGTCGCTCAAGCAGGCCGTCAAGGCCGGCTACGGCGAGGAGCCAGAGGTGGAGCAGGTGCCGTCCTACTCGGCCAGCGAGGTCGAGGAGCCCACCGAGGAGGAGATGCCCCAGAGCGCCGTGGGGGCCGCCTTCGCCGAGGCCTTCCAGGCCAAGGGCGAGTCCGGGGTCAGCCTCGAGGACGTCGTCGCCGACCTGAAGGGCCAGGTCGACGAGGACGAGGTCGAGCCCGAGGCCGAGCCGCAGGCCGAGAGCGCACAGGACGAGAGCGCACAGGACGAGAGCGCACAGGACGAGAGCGCAGCGGCCGACGAGGAGGCCTAGCAGGCCTGCTCGCACGGGGCTGCCGCGGCAGCCCCGGCCAGGGTCCCGTGAGGTCCCGCGCCGAGGAGCGTGCATGTACCTGGTCGGTCTGACGGGCGGTGTCGCATCGGGCAAGAGCACGGTCGCCGCGCGGCTGGTGGAGCGGGGCGCCGAGCTCATCGACGCCGACGACGTGGCCCGCGACGTGGTCCTGCCCGGCACCGATGCCTGGCGCGAGATCGTCGAGGCCTTCGGCGAGGAGGTCCTCGACGACGAGGGCTTCATCGACCGCCCGCGCCTGGGTCGGCTGGTCTTCGCCGACGAGTCCAAGCGCGCCCTGCTCAACGAGATCACCCACCCGCGGATCGCTGCGACCATCGCCGATCGGCTCGAGGTGCTGGCGGCCCTGGACGGGCTCGTAGTGGTCGATGTGCCGCTGCTGGTCGAGCTCGGCGTCGATCGTGGCTACGACGCGATCGTCGTGGTCGCCGCCGAGGAGCCCACCCAGGTGGATCGGCTGGTGCGCGACCGTGGCCTCACCGAGGAGGAGGCGCGCCAGCGCGTGGCCGCGCAGGCCTCGCTGCAGCGCAAGCTCGACGCGGCCACCCACGTGATCTGGAACGAGGGCGCGCTCGAGGACCTGCGCCGCGAGACCGATCGGGTCGCAGACGAGCTCGAGGCCGCTGCCCGGGCGAAGGCCGAGCGCCTGGCCCGGGAGCTGCCCGACCACTGACGCCGGCCGAGCCGGCTGCACTGACGCCGGCCGAGCCGGCTCAGCCCGCGCGATCCGCCCGGCGAATGGCCCGGCTGCACTCGCGCTCGCGGCGCTTCTCCGCGCGCAGCCGCTGCCACCAGCCCGGCACCGCCGGCAGCGCCGCGGCACCGCGGCGCTCGGTGACCGCGAGCCTGTCCCCATCGAGCGTGCCCCGCAGCTGCAGCTCCGCGCGGCGCTCGAGGTCCGGGGAGGCCTCGTGGCGCAGCAGGCAGGCCGCGGCCCCGCGGGGGGCGGCCAGCGCGCCGCCGCCGAGCGAGCCGACGCGGACGGTCGTGGCGTCCCAGGCATCGACCGCGACGGTGTCGACCGCCAGGGCCTCTCCGGCGTCCCAGACCAGCACCCCCTCCTCGGGGCTGGTGCGAGCGGCGGGTGCGGGCAGGAGGCGGCGACGCTCGAGCCGCAGCAGCAGCCGGCCCAGGTACCACCAGTGCTCGCGGCGCTGCAGCAGCGAGTCCACGCGCAGGCGCGACGGCGGATGCTTGCGCAGCTCGTCCTCGACGAGCGTGGCCTCGAACGCCTCCCCGTCGGGATCGTGGTGCAGGGCGGCGCGGCCCTCGATCGCCAGGGGCTCCCATCCCCGCAGCGCCCACTGTGCGTCCGACACCACGAGCACCACCGATGGGCTCGCGGCGAGCTCCTCGGCCAGCGCCCGCTCGTCGTAGGTCAGCGCGAGCACCGGGACGCCGTCGTCCAGCAGGGGCACGCGCGCCACCGCGCCGACCGAGCCGTCGGCGCGGCGCCAGCCCACCTCCGCGAGCACCGCGCCCTGGCACGCCGCGGTCACGTCTACCATCGTTGGTCTCCCTCGGTCAGCCGGAGGTCGCGTCGCTCGTGATTATCGTGGCTTGACAGCATGGCGTCGATCGTGTGCGATGCCGCCGTCGCGCACGGTGGGGGCAGGGAGCGCCGAGGCTCCCACGGGTCGCGGGCCGGGTGCGCGATGCGAGCCGCCGAGAACAGCATCGCCATGCGGGGAGTCCCGCTCTCCGCCAGGAGGAGCCGCCATGCCTGCCATCCTGGTCGCCGCCGTCGTCTTCGCCGCCTACGTCGTCGCCTACCGCTGGTACTCGCGCTACCTCGCCGAGCGCATCTACGTGCTCGACGACGGGAACCTGACCCCGGCCCACGAGTTCCGCGACGGCGTCGACTTCGTGCCCACCAACAAGCACGTGCTGTTCGGTCACCACTTCACCTCGGTGGCCGGGGCCGCGCCCATCGTCGGCCCAGCGATCGCGGTGGTGTGGGGTTGGCTGCCGGCGCTGGCGTGGGTGGTGCTCGGCACGATCTTCGCCTCGGGCGCCCACGACTTCGGCTCGATCGTGGTGAGCATCCGCCACAAGGCCCGCAACATCGGCACGGTGGCCCAGGACGTCATCAGCAACCGCGCGCGGACGCTGTTCCTGCTGATCATCTTCTTCCTGCTGACGCTCGTGAACGCGGTGTTCGCGATCGTCATCTCGAACCTGTTCATGGGCAACCCCGAGGTCGTCATCCCGGTGCTGGCGCAGATCCCGATCGCCATCGCCCTCGGGCAGCTGATCTACCGTCGCCGCACGCCCGCGCTGGCGCCCTCGCTCCTGGCCGTGGTCGCGCTGTACGCGACCCTGCCGCTCGGCGCTGCCGTCCCGCTGGACATCACGCCGCTGGCCGAGGCCACCGGCATGGCCTTCTTCATCAACGAGCCCGGCAACCTCTGGGTGATCCTGCTGTTCGCCTACGCTGGCGTCGCCTCGCGCATCCCCGTGTGGATCCTCCTGCAGCCGCGCGACTACATCAACGCCCACCAGCTCGTGATCGCGCTGGTGGTGATCTTCGTGGGCATGCTCGTGGGCTTCGACACCATCGACGCCCCGGCGGTCAACCCCGACATCCCCGCCGACGCCCCGCCGGTCGTGCCGTTCCTGTTCGTGGTCATCGCCTGCGGCGCGATCAGCGGCTTCCACAGCCTGGTCTCCTCGGGCACCACGGCCAAGCAGCTCGACAAGGAGTCCGACGCCCGCATGGTCGGCTCCCTCGGCTCGCTCGGCGAGGGCTCGCTGGCCATGGGCGCGGTCATGGCCGGGGCGGCCGGGCTCGGCATCGTGGGCATCGACTGGAACGAGGCCTACGCGTCGTTCGAGGCCGCCGACGGCGGCGCGGTCGGCAACTTCGTCAGCGGCGTCAGCGGCTTCGCCTCCAACCTGGCGATCCCCGAGCAGATCGGCCTGGTGTTCGGCTCGCTGATCGTGATCGCGTTCGCGGCCACCACCCTGGACACGGGCGTGCGCATGCAGCGCTACGTGATCCAGGAGATCGGCTACATCAGCGGCGCTCGGGGGCTGTCGCGCAACCTGAACGCCGTCACGCTGCTGGCCGTCGCGATCCCGCTGGTCCTGGCGCTGTTCCGCGAGGTCGCCTTCGAGCGGCTGTGGATCCTGTTCGGCACCACCAACCAGCTCACCGCCGGGCTCGCCCTGTCGGTGATCGCCGTCTACCTGATCGCCCGCCGGCGCAACCCGATCCCGGCGGTCGTGCCGCTGGTGTTCCTGCTCGCCATGACCATCACGGCGCTGGTGCTCGACGCGATCGACTTCATCGCCACCGGCGACCTGGTCACGCGGACGGTGCTGCTGCCGCTGAACCTCGTGATCCTGTTCCTGGCCGTCTGGGTGGTCGTCGAGGCCGTGCTCGCGCTGCGCCGCCTGCGCGACGCCCGCGCGCGCCAGGACCCGGTGACCGCCCCCGACGAGCCCAGCACCGGCACGGGCAGCTAGAGGCCCCCGACCGAGGAGGACGCGCGTGGGATCGCACGAGGACGACCCGCGCGCCGGAGCGGCGGCCGGGTGGTGGGCGCGGGTGCGCCGCACCGCCCGCGCCGCCGCGGAGGTGTACGACGAGCTCTACACCGCCCCGGTGCGCGCGGGCCTGGAGCGCGAGGCGCGCCGTCGCGAGGACGTGCTGGTCACCGTGCTGTTCCTCGAGGCGCTCGGGGTCGACAACCCCGCCAGCGCGATCACCGTGGAGCTCTATCCCGAGCTGCTGGCCGCCTACCACGACTGGCATCGGCGCGAGGGCTGGGAGCGCGCGCCCGAGGCCGGGATGTGCTGCTGATGCCCCGGGCCCCGCGACGCGCGCCGCGGCCCGACGCGCCCGCGAGCCCCGCGGCCGCGGATGCCGACCGCCCGATCGTGCTGCTGTCCGGCAAGGGCGGGGTCGGCAAGACGACGCTGGCCGCCGCCACGGCAGTCGCCCTGTCCGAGGCCGGGGCGCGCACCCTGCTCGTGTCCACCGACCCGGCGCACTCGACCGGCGACGTCCTCGGACGCGACCTGGGTCCCGAGCCGACACGGGTCGGCGAGCGCCTCGACGCCCTCGAGCTCGACCCCGACCGGGCGGCGCGCGAGCACCTCGCGAGCGTCGAGGAGGCGGTGGCCGACCGCGTCGACCCCGACCTGTGGCCGCAGGTGCAGCGCCACCTGCGCCTGGCCCGCGACAGCCCGGGCATGGCGGAGTCGGCGACCTTCGAGCGCGTGGCCGACCTCCTCGCGCAGTGCCCCGACCCCTACGACCGCCTCGTGGTGGACAGCGCCCCCACCGGCCACACCCTGCGGCTCCTCGCGTTGCCGTCGCTGCTGACCGCCTGGGTGGAGGGACTGGTCCGCCAGCGCGAGCAGGTGGTGGGCGCCGAGCGCCTGCTGCGCAACCTCGCCGGCCGCGACGGTCCCGACGAGGACCCGGTGCTCGCGCGGCTGCGCGATCGACGCGCCCGCCTCACCGCGGCGGGCGAGCGGCTGCGCCACGACACCGCGGTGTGGCTCGTCGCGGTCCCCGAGCGGCTCCCGATCCTCGAGACCGAGCGGGCGCGCGAGCAGCTCGCGGCCCACGACATCCCCGTCGCCGGGCTGCTGGTCAACCGCGTGCTCCCCGAGGACGCCGACGGCGCGTTCCTGTCGGAGCGGCGCGCCCAGCAGGCGACGCACCTCGCGGACCTCACCGACCGCCTCGGCGACCTGCCCCAGCGTCGGGTCCCGCAGCTGCCGCGGGACGTCGTCGGCCCCGGGGACCTGCGACCCCTCGTCGACGTGCTGACCGTCGCGGGTTGAGGGTCCGGCGCCGCCGGGGCTCGCGCGGGGCACGGGGCGGCCCTACCCTGCCGACCACGACCCTGGTGGAGGAGCAGCGAGCCCATGGGGCCCCGGGACGAGCTGGCGCGACCCCTGCGCGATCTGCGGCTGTCGGTGACCGACCGCTGCAACTTCCGCTGCCCGCACTGCATGCCGCGCGAGCGGTTCGGCGCCGACCACGCCTTCCTGGAGCGCGAGGAGCTGTTGAGCTTCGAGGAGCTGACGCGCCTGACGCGCGTCCTGGTGGGCCTCGGGGTGCGCAAGGTGCGCCTGACCGGTGGTGAGCCCCTGCTGCGCCGGGACCTCCACCGCCTCGTCGAGGGCCTCGCGGGCCTGGAGGGCGTCGCCGACCTGGCGCTCACGACCAACGCCTCCCTGCTCGCATCGCAGGCCGAGCGCCTGGCCGCGGCCGGGCTGGGGCGGGTCACGGTCAGCCTCGACGCGCTCGACGACCCGACCTTCGCGATGATGGCCGACACCCGCGTGCCGGTGGCCACCGTCCTGGAGGGCATCGAGGCGGCCGAGGCCGCGGGGCTCGGCCCGGTCAAGGTCAACGCCGTGGTGCGACGCGGCCGCAACGAGCACGCGATCGAGGACCTCGCGGACTGGGGTCGACGCACCGGGCGCACGGTGCGCTTCATCGAGTACATGGACGTCGGCGCCACGAACGGCTGGCGCATGGACGAGGTCGTGCCCGCCGAGGAGATCCTCGCCCGCCTCCGACGACGGTTCGCGCTGGAGCCGGTGGCCGCGGAGGCCGCCAGCGAGGTCGCCGAGCGCTGGCGCCATGCCGACGGGGCCGCCGAGCTCGGCGTCATCGCCTCGGTGACGCGGCCCTTCTGCCGTGACTGCACGCGGGCCCGCGTCTCGGCGATCGGCGAGCTCTACACCTGCCTGTTCGCCGCGGCGGGGACCGACCTGCGCGGCCCGATGCGGGACGGCGCCGACGACGACCAGCTCGCCGCGCGCGTCGCCGCGATCTGGAGCGGGCGCCGCGACCGCTACTCCGAGCAGCGCGCGGAGGGCACGCCGACCCACCAGAAGGTGGAGATGAGCTACATCGGCGGGTGAGCGCCTCGGCCGCGGCTGCGGCCCGCCCTGCCGTCAGCCGTCGTTGGCCCCGTCAGTCGGCGCGGTCGCCCTCGGGGGTGATGCGCCCGCCCTCGACGGCCTCGATCACCAGGCGGATGCGGTGCACCCGCTCCTCGACGTCCTCGGCTGGGTCCAGCGCCAGCCCGATCGCGTAGGTCGCCAGCGGGGCGAGCTTGCGCTCCACGTCGTGGGCCATGACCCGCGCGAGGTCGAGCAGCGCCTCGGCCTCGGACTCCGACAGCGGGGCGGTGCCCGCCACCTCGGCCAGCGTCGCGAAGACGCGCTCGATGCGCTCCCCGTCCTCCACAGGCGTCCTCCTCGTCGTGCCACAGCAGCGCGGTCCGCGGGGCGCGGAACCTAGCATGGCCCCAGCGACCGTCGCGCCCACCTGATCCCGGAGGCCTGGCTGACCCCGATGAGCGCCGCATCTGACACCACCACCCCGGAGGATCTGCCCGAGCTACCCGACGCCCCCGAGGCCCCTCCAGAGGGGCGCCCGTTCGAGGTCGTCAGCGAGTTCGAGCCCGCCGGCGATCAGCCCGCGGCCATCGACGGGGTCGCTGCCGCGGTGGACCGCGGCGAGGCCGACACGGTCCTGCTCGGCGTCACCGGCTCGGGCAAGACCTTCACCGCCAGCAAGATCGTGGAGCGGGTGCAGCGGCCCACGCTGGTGATGGCGCCCAACAAGACGCTGGCGGCCCAGCTCGCCAACGAGTTCAAGGAGTTCTTCCCGCACAACGCGGTCGAGTACTTCGTCAGCTACTACGACTACTACCAGCCCGAGGCCTACGTCCCCTCGAGCGACACCTACATCGAGAAGGACTCCTCGATCAACGAGGAGATCGAGCGCCTGCGCCACCGCGCGACCATGGCGCTGCTGACCCGCCGGGACGTGCTGATCGTGGCCAGCGTGTCGTGCATCTACGGGCTGGGCGCGCCCACCGAGTACCGCAAGAACGTCCTGCGCCTGGTCGAGGGGACCGACACCGACTTCGACGGCGTGCTGCGCAAGCTCATCGAGCTGCAGTACCAGCGCAACGAGCTCGACTTCGCGCGCGGCACCTTCCGGGTGCGCGGCGATGTGCTGGAGATCATGCCCTCCGACGCCGAGCTGGCCTACCGCATCGAGTTCTTCGGCGACACCGTCGAGCGGGTCACGCGCATGGACCCGCTGACCGGCGAGGTCCGCAGCGTCCACGACGAGGCCTGGATCTTCCCCAACAGCCACTACATCGCTGACGCGCCACGCATGGAGCGCGCCATCGCCAGCATCGAGGAGGAGCTCGCGCAGCGCCTGGCCGAGCTCGAGTCGGAGAACAAGCTGCTGGAGGCCCAGCGGCTGCGGATGCGCACCAACCACGACCTGGAGATGCTGCGCGAGACCGGCATCTGCAGCGGCATCGAGAACTACGCGCGCCACATCGACGGCCGCGCCCCCGGCGAGACCCCCTACTGCCTCCTCGACTACTTCCCCGACGACTTCCTGACGATCCTCGACGAGTCCCACGTCACCGTGCCCCAGGTCGGCGGCATGTACGAGGGCGACCGGTCGCGCAAGCGGACCCTCGTCGAGCACGGCTTCCGGCTGCCCAGCGCCCTGGACAACCGGCCGCTGACGTTCGAGGAGTTCCGCGCGCACACGCCCCAGACCACCCACCTCTCGGCGACGCCGGGGCCGTTCGAGAAGCGGGTCGCCTCCACGGTGGTCGAGCAGGTGGTGCGCCCCACCGGGCTGGTCGACCCGCAGGTGATGGTCCGCCCCACGACCGGGCAGATCGACGACCTGATCGGTGAGATCCGCGGGCGCGCCGAGCGCGACGAGCGCACCCTGGTGACCACGCTCACCAAGCGCATGGCCGAGGACCTCACCGACTACCTCCTCGAGTCCGGCGCGAAGGTCCGCTACCTGCACAGCGAGATCGACACGGTGGAGCGGATCGACATCCTGCGCCAGCTGCGCCTGGGCGACTTCGACGCGCTGGTCGGCATCAACCTGCTGCGCGAGGGGCTGGACCTGCCGGAGGTGTCACTGGTGGCGATCCTCGACGCCGACAAGGAGGGGTTCCTGCGGTCGGAGACCAGCCTCATCCAGACCATCGGCCGCGCGGCGCGCAACGTGGCCGGCGCGGTGATCCTCTACGCCGACGAGGTCACCCCGTCGATGCGGCGGGCCATCGATGAGACCAACCGGCGCCGCGAGCTGCAGCTGGCCTTCAACGAGCGCCACGGCATCGACCCGCAGACGATCCGCAAGAAGGTCGGCGACATCATCCAGCAGGCGCGCGCCGCGGAGGCGGGCACGCCCTACCAGCCCGCCGAGACCCCCGACCTGACGCGCACCAGCCGGCGTCGGGCGGGCGCTCCCGCCCGCGACGAGGGCGAGGAGGTCACCCGCGAGCAGCTCGAGCGCACGATCCAGTCGCTGTCCGACGAGATGCACGAGGCCTCCAAGGACCTGCGCTTCGAGTACGCCGCGCGCCTGCGCGACGAGATCACCGAGCTCAAGCGCGAGCTCGCCGCCCTGTCCGAGATGGACGGGTGAGCGCGCCCGGCGTCACCAGCCGCGCCGCTCCCACGCGTCGAGGTCGGGGCGCTCACCCCCGATGGTGGTGTCGTCGCCGTGCCCGGGGTAGACCCACGTGTCGTCGTCGAGGGTGAACAGCTGCTCGCGGAGGCTGCGCATGATCGTCGCGAACGCCTCGGCGTCGCCGAAGGTCGCACCCGGCCCGCCGGGGAACAGCGTGTCGCCGCTGAACAGGTGGTGCGGCCCGAGCAGCGCGCTGACCGAGCCCGCGGTGTGGCCCGGCGTGTGGCGGAGGTCGACGGGCGCAGCGCCCACGTGCAGGCGCGTGCCGTGCAGCGCGGGCACATCCGGGTCGTGGCCGATCGCCTCGGACTCGATGGGGGGGTGGGCCAGCGCCGCGCCGGTGGCCTCGGCCACCTCGTCGAGGGCGCGGATGTGGTCCCAGTGGCCGTGGGTGGTCAGGATCGTCTCGACGGTGCGCTCGCCGACCTCGGCGAGGATGCGGTCGGCATCGGCCGCGGCGTCGATCAGCAGCGCCGAGCCCCGGTCGACGTCGGTGAGCAGGTAGACGTTGTTGTCCAGCTCGCCCACCGACAGCTTGCGGATCTCCACCGCGACGCCAGCCACCGTCACGGTCCGCGCGATGGCGGGACCGCCCGGCTCCACGGTGCCGTCCAGCGGGTAGGGCAGGGGGGAGGCGGTGCTCATGGCGGGCAGCCTAGCGGCCGCGCCCGGCCGGCTGGGACGGCTCTGTCCGCCCCCGCGGCTACGCTGGGCGGCCCTTCCCCGGTCCGGCCCCGTTCGACTGGTGGCGCACCCGTGGCCCAGCGCAGCACCCGCAACCGCGATCAGCTCACCGTTCGCGGCGCCCGCGAGCACAACCTCCGCGACGTCCACGTGGACCTGCCGCGCGACAGCCTGATCGTGTTCACCGGGCTGTCGGGATCGGGCAAGTCGAGCCTGGCCTTCGACACGATCTACGCCGAGGGTCAGCGCCGCTATGTGGAGTCGCTGTCGGCCTACGCCCGGCAGTTCCTCGGGCAGATGGACAAGCCCGACGTCGACGCGATCGAGGGGCTGTCGCCCGCCATCTCGATCGACCAGAAGTCGACCAGCAAGAACCCGCGCTCCACGGTCGGCACCACCACCGAGGTGCACGACCACCTGCGGCTGCTGTACGCGCGCGCCGGGCGCCCCCACTGCCCGCGCTGCGGCCGGCCGATCGCCCGGCAGAGCTCCTCGGAGATCGTCGACCAGGTCAGCGAGCTGACCGAGGGCACGCGGTTCCAGGTGCTCGCCCCGGTGGTGCGCGGCCGCAAGGGCGAGTACCACACGCTGCTGGAGCGGCTCTCCAAGGAGGGGTTCGTGCGCGCCCGGGTGACCTCGGGCACGCGGGAGCCCGAGATCGTGGATCTCGGGGACTTCGTCGCCCAGGGCCGACGCCTCGAGCGCTACGAGCAGCACACCATCGAGGTGGTCGTCGACCGCCTCGTGGTCAAGGACGGCATGCGCCGGCGCCTGGGCGACTCGGTGGAGACCGCCTTGGAGCTCGCCGACGGCCTGGTGACGATCCAGACGGTGCCGCGCGAGGATCCCGAGGGCGGCGAGCTGCTGACGTTCTCCGAGCACCTGGCCTGTCCCGACTGCGGGGTGAGCTACGACCGGCTCGAGCCGCGCAGCTTCTCGTTCAACACCCCCTACGGCGCCTGCGAGACCTGCGACGGGCTCGGCACGCGCCTGGAGGTCGACCCCGACCTGGTCGTCGGCGACCCCGAGCGCGGGCTCGCCGACGGGGTGATCCTGCCGTGGAACACCGGCTCGGCCTCGACCTACTACCGCCAGCTGCTGCGTGCGGTCGCCGAGCACCTCGGCATCGACCCGACCACGCCCTGGCGGGACCTGGACGCCGGTGCGAAGCGGGCGGTGCTCTACGGCCTCGACGGGCACGGCGAGGTGACGGTGCGCTACACCAACCGGTTCGGTCGCGCGCGCCGCTACCGCACCCGCTTCGAGGGCGTGACGCGTCAGATCGCGCGGCGCCACGCCGAGTCCGACAGCGACCACACCCGCGAGCGGCTCGAGGAGTTCATGCGCACCGTGCCGTGCTCGGCCTGCGGTGGCGCGCGCCTCAAGCCGCTGCCGCTTGCGGTGACGGTCGGCGGCAAGACGATCGCCGAGGTCTCGGCCCTGTCGGTGGCTGACGCCGCGGCCTTCGTCGACGGGCTCGAGCTGGCCGAGCGCGAGGCCGCGATCGCCGAGCGCGTGCTCAAGGAGATCCGCGCGCGCCTGGCGTTCCTGCTCGATGTGGGGCTCGACTACCTGACCCTGGACCGCCCCGCGGCCACCCTGGCCGGTGGCGAGGCGCAGCGCATCCGCCTGGCCACCCAGATCGGCTCCGGGCTGGTGGGGTGCCTCTACGTCCTCGACGAGCCCTCCATCGGGCTGCACCAGCGCGACAACGAGCGCCTGATCGACACGCTGCTACGGCTGCGTGACCTCGGCAACACCGTGATCGTCGTCGAGCACGACCAGGCCACGATCGAGGCAGCCGACCACATCGTCGACATCGGTCCCGGGGCGGGGGAGTCCGGCGGCGAGATCGTCCACTCCGGCACGCTCGCCGGGCTCAAGCGGGTCCGGCGCTCGCTGACCGGCCAGTACCTCGCCGGCAAGCGCGCCATCGACGTCGCCCCGGAGCAGCGGCGCCCGGCAGACCCCGAGCGCCGGCTGGTGCTGCGCGGTGCGCAGGCCAACAACCTCGACGACCTCGACGTCGCCTTCCCGCTGGGCTGCTTCGTGGCGGTCACCGGGGTGTCGGGCTCGGGTAAGTCGACGCTGGTCAACGACACGCTGCACCCGGCGCTGCAGCGTCACGTGTCGCCGGGCGCCAAGGTCGTGCCCGCCAAGCACCGGCGCGTGGACGGCCTCGAGCACGTCGACAAGGTCGTGGCCATCGACCAGTCGCCGATCGGGCGCACGCCGCGCTCCAACCCCGCCACCTACACCGGGGTCTTCGACCACATCCGCAAGCTGTTCGCCGCCACCAGCGAGGCACGCCTGCGCGGCTACACCCCGGGGCGCTTCAGCTTCAACGTGCGCGGGGGCCGCTGCGAGGCCTGCGGCGGCGAGGGCCAGATCACCATCGACATGCAGTTCCTGCCCGACATCCACGTGCCCTGCGAGGTCTGCAAGGGAGCGCGCTACAACGCCGAGACGCTCGAGGTGCGCTACAAGGGCCACACGATCGCCGAGGGGCTCGACGCGAGCGTCGACCGTGCGCTCGAGCTGTTCGAGCACGTCCCCCCGGTGCGGCGCCACCTCGAGACGCTGCGCGACGTGGGGCTTGGCTACGTCCGGCTCGGCCAGCCCGCCACGACCCTGTCGGGCGGCGAGGCCCAGCGGGTCAAGCTCGCCAGCGAGCTGCGACGGCGCTCCACCGGGCGCACCGTCTACATCCTCGACGAGCCGACCACGGGGCTGCACGTCGACGATGTCGGCAAGCTCCTCGGGGTGCTGCACCGCCTGGTGGACAAGGGCAACACGGTGCTGGTGATCGAGCACGACCTCGACGTGATCAAGACCGCCGACTGGATCGTCGACCTCGGCCCCGAGGGCGGCGGCGAGGGCGGCCGGGTCGTGGCGACCGGCACCCCCGAGGAGGTCGCCGACAGCGGCGGCTCCTACACCGGCAAGTTCCTGGCACCGCTGCTCGGCTAGCGGCCACGCCGAGGCCACATCAGGCCGCGCGGCGGTTGAGGCGTCGCGGCACGGTCGTCAGGCTGGCACGTCCGAGCGCGTGCCTGCCGCGGGGCCGCAGCGCGCCGGCAGCACCCGACCATCCAGGGCCGACCCAGGGAGCCAGCAGCGCATGACCGAGCAGACGAGCACGTCCGCGGGCGGCGCGCGCCTCGAGGCGCGCCTGGGCCTGCTCGACGTCTACGCGATCTGCGTGGGCGCGATGCTGGCGCCCGGCATCTTCCTGCTGCCGGGCATCGCCGCCGCCGATGCCGGCGCAGCGATCGTGCCCGCCTACCTGCTCGCGGGGCTGCTGGTGCTGCCAGCGACGCTGAGCACCGCCGAGCTGGCCACCGCCATGCCCAAGGCGGGCGGCCCCTACTACTTCCTCGACCGCGCGCTGGGGCCGGTGGTCGGCACGGTCGGCGGCCTCGGCATGTGGGCGGCCCTGCTGTTCAAGACCGCCTTCGCGTTCGTGGGCCTCTCCGCCTACCTGGGCCTGGTGATCGACGTCGCCGTGGTGCCGGTGGCCCTCGTGCTGACCGCGGTGTTCACCGTCCTGAACATCGTCGGGCTGCGCAAGACCTCGGGGCTGCAGATCCTGCTGGTGGGCGTCATGGTCGTCGCGCTGGCGGGCGTGCTGATCGGCGGCCTTGCGGCGTGGACCTCGGCGCCCGCCGCAGCCGAGCCGGGCCCGCTGCTGCCGGGGGGCCTCGGCGGGCTGATCGCCACGACCGGGGTGGTGTTCTTCTCCTACGCCGGGCTCACCCAGGTCGCGAGCATCGCCGAGGAGGTTCGCGCCCCCGGCCGGACCATCCCGCTGGGGCTGGTCCTGTCGGTGGTCACCGGCCTGGTGGTCTACGTCGTGGGCGCGTCGGTGATGCTCGGCCTGAGCGGCGCTGACGGGCTGGCCGACGACCTGACCCCGGTCGCCTCGGTGACCGAGGTGCTGCTGCCCGGCGCCGCCGGGGTGGCCGTGGCCGTGCTCGCCGCGCTGGCCGGCTTCGCCGCCACCGGCAACGCCGGCATCCTGTCGGCTGCGCGCTACCCCTTCGCCATGGCCCGTGACGGGCTGCTCGGCGCGCCGCTGGCGCGCGTCAGCCCCTTCGGCACGCCGACGGTGGCCGTGCTGGCCACCGGCGGGGTGATGGCCGCAGCGATCCTCCTGCTGGACATCGAGGCGATCGCCTCACTGTCCAGCGCGTTCATCCTGGTGGTCTACGGCCTGCTCAACCTGGCGGTCATCATCATGCGCGCCAGCGGCATCCCGGCCTACGACCCCCGGTTCCGATCCCCCTGGTACCCGTGGCCGCAGTTCGTCGGGATCGTGACCTCGGTGGGGCTCGTGGCCCAGATGGGCGGCACCTACCTGGTGTTCACCGGCGGCATGATCGTGGCGTGCCTGCTGTGGTGGCGCTGGTGGGCGCGGCACCGCGTCGCCCGCCACGGCGCGATCTTCCACTGGTTCGCCCGCCTGGGGCAGCGCCAGGACCGCAACCTCGACGCCGAGCTCATCGGCATCGTCCAGGAGGAGGGGCCCCGCGACGAGGACCGCTTCGACGAGATCGTGGCCCGCGCGCTGGTCGTGGACCGCTTCGGGCACTACCGCTTCGAGGATGCGCTGGGCGCGGCCGCGGCGGAGCTCGCCGCTGCCGAGGGCATCGACGCCGACGAGGTCGTCGAGCGTGCCGCCGCCGGCGACCTGCCCGTGGCCGGGCCCGTCGCGCTCGCCGGGGTGCTGCTCGACGACCCCGGGCAGGCCCCACGGCTCGTGCTGCTGCGCGCCCGCCGAGGCATCGGCGCACCGGCGGCATCCCCGGCGCAGCCACCCGCCGGTGCGGCCGACGAGCCGCTCCACGGTCTGTTCCTGCTGGTCGCCGGCAGGGACGCGGCGGGCACGATGCTGCGCGGGCTCGCCCAGATCGCCGCTCACGCCGAGCAGCCCGGCTTCGCCGAGGGCTGGCACGCCGCGGACTCCGAGCAGGACCTCAAGGAGACGGTGCTGCAGCACCGCGTCCTGTCGGTGGAGGTCGGCGATCAGGGCCCCACGTCGGCGCTGGCCGGGACGCCGCTGCGCGAGCTGGGGCTGCCCAGCGGCTCGCTGGTCGCGCTGGTGCGCCGCAACGGCCACACGATCGTCCCCGATGGCGAGGTCACCCTGACCCACGGGGACCGGGTGACGATCGTCGGCGAGCCCCCCGCGCTGGACGCGGTCGCCCAGCGCTACCAGCCCGCCGAGCCCTAGCCGCGGCCCCGTGGACCGCCGGGTGCCACAATCGCCGCAGCGATGCGCAACCCCGCCACAGCCTTCAAGCCCGACCCCGGCACCATCCCGACCGAGCCCGGGTGCTACCTGTGGCGCGATCGCCACGGCCGAGTCATCTACGTCGGCAAGGCCAAGAGCCTGCGGGCACGGCTGTCCAGCTACTTCACCGACTGGAGCGGGCTGCACGAGCGCACGCGCGCGATGCTCGAGGTGGCCCGCGACGTCGAGTGGATCGTCACCGACAGCGAGGTGGCGGCGCTGCACCTCGAGTACAACCTCATCAAGCGCCACCGACCGCGCTACAACGTCCGCTACACCGACGACAAGAGCTATCCCTACCTCGCGATCACCCTCGGCGAGGACGTGCCGCGGGCGATGGTGCGCCGCAACCCCAAGCGCGACGGCACGCGCTACTTCGGTCCCTACGCCCACGCCTACGCCATCCGCGAGACCCTGGACCTGCTGCTGCGCGTCTACCCCGTGCGGACCTGCTCGCAGGGGGTGTACGAGCGCTGCGAGCGCGCCGGCCGGCCGTGCCTGCTGCACCACATCGGCCGCTGCGCCGCGCCCTGCGTCGGCAAGGTCAGCCCCGAGGAGCACCGCGAGCTCGTCGACGGGCTCATCGCCTTCCTCGAGGGCGACACCGACGCGGTGCTCGAGGAGCTCGGCGAGCAGATGCACGCCGAGGCGCAGCGCCTCAACTTCGAGGCTGCTGCGCGTCTGCGCGACCAGCTGCAGGCCGTGGAGACCGCGCTGGCCAAGCAGCAGATGGCCGCGGACTCGCGCGAGGACTTCGACGCGGTCCACTTCCACGCCGACGACCTCGAGGCCGCGTTCCAGGCCTTCTACGTCCGCAAGGGGCGGGTGGTGGGCCGCAAGGGCTGGACCGCCGACCGCGTCGAGGCGCTGACCGCCGGGGAGCTGCTCGGCCGCTTCCTGCTGCAGCTGGCGAGCGAGCGAGCCGAGGAGCTGCCCCGGGAGATCCTGGTGCCCGAGGAGCCACCGGACCGCGAGACCCTGGAGCAGGCGCTGACCGACATCCGCCGCGAGGCTCGCGGGCAGTCGGGCGCGGTGCGGCTGCGGGTGCCCCAGCGGGGCGCCAAGCGCGCGTTCCTCGCCACGGTCCGCGAGAACGCCGTCGAGGCCTTCCACCAGCACCGGCTCAAGCGCGCCAAGGACTTCAACGCGCGCAGCCAGTCCCTCAAGGAGCTGCAGGAGGCGCTGGCGCTGCCCGAGGCACCGCTGCGCATCGAGGCCTACGACATCTCCACCCTCCAGGGGCGCGACAGCGTCGGCTCCATGGTGGTCATGGAGGACGGGCTCCCGCGCAAGTCGGAGTACCGCCGCTTCAAGATCCGCGGTGTGGCGGGCCAGGACGACTTCGCGATGATGCACGAGGTCATCACCCGCCGGTTCCGCCGCCTGCTGTCCGAGCAGGGCGAGGGCGACGACAGCAAGTTCGCGCGCATGCCCGACCTCGTGCTCATCGATGGGGGCAAGGGCCAGCTCGGCGCGGCGGGTGCGGCGCTGGAGGAGCTCGGGGTCGACGGCCCATCCCTGGCCGCGCTCGCCAAGCGCCTCGAGGAGGTGTTCCTGCCGGGGCGCGACGAGCCGGTGCTGCTCCCGCGCGGCAGCGAGGCGCTGTTCCTGCTGCAGCGCATCCGCGACGAGGCGCACCGCTTCGCGGTGCGCTACCACCGGACGGTGCGTGGACGCCGCATGACCGAGTCGGCCTTCGACGAGGTGCCGGGCGTCGGCCCCGCGCGACGCCAGGCGCTGCTGGCGCACTTCGGCACGCTGGAGCGCGTGCGCGCCGCGAGCGTCGACGAGCTCACCGCGGTCGAGGGGATCTCGCACGCGCTGGCCGAGACGATCGCCGAGCACCTGGGCGCGCAGTGAGGACCGCGAGACACCGGCCAGCGCCCGACACCGGCCGCGCCGTCGCCGTCAGCGGAAGCGGCGCCGTGTGCGAGGATGCGCAGCCATGAGCGAGCCCATCGTCCGCGAGACCCTCGAGCCCGCGCAGTCCCCCGAGCTGGTGATCATCACCGGCATGTCGGGCGCCGGGCGCACCACCACCGCCAAGGTGCTCGAGGACCTCGACTTCTTCGTGATCGACAACCTGCCGCCGACGCTGATCGGGCGCGTGTTCGAGCTGGCCGCCCGCCCGGGCGCGGCGCTGGGTCGGATCGCGCTGGTCGTCGACGTGCGCGGCCGTCGGCTGTTCGGCGACCTGCGCGCGACGCTCGAGGAGCTGCGCCGGCGCGGCATCCCGCTGCGCGTGCTGTTCCTGGACGCCAGCGACGAGGCGCTGCTGGCGCGCTTCACCGAGGCCCGCCGCACCCATCCGCTCGCCGGCGAGGACCGGGTCGCCGACGGCGTCGCCCGCGAGCGCGAGCTGCTGCGCGACCTGCGCGCCGAGGCCGACCTGGTCATCGACACCACCAACGTGACCGTCCACGGGCTGCGCGATCGGCTCGTGGACGCCTTCGCCGCCAGCGACCACCAGGGGCTGGCCGTGCACGTGGTCACGTTCGGCTTCAAGCACGGCACCCCGCGCGACGCCGACCTGGTCCTGGACGTGCGCTTCCTGCCCAACCCGCACTGGGTGGAGGCGCTGCGCCCCCACACCGGCCTGGACGCCCCGGTCCGGGAGTACGTGCTGGGCCAGGACACGGCCACAGAGTTCCTCGAGCGGCTCTCCGGGCTGCTGGACCTGATGATCCCGGCGTTCCAGGACGAGGGCAAGCGCTACCTCACCATCGGGATCGGCTGCACCGGCGGCAAGCACCGCTCGGTGGTGCTCGGCGAGGAGGTCGCCGAGCGGATCCGGGGCCTCGGGCTCCCGGTGCAGGTGGACCACCGCGATCACCTGGAGGAGTGAGCAGATGACCAGCCGGCCCGGCGGCGCCGCAGCACCGCGCCCCCACGTCGTCGCCCTGGGCGGCGGCCACGGCCTGGCGCGCCTGCTCGCGGCCCTGCGGCAGCTGCCGGTGTCGCGCACCGCGGTGGTGACCACCGCCGACGACGGTGGCTCCAGCGGCCGGCTGCGGCGCGACCACGGTGTCGTGCCTCCGGGCGACGCCCGGCGGGCCCTGCTGGCGCTGGCCGAGGACACCCAGCTCGCCGGGCTGCTCGGCCACCGGTTCGCCGTCGGCGAGCTGCAGGGTCACGCGCTGGGCAACCTGGCGCTGCTGGCGCTGGTCGAGCGCCACGACGGCGACATCGTCGCGGCGCTCGACGCTGCCGGCGCGCTGCTTGCCTGCGAGGGCCGCGTGCGACCGGCGAGCCGCGCACCCGTCCAGCTGCGCGGGCGCGTCAGCGGCGAGGAGCTGGTCGGTCAGGCCCGCCTCACCGGGGCGGGCGGGCGCATCCAGCGCGTGTGGCTCGACCCGCCGGATCCGCCCGCCTGCCGCGAGGCGCTGGCGGCCATCGCCGCCGCCGATCTCGTGGTGCTGGGACCCGGGAGCCTGTTCACCAGCGTCATCGCGCCCCTGCTCGTGCCCGGCGTCGGCGCGGCGGTCGCCTCGGCCCGCCGCGTGCTGCACGTGCTCAACGTCAGCACCCAGCCCGGTGAGACGCGCGGGCTGGATGCGGGCGACCATCTCGCTGCGCTGCGCGCACACGTGCCCGGGCTGGTGCTGGACTGGGTGCTCGCCCACGAGGGCCCCTCGGCCCCGCCCCCCGCGGAGCCGCTGGGCTGTCCCGGCGACGACGCCGCCGTGGGGCGAGTGCTGCGCCGCGATCTGCTGGCACGCCAGCCAGACGGCAGCCCCGGGCGCACCCACGACGCGACGGCGCTGGCAGACGCGCTGGGTGAGGTCCTCGGGGTCGCTCGGTCTGACCGCCCGGCCCGAACGGCAGGTGGTCGGTCGCCGACCCCCGGGTAGGATCGCCCTCGGTCGGCTCCGCCGGCCGGCCGTCCGCACCCGGACACCGCCTTGAAGGGGGCATCATCATGACCACTCGCATCGGCATCAACGGCTTCGGCCGCATCGGGCGCACCGTGCTGCGCGCGGCGCTCGTCAAGGGCGCCGACCTCGAGATCGTCGGCATCAACGACATCACCGACGCGGCGACCCTCGCGCACCTGCTGCGCTACGACAGCGTGCACGGTCGCCTCGACGTGCCGGTCGAGGTCACCGACAAGGGCCTCAAGGTCGGCGGCACCGAGATCCCAGTATCGGCCGAGAAGGACCCGGCGAACCTGCCCTGGAAGCAGCTCGGCGCCGACGTCGTGATCGAGTCCACCGGCCTGTTCACCCAGCGCGACAAGGCCGCCGCGCACCTCTCCGCCGGCGCCAAGAAGGTCATCATCTCCGCGCCCGGCAAGGGGGTCGACCAGACCTTCGTGATGGGCGTCAACGACTCCGACTACGACCCCGCGCGCCACGAGGTGGTCTCCAACGCCAGCTGCACCACCAACTGTGTGGCGCCCATGGCCAAGGTCCTCGACGATGCCTTCGGGATCGAGCAGGGCTTCATGACCACCGTCCACGCCTACACCGCCGACCAGCAGCTGCAGGACGCGCCGCACAAGGACCTGCGTCGGGCGCGGGCGGCGGCGCAGTCGATCGTGCCGACCTCCACCGGTGCCGCGCGCGCCGTCGGCCTGGTGATGCCCCACCTCGACGGCAAGCTCGACGGCATGGCGATGCGCGTGCCGGTCATCGATGGCTCGATCACCGACCTCAACGTGATCGTGTCCCGCGAGGTCACCGCCGAGGAGGTCAACGAGGCCTTCCGCACCGCCTCCCAGGGCATGAGCGGCGTGGTCGAGTACACCGAGGACCCGCTGGTCAGCACCGACATCATCGGCAACCCCCACAGCCTGGTGTTCGACAGCAGCGAGACCATGACCAAGGGCCGCTCGGTCAAGGTCCTCGGCTGGTATGACAACGAGTACGGCTACGCCGACCGCTGCGTCGACCTCGCCGTGCTGATGGGCGCGAGCCTCTAGGCGCGCCCGCCCCGCGGGTCCGCGCCGTCGCGCGGGCCCGCCCCGCCGGCGCGGCGCGCGCCCCAGCCCGGGCGCGCCGACGTGCCGGCCCAGCCAGTCCCGCCACGACCCCAGGAGGCGCCATGGCAGACGATCTCGGCCTGCCCACCCTTGACGATCTCGACGTCGCCGGCCAGCGCGTGCTGGTCCGCTGCGACCTCAACGTCCCGCTCACCGACGACGACCCGCCACAGGTCGCCGACGCCCTGCGCATCGAGGCGTCGCTGCCGACGATCCGCGAGCTCCGTGAGGCCGGCGCGCGGGTGGTCCTGTGCTCGCCCCTCGGCCGCCCCAAGGGCAAGGTCGCCGAGGGCCTGCGCCTCGCGCCGGTCGCACGGGCGCTCGAGGAGGCGCTCGGCGTGCCCGTGCGCGCCGCTCGCGACGTGGCGGGGGAGGACGCCCGGGCCGCCGTCGACGCGCTCGGCGACGGCGACGTGGCCCTGCTCGAGAACCTGCGCTTCGAGCCCGGCGAGGAGAAGGGCGACGAGGCGCTGGCCGAGCAGCTCGCCGCCTTCGCTGACGTCTACGTCGACGACGCGTTCGGCGCCGCCCATCGCGCGCACGCCAGCGTGACCGGCGTGCCCGCGCGCGTGGATCAGGTGGCCGTCGGACGGCTGCTGGAGGCCGAGGTCAAGGCGCTCGGCGGCCTCCTGCACGACCCGGCCCGCCCGTTCGTGGCGATCCTCGGCGGCGCGAAGGTGTCCGACAAGCTCGGCGTCATCAAGAACCTGCTCACTCGCGTCGACCGCCTCCTGATCGGCGGTGCGATGGCCTACACGTTCATCGTGGCGCGCGGCGGGGACGTCGGCGACAGCAAGATCGAGCAGGACCAGCTCGACACCTGCCGCTCGCTGCTGGCCGACGCCGACCAGCGCGGCGTCGAGCTGCACCTGCCCGTCGACGTGACCGCCGCCGAGGAGTTCTCCCCCGACGCGGCGCACCGCACGGTCCCCGCCGACGGGGTGCCCGCCGGCATGATGGGCCTCGACATCGGGCCCGAGTCGGTCGAGCGCTACGCCAGCGCCCTCTCGGATGCCGCCAGCGTGCTGTGGAACGGCCCGATGGGCGTGTTCGAGTGGGCACCGTTCGCCGCCGGCACGGAGGGGGTCGCCCGCGCGGTGGCCCGCAGCGGCGGCTTCACCGTCATCGGCGGCGGCGACAGCGCCGCAGCGGTGCGCGGTCTCGGCCTCGCCGACCAGATGTCGCACATCTCCACCGGGGGCGGTGCATCGCTCGAGTTCCTCGAGGGCATCGACCTGCCCGGCATCGCCGCGCTGCGGCGCTGACCAACGGTGGGGCGGGGCGGCGCTGGCGCGTCGCCCCACCCCTGCTCACCTACGCACCGCACCGCGCACCGGCCCGACCCAGAGGAGGACGCCGTGGCCCACCGCACCCCGATCCTTGCCGGCAACTGGAAGATGCACAAGAACCACCTCGAGGCGATCCAGGTGGTGCAGCAGCTCGCCTATCGCCTCGAGGACCGTGACTACGAGCACGCCGAGATCGCGGTGTGCCCACCGTTCACCGCGCTGCGCAGCATCCAGACGCTCATCCAGGGCGACGACCTGAAGCTGCAGCTCGGCGCGCAGGACTGCCACTGGGAGGATCAGGGCGCCTTCACCGGCGAGGTGAGCCCGCCGATGCTGGCCGAGCTCGACGTCGCCTACGTGGTCGTCGGCCACTCCGAGCGGCGCGAGCTGTTCGGCGAGGACGACGCGACCGTCAACGCCAAGGCGCGCGCAGTGCTCACCCACGGGATGCGCCCGATCGTGTGCGTCGGCGAGACCCTCGAGCAGCGCGAGGCCGGTGAGGCCGAGGGCGTGGTCCGGCGCCAGCTCGACGGCAGCCTGGCCGGCATCACCGCCGAGCAGATGGCCGAGGTGGTGGTTGCCTACGAGCCCGTCTGGGCCATCGGGACCGGCAAGACCGCGCTGCCCTCCGACGCCGACGAGATGTGCGGGGCGATCCGGACCCGCATCGCCGAGCAGTACGGGCAGGCCGTCGCCGACGGCCTGCGCATCCAGTACGGCGGCAGCGTCAAGCCGGGCAACGTCAAGGACCTGATGGGCCAGGAGCACGTGGACGGCGCCCTCGTCGGTGGCGCCAGCCTCGACCCCGAGGACTTCGCCGTGCTCTGCTCCTACCACCGACTCTGACGACGGGAAGGGCGCGGCGTGCGGCGAGCGCGCGCCGCGCCGCGTCTGCGCGCCCTGTGTCCCGCAGCGCGCACACGGTGTACGATCCGCATCGTGGTAACGCGCGACCGAGCCGGAGGCGATCGATGACCAACCAGAACCCAGAGCTGCGCGGGCTCCTCGGGCCGCTCGAGACCGATGTCATGGAAGTCGTGTGGCGCCTCGAGGACAGCACGGTGCGCGATGTGCATGCCGAGCTCGCCAGCGACCGCGATATCGCCTACACGACGGTGATGACCACCATGACGCGGCTGGCGAGCAAGGGGCTGCTGGAGCGCGACACCTCCGGCCTCGCCCACCGGTACCGCCCCGCGGTCAGCCGCGAGGAGTACGCGCGCAGCACCGTGACGTCGGTCGTCGACTGGCTCGTCCACGCGTTCCCCACGCCGGCCATGCGCTACTTCGTCGACGTCATGGACGACGGCAGCGAGCCGGAGGCCATGGAGGTGCTGCGCCAGCGCATCGACGAGTCCCGGCAGCAGGAGCAGTAGCCTAGGGACACCATGGATCTCGGCGCGCTGCCCAGCGGCCTCTCGCTCACCTTCGCGACGGAATCGTTCGCGGTGCGGGCACTGCTGGGCTCACTGGCTGCGGTCGCGCTCTCGGCGACCATGATCGGCCTGGGTGTGGTGCGCAGCCTGCGCGCCCGGCGCGCCCTGGTGCTCGCGCCGGTGGCCGCCGCCGTCGTGGCGGCCGTGACCTCGGTGGGAGAGGCCTTCCTCCCGCAGGTCCGCGTGGCGAGCAGTGCCCTGGAGGGCGGGCGGATCCTCGAGTACGTCGGCGAGTACCGCTCGCTCACCGGAGGCTTTGGCGTCGACGTGCTGCTCGTGGTCTACGCTCTGATCACCACGCTGCTCATCGGTCGGCGCCTGGCGGGGCTGGCCACCTGGCGCAGGCTCCTCGCCCCCGCCCGACCCGCGCCCGAGGGCGATCCGCTGCGTGCGACCGCAGCCGACCTGTCGCACCGCCTGGGCATCGCCCCGCCCCCGCTGCTGCTGCTGCCCGGCTGCCCGGGAGGAGCGTTCACCGGTGGCCTGCGACGGCCGGTGATCGTGGTCGATCCCGCGCTGCTGGACGGTCTCGACGAGGCCGAGCGCGAGGGGCTGCTCGCTCACGAGCTCGCCCACGTCGCCCGGCGCGACGCCGCGGTCGGGCTCGCCGCGGGGCTGGTGCGCGACCTCGGCTGGTTCCTGGTGCCGCTGCACCTCGGGGCCGCCTGGCTGCGTCGCGAGCAGGAGGAGGGAGCCGACGAGGCCGCCAGCGCCGTCACGGGTCGGCCAGCCGCGCTGGCCTCGGGCCTGCTGAAGGTCTTCGACCGCAGCCGCGCCCCCGCCCCGCGCGTGGCGTGCGCCATGGCCTCGACCCGTGGACGCGCGTGGTGGCGGCGCGGCCGTGCCAAGCCCGGGAGCAACGGGTTCGTGGCCGCGCGCATCGAGCGCCTGATCGCGCGCAAGCCCGCGCCCGGTCCGGTGCGCCGGCGCGTCGAGGCGGGTGTGGTCTGCGCGTCGATCGCCCTGGCCGCGGTGGCCACCGTCGGGGTCCCCTCCTGGATCGCCTCGGACCTCGCGACCGAGGAGCTCGCCCTGCTGTACCTCTCCGGCTCTGCGGTGACCGCCACCGCCGAGGCGCCAGCGCTCCAGACCTTCCGCGCCCTGGCCCCGGCCGAGTCGGCCGGCGACGACGGCGCGAAGGGCCCCGAGGGGATCGAGCACACCCGCACGACGGCCACTGCCGGCGCGGACGCGCTCGAGCGCGTCGGTGAGCCGACGCGGCAGAGCGCCGCCCGCGTGGAGACGCGGGCGGAGATGGAGACAGGCGTTCTGCGCGACGAGCCTCGCGAGCGGCTGACCTGGGGCGACGCGGAGCGCCAGCCCTGGGAGCTGGGTCCGCCCGGCGAGGTGAGCGAGGCCAGGCCCCTGGTGTCCACCCGCAACGAGACCGGTGCTGAGGTCGGGGTGTTCGCGCTCAGCTCCGAGGGCTAGCCACCGCCCCGGTGGGCCGAATCGCAGCGCGGTGCGCGCTGCTACCCTGTGGCGAGCCCGGGGCTTGGCTGCCCCTGGGGTGGCTGCCCCGCAGACGACCGCCGCTGGAGGACCCGTGCTCACCACCGCCACCCTCGTGCTGCACGTGCTGGTGTCGCTGACCATGATCGGGCTGATCCTCGTCAAGTCCGGTCGCGGCGGTGGCCTGTCCGATGTGTTCGGGGGCGGGGCCGTGTCCTCGTTCTCGGGCTCCACGGTCGTGGAGCGCAACATCGACCGTCTCACGCTGGTCATCGGTGTGCTGTTCGCCGTCACGACGGTCACCCTCTCCCTGCGCCTGGTCTGACCCCGAGGAGGTGCCGGCGGTGCGACCTCCGGCACGCGCGTGGTGGGTGCTCCTGATCCTCGGCCTCGCGGCGCTGGCCGCGGGATGCGCACAGGAGCCGGCCGAGGGGGATGGCGGCTCCTCCTCCCCGGAGCGGCCGGAGGCCGCCGAGCCCGAGCAGGCCCCGGGCCCACCGCAGGCACGGGAGGCGGGGACGGAGCGCGATGTGGTCCGCTGGGCTGTCGATGACGTCGAGCACCTGGTCCCCGGTGACGCCACGACCCGCGACGAGCTGCTGGTCGTCTCGGCGCTGTTCACCCCGCTGACGCGGGTCGAGGCCGAGGGGCGGGCCCGACCCGGCCTGGCCCTGTCGTGGTCGGCTGACGAGGACGCCACCCGGTGGCGCTTCGAGCTGGACCCCGACGCTCGCTTCCACGTGCCCGAGGAGGACGGCGGACCTCGTGCTGTGACCGCCGAGGACGTCGCCTTCGCCTGGGACCGCGCCGCGCGTGAGGGCCGGGCTGGCTTCCTGCTCGAGGACGTGCGCGGCTACGAGGCGGTCGCCGAGGGGCGGCGCGACGCGCTGGAGGGCGTGCAGGCAGTCGACGAGCGCACCCTGGAGGTCGTCCTCGACCGTCCTCACGGTCAGCTCGACGTGCTGGTGTCGCATCCCAGCCTCGCGCCGGTGCCCCGCGAGCGCTGGCAGGAGGATCCCGACCGCGAGCAGGACCGACCGGTCGGCAACGGTCCGTTCGTCATGGCCGAGCCGGATGCGCCCGAGCGTGAGATCCGCGTGCGCGCCGTCGACGAACCGGGGCGGCTGCAGCACAGCGCCGTGGACGAGATCTTCTTCCACCGTCTGCCCCCCGACGATGCCTACGTCGCCTTCCAGCAGGAGCGGGTGCACGTCGCCCCCGTCCCCTCCGGGGCGCTGCGCTCGGCAAGGGCCCGCCACGGCGACCTCGACCGAGGCGACCCTGGCGGCGTCGATCTCGGCCGCTCCCCGGCGCTGACCGCGCTGGGGGTGCGCGCCGACGGCGCTCTGGACGACCCGGAGCTGCGCCAGGCGGTCAGCGCCGCGATCGACCGCCAGGCGCTGGTGGAGGCGCTGCCCGATCAGGGGTCCGTCGCAGCGGACGCGCTGCTGCTGCCGCAGCTGCGGGCCGCCGAGGAGGGTCGCTGCGACCACTGCAGCTACGCGCCGTTCGCGGCGCGCGCAACGCTCGGCAGCGCGGACGTCGAGACGCTGACCCTGGTGATCGACGACGCCCCGGCCCATGAGCCGCTCGTCGAGCGGCTCGTTGCGGACCTGGCGGCCGTCGGCGTCACCCTGGAGGTCGAGCGGCGGCCCTACGAGGCCTACTGGGACGCGGTCAGGGCCGGGCAGGGCGACCTGTTTCGCATCGGCTGGCGACCCGAGCACCTCACCGGCCTCGACGTCCTCTGGCCGCTGCTGCACAGCGAGGGGCGCTGGAACCACACGGGCCTGCAGGACGACGAGCTCGACGAGCTGCTCGAGGACGCGCGCGGTGCCACCAACCCACTGCTGCGCCAGCGCTGGCTCGGCGACGCCGAGGAGCGCGCCCACGAGCACGCGGTGGTGCTGCCGCTGCTGGGCGAGGCGCGTCCGCTGGTCCAGAGCCCCGAGGTGGAGGGGCTGCGGCCCCATCCGCTGGGACGCTTCGACCTGCGCACCCTCGCGCTGAGCCCCACGGTCGACGCGGACCCCTGACCAGCGGCGGGCGCCGAGGGCCGGCGCGACGTCACCGCTCGCGCACGCCCCACTCCGCGACGTTCCAGACCTGGCCCTGCTGGGTCGTGTTCAGCTCGATCCCCGTCACGCGCTCGTTGTAGGCGACCACGTGGGGCAGCTGGAACAGCGGGATGACCGGCAGGTCCTCGGCCAGAGCCGCGTCGACCTCGTTGAACAGCGCGGCGCGCTCGTCAGCGTCGAGGGTGCGCCGCGTCTCCAGCAGCGTGTCGCTGACCTCGGGCTCGGGGCAGTGGCGGGGGTGGTTCTGCGCCCCGTACCCGTCCCAGTCGGGGTCCAGGGGGTCGTCGGGCGTGGCGCCGCGCTGGGGCGTGCCGTCCTCGTCGCGCTCGAAGCAGCCCCACAGCTCGATGGCGCTGGCCGGCTCGGGCGCGCCGATCCAGGCGAAGCTGTGCAGCTCGTAGGCGCCCGCATCGAGCAGGTCGGCGCTGAACGCCTCCGCGGGGTCCCGCAGGTCCTCGTTGATCGCGATGCCTGCGTCCAGCAGGTCGCGCTGGGCCAGCTCGAGGAACAGCTCGCGCCGCTCGTTGCCGGCGGTGGACACCCAGTCGAGCTCGAGGCGCTCGCCCTCGCACCGGAAGATCTCGTCGTCGTCGCGCTCGCAGCCGCTGTCCTCCAGCAGCGCGACGGCGTCCTGCGCGTCGCCGTCCAGCGCCTCGGCGAAGCTCGGCTCGTACTCGGGCTGGTCGGTCATGAAGTGCAGGGAGCTCAGCGGTTCGGCATCGGGCTGGATCGGGGTGAGGAGCTCGGCGACGAACGCCTCGCGGTCCAGCGCGTAGCCGATGGCCTGGCGCACCACGCGCTGGTCGAGCGGCTCCCGGGTGCTCTGCAGGCTCAGGTGCTCCCAGGTCGGGCCGAGGTCGGTCTGGAAGTCGATGCCCTCCATCTCCTCCAGCTGCGCGACCAGGTCGAGCTGCACCTGCGGGTCGATCAGGTCGACGGTGCCGGCGCGCAGCTGCTGTAGCTGCCTGCCGCTCTCGGGGATGAACGCGAACTCGAGCGCGTCGAGGTTCGCGGCCTGCCCGCCGTAGGCGTCGTTGCGGACGAGTCGGACGCGCTCGCCCGGGGTGACGCTGTCGAGCTGGAACGGTCCGGAGGCGATCGGCTCGTCGGTGGCCGGATCGACGATGCCTTGCTCGAGCGTCCACAGGTCGCCCAGCTCGGCAGGCTCGCGGTCGCCGAGGACGTGCTCGGGCAGCACGATCCCGCTGGCGGTCGCGAACGTGCTCTGCCAGAAGGCGTAGGGCTCGGGGTAGAAGACCGTGAGCTCGGCCGCATCGGGATCCACGCCCTCGGCCGTGGTCGCGAGGTCGATCTGCGACCAGATCGCCCGCGAGGTCGCTGCCAGGTCCTCGGCGCGGTTCACCTCGATCGTGAACAGCAGGTCGGCGGCGGTCACCGGCTCGCCGTCGCTCCAGCGCGCATCCTCGTCGAGCACATAGGTGACGGCCAGCGCCGCGTCCTCGGTGGGGTCCTCATCGACCTCCCAGTCAGCCAGCAGCGAGGTGGGTCGGTACTCGGCGTCGGGGGTGATGTGGAACAGCGGCAGCAGCACCGGCAGGGTGATCTGCGAGGTGGCGTAGAGGTTGCCGCCGGTCACGATCGGCAGGAGCGTGGCCGGCTCCTGCTCCAGGGCCCAGACCACGGTGCCACCCTCGAGCACCTCGTCGGCGTCGTCGGCCTCCTCGGTCGGCTCGTCGGTCGGCTCGTCGGTCGGGGCCTGCGGTGCGGGCTCGTCCGCACCGCCGTCGGGCTGCTCGCCGCGCTCGCACGCCGCCGCGAGCAGGGCCAACGCAGCGAGCAGCGTCAGCAGGCGCCGCGTCAGCAGGCGCCGCGGTCGCACAGCGTCCCCCGTGACCACCGAAGCCTCCTCCCCTCCACCCATCGTCTGCGGTCCCGCGGCGGCGCTGGCCGCGTCAGCGGCCGGCGGCCTGCCCGTCCTTGCGCGGATCGGAGGCCGCAGCCCAGCCGCCGTGGGGGAGGGCGACCGCGGCCTGCGCGCCGCCGAACCCGGCCGGCTCGGCCACCGTCACGCGATGGCCCCGTCGCGCCAGGTCACGGCGCGTGGCCGCCGGCACGCCCGGCTCCAGCGCGACCTCCCGCCCGGCGTCTACCCGCCAGCGCGGCGCGTCGATGGCGGCCTGCGGGCCCTGCCCGGCCAGCGTCGATCGGCACACGAGCTGCACGTGGCCCTGGGCCTGCATCGGCCCGCCCATCACGCCGAAGGCCGCTCGCGGGACGTCGGCGTGGTCGGTGGCAAGCGCCGGGATGATCGTGTGGAACGGACGGGCACCGGGGGCGACGACGTTGGGGTGGGACGCATCGGTGACGAACCCCGCCCCGCGGTTGTGCAGCGCGATCCCGGTCCCCGGCACCACCACGCCCGAGCCGAACCCCTCGTAGTTCGACTGGATGAGGCTGACCGCGCGGCCCTCGCGGTCCGCAGCGACCAGGAAGACCGTGCCGCCGAGGTCGGCGTGGCCGTGACCGGGATCGCTGGCGTGGTCGGTGCGCAGCGCCGCCGCTCGAGCGTCGAGCCGCTCGCGCGCGAGCAGCGCCCACGGCTGGACGCGCATCCGGTCGGGGTCGGCGACCTCGGTGCGCGCGTCGGCCAGCGCGTGCTTGGTCGCCTCGATCTGCCAGTGCAGCGCCGCGGGGTCGTCGGGATCGCGGTCGGCCACGTCGGTGCGCTCGAGGATGCCCAGCGCGATGAGGGCCGCGACCCCCTGACCGTTCGGGGGCAGCTCGTGGATCCGGGAGCCGCCGGCGTCACGCGTGAGGGTCGACACCCACTCGGGCGTGTGCGCGGTGAGGTCCTGCTCGCGCAGGGCCCCGCCGGTGGCGCGCGCGTGCGCCACGAGCTGCTCGCCCAGCGCCCCGCGGTACAGCGCGTCGCCGTGCGTGGCCGCCAGCTGCTCCAGCGTGGCAGCGTGATCGGGGAGCGCGATCCGCTCGCCGGCCCGGGGCGCGCGACCGCCGGGCAGGAACGTCGCGGCGAACGCGGGCCAGTCGGCGAACCGCTGCTGCGCCCGCGCCCAGGCGGTGGCTGTCACCGGCGAGACCGGGAACCCCTCGCGGGCCAGGCGCACCGCGGGCTCGGCGAGGGTGGCAAGCGGCAGGCGGGCCCCGTCGTGCGCGAGCGCCCCCCATCCCGAGGGCGCCCCGGGCACGGTGACGGCGTCCCAGCCCAGGCGCGGCATCGCCGGGGCGGCGCGCAGCCGATCGACGTCCAGGCCGCATGGCGCGCGACCCGAGGCGTTGAGCCCCCGCACCGTCCCGTCGGGCTCGGCGACGAGCGCGAACAGGTCACCGCCGATCCCGTTGCTGGTGGGCTCCACCACGGTCAGCGCCAGCGCGGCGGCCAGTGCGGCGTCCACCGCGTTGCCACCGAGCTCGAACGCCCGCAGCCCGGCGCTGACCGCGAGCGGCTGCGAGGTGGCGACCACGTCATCGCCGCACACCGGCTGGCGGGTCGAGGGGTAGGGCAGGGCCCAGTCGTCTGCTCGCATCGCACCTCTTTGGCCGGTCGCGTCGGCGCTGCGTCGGGTCAACCGCCGGTGGCCACCTGCACCCCGCGCCAGCTGTCCACCAGCTCACGGTAGCGCCCCGGCTGCGCGGCCAGCGCCTCGTGGGGGCCCTGCTGCACCAGGCGGGCCTGGTCGAACACCCACACCTCGTCGGCAGCCTGCGCGGTGGACAAGCGGTGGGCGATGATCATCACGCTGCGCCCGGCGAACAGGCGGGTCATCGCCTCCTGCAGCCGTGCCTCGGTGCCCGGGTCGACCGAGGACGTGGCCTCGTCGAGCACCAGCAGGTCGGGATCGGCCACGAAGGCTCGCGCCAGCGCGATGATCTGGCGCTCACCGGCCGACAGCGCGCTGCCGCGCTCACCCACAGGGGTGTCGAGGCCCTCGGGCAGCGAGGCCACCCAGTCCGACAGCGCCAGCGCGTCGATGGCCTCGCGCACGTCGGCGTCGGTGGCGTCGCGGTGCCCGCGGCGGATGTTGCCCGCCACGGTGTCGTCGAACAGGAAGCCGTCCTGGGGGACCATGGCGACGCGGCGGCGCAGCTCCGCGAAGGGGATGCGCCACAGCTCCTCGTCGCCCAGCAGGATGCGCCCGTCGGTGGGGTCCATCAGCCGGCACACCAGCTTGGCGAACGTGGTCTTGCCCGAGCCGGTCTCGCCGACGACGGCGACCTGGCGGCCCGCGGGCAGGGTGATCGAGACGTCCTCGAGGGCGCGGGTGCCGTCGGGATAGGTGAAGCCGACGTCGTCCACGACGAGGTCGAGCCCGCCGGCGGGCAGCGCCACGTCCGGGTTCGCCCGCTGGGCGGCGGGGTCGATCACGTCGGGCTCGGCCTCGAGCAGGTTGAGCACCCGGTCCCAGCCGGCGATCGCCTTCTGCGCCTCGCCCAGGACCTCGGTGGCCACCTGCACCGGCGCCACGAACAGCGACACCAGGAACAGGAACGCCAGCAGCTCGCCGATGGTGATGGCGCCGCCGACGCCCATCAGCACGCCGAGCACCACCACGGCGCCCGACGCCGCCGCCGCGAACGTCTCGCCGGTCGAGAACAGCAGGGAGGCGCGCTTGCCGGCGCGGAAGCCGGCCTCGTAGTGGTGCTGCACCGCCTCGCTGACGCGCGCGTCGGTGCGGTCCTCGATGCCGTAGGCGCGCACGACGTCGGCGCCGCCGACCGACTCGCTGATGCGCGCCATGAGCGCGCCCATAGCGCGGCGCTCGTCGCGGTGCGCGGCGATGACGTAGGGCAGGCCCCAGCGCAGCAGGAGCACCAGCGGCACGAACACGGCCACGACCAGCAGCGTCAGCGTGATCGAGTACCAGGCCATCACCAGCAGGGCCAGCACGAGCTGGCCTCCGTTGATCAGCAGGATCACCCCGCCTGCCTGCAGGAAGCGGCTGATGCGATCGACGTCGCCGGTGACGCGCGCCACCAGCGAGCCGCGCTGCTCCTCGGCCTGGTGGAGGATCGACAGGTCGTGCAGGCGCCGGAACGCGCGCACGCGCAGGTCGTACAGGGCGGCCTCGCTGACGGTGATCAGCCGGCGGAACATGCCGAACCCGCACAGCCCGGCGGCCAGCACCGCGATCGCCGCGCCGGCCAGCGGTGCGCCGACGTTGGCGAGCGTCGGGCCCTCGGGTGCGAGCAGCCCCTCGTCGACCACGTGCTGGACCGCCACAGGGGTGATGAGGCGTCCGGCGGTCGCGCCGACGCCGAGTAGCAGCGTGAGCAGCAGGCCGCGGCGGATCTGGGGGACCTGGCGCAGCCCGCGCACCAGCGTCTGCCAGGCGCCCCGCTGCGCGCCGCGATCCAGCCCGGCGACCAGCGCGCCGTCCTCGCTCATCGCTGCCTCCTCTGCGCCCGGCCGTCCTCGCGGGGCTCGTCGGCCACCGCGTCGGCGGGCTCGTGCGGTGACTCCGCGGGTCCGTGCCCGCCGGCGGAGGCGGCGGTGACGATCCGGCGGTAGCCGGGGACCTCCAGCAGCTCGGCGTGGGTGCCGCGCCCGACCAGGCGGCCGCGCTCGAGGTAGAGGATCTCGTCGGCCACGGCGATGGTCGCTGCGCGCGCGGCGACGGTGATCACCGTCGAGGGCAGCGACGCCGAGCGCAGCCCCGCCAGGATGCGCGCCTCCACGGTCGGATCGACGCTCGAGGTCGCGTCGTCGAGCACCAGCAGGCGCGGCTTGCGCACCAGTGCCCGAGCCAGCGCGATGCGCTGGCGCTGACCGCCCGACAGCGACGTCCCGCGTTCGCCCACGACGGTGTCGTAGCCCTGGGGGAGCTGCGCGACGAACCCGTCGGCCTGGGCGAGTCGGGCCGCCTCGACGATCTCGGCGTCGGTGAAGGGCTCGCCGAGCGCGATGTTCTCGCGCACGGTGTCGTCGAACAGGAACGCGTCCTGGAAGGCCACCGCCACCTGCTGGCGCAGACCCGTGGGGTCGGCGTCATCCAGCGGGACCCCGTCCAGGCGCAAGCGGCCCACGTCGGGGTCGTAGAGGCGGGCCAGCAGCGCCACGAGGGAGGACTTGCCCGACCCGGTCGGACCGACGATGGCCACGATGGTGCCCGAGCGCACCGCGAGGTCCAGGGCCTCCAGCGTCGGCGCGTCGGCGGTCTCGTCGTAGCGGAAGGTGACCGACTCGCTGGTCACCGGCGCCGGGCCCTCCTGGGTGGGCAGGGGCGTGGTGCCCCCGGGCAGGTGCTCGTCGGCGGCCAGCACGCCGTCGACGCGGTCGGCGCCCGCCACGGCGGTGGGCAGCTCCTCGAGCACGAAGCCGAGCACCCTGATCGGGAAGGCGATCAGGGTCAGCAGATAGCTGAACGTGACCACGTCGCCGGTGGTGATCGCCCCCTGGGCCACGCGCCAGGCACCGACCGACAGGATCGCGAGCACCCCGATCTGGGGCAGCGTCTCCATGGTCGGGGTGAACACCGCGCGGATGTGGCCCAGCCGCACCAGCGCCGACCGCAGGCGCTCGCTCTCGTGGGCGAAGCGCTCGCTCTCGGCGTCCTCGCGGCCCAGCGTCTTGACCACCAGGGCGCCGTCGATGGCCTCGTGCGCCGCCGCGGAGGTGTCACCGCGGCGCTGCTGGACGGTGACCGCGGGCTGCTCGGCCACGCGGTTGTAGATCAGGTTCGTCGCCAGGATCGCCGGGATCAGCAGCGCCCCGACCAGCGCCAGCGCCCAGTCGGTGAGCGCGAGCGCTCCGAGCGAGGCCACCAGCAGCACGCTCACCCCGACCGCGAATGGCAGCGGGGCGAGCGGCCAGAACATCATCTCCGCATCGGCGTTGGCGTGGGCCAGCAGGCGCCCGGTGCGACGCCGTCGGTGCCAGGCCAGCGACAGCCGCTGGTACTGGGTGCCCACCGCGGCGCGGTAGCGGGCCTGCATGCCCAGCTGCAGCCGGTAGGCCCACACGCGGCGGAAGATGATGCCCAGCGACTTGGCCACCCCGACGGCGAGGACCGCGCCGAAGGCGGCCGCGAGCAGCGGCGCGCTGATGTCACCGGTGGCGATGGTCGGCACGACGACGTCGTCGGTGACCCAGCCCAGCACCAGCGCCTGGGCGAGGATGCCCATCGCGAACAGGACCGCCCCGCTGACCGCGATGGCGAAGTCCTTGGGCTGGGTTCGCACTGCGCGCCCCAGCAGCGCGAAGCCGCGCCGCAGCATCCCGCGGCGGTGCGGCCGGACCAGGGCGGTGGACACCGGGCGGCTCCTTCGCGTGGTGCAGCGTGGTGCGGATGGGGGCGGCGGCGTGGGGCGCGGGGGCAGACGCTCTGGCGCGCGCTGGGCGCGCGGTCGCGGGCGTGCGTCGCGGGCGCGCGGCGAGTCCAACGCGCGCCCAGCGGATCATGGTATCCCGCGTATGAGCGATCGGGCTGGGTGCGAGCGCGACGGCCTGCCTCACCGTCGCGGCGCGCTGCCTCAGATGCGCAGCGGCTAGGGCAGGCCGTCGGTCGGGTCCGCGTGGCCCTCGGCCAGCGCCCGTGCCCGGCGCATGAGCAGGTGCTGGCTGTCGATCGGGACCTCCCCGTCGCCGGGGAAGCGCTGGGCCCAGGAGCCATCGGCGGCCAGGCGCCACGCCTGCACGTTGTCGGCCAGCATCAGGTCGAGCACCCAGATCAGCTCGTCGCGCAGGCCCGGATCCTTGACCGGGGTCATGGCCTCGACGCGGCGATCCAGGTTGCGCTCCATCCAGTCGGCCGAGCCGATCCAGACCTCCTCGGGGCCGAACTGCCAGATGCGGCTGTGCTCCAGCAGCCGGCCCACGACCGAGATCACGCGGATGCGGTCGCTGACGTCGGGCACCTCGGGGCGGAGCCCGCAGATGCCGCGGACCAGCAGCTCGCAGCGCCCCCCGGCCGCCGACGCCCGATACAGGTCGCGGATCAGCTCGCGGTCGATCAGGCTGTTGATCTTCAGCCGGATGAGCCCACGACGCTCGCCGCTGGCCTCGACGTCGATCTCGCGCTGGATGCGCTCGCGGATCCCCGAGCGCAGGGTGGTCGGTGCCACCATCAGCTCGCGGTAGCCGACGTGCCGGGCGTAGCCGGTCAGCACGTTGAACAGGTCGGTGAGGTCGGCGCCGATCTCACCGTCGCAGGTGAACAGGCCCAGGTCGGTGTAGAGCTTGGCCGTCTTCGGGTTGTAGTTGCCGGTCCCGATGTGGGCGTACCGGCGGATCCCATCGGGGTCGCGGCGCACCACCAGCGAGGTCTTGGTGTGGGTCTTGAGCCCCACGAGGCCGTACACCACGTGGACCCCGGCGCGCTCCAGGCGGCGCGCCCAGTTGATGTTGGCCTCCTCGTCGAAGCGGGCCTTCAGCTCGACGAGCGCCACCACCCCCTTGCCGGCCTCGGCCGCGCGGATGAGCGCCTGCACCACCGGCGAGTCGCCCGAGGTGCGATACAGCGTCTGCTTGATCGCCAGCACGTCCGGGTCGTCAGCGGCGGCGGTGATGAAGCGCTGGACCGACCCCTCGAAGCTGTCGTAGGGATGGTGGACCAGCACGTCGCCGTGGCGGATCGCCGCGAACATGTCGGCGTCCCGCATGGCGTTGGCGAACACCGGCGGGGTGGCCGGCTCGAAGGGCTCCCAGTGCAGGTCCGGGCGGTCCAGGTCGGCCAGCTGCGACAGGTCGTGCTGGCCGAGCATGCCCTCGCAGGTGTAGACGTGGTCGTCGGGCACGTCGAGCTCGGCGGCGAGCGTGCGCCGCACGCGCTCGGGCATGTCGGCCGACACCTCGAGGCGCACCACCGCACCGAAGCGCCGCCGCCGAAGGGTCTCCTCGACGGCCATGAGGAGGTCGTCGGCCTCCTCCTCCTCGAGGTCGAGGTCGCTGTTGCGCGTCACCCGGAAGGGATGCGCCTCCAGCACCTCCATGCCGGGGAAGAGACGGTCGAGCCGCGCCTCGATGACCTCCTCCAGCGGCACGAACGAGCGCCCGTCGGGCAGCGCCACGAACCGCGGAAGGACGCTTGGCACCTTCACGCGAGCGAAGCGGCGCTGGCCGGTGTCGGGGTTGCGGATCGTGACCGCCAGCGACAGCGAGAGGTTGGAGATGTAGGGGAAGGGGTGCCCGGGGTCCACCGCGAGCGGGGTGAGGACGGGGAAGATCTCCTCGTCGAACTCGGCGGTGACGGCGGCGTCCTCCTCCGCGTCGAGGTCGGCGGCCGAGCGCACCGCGATGCCTTCGCGGCCCAGCAGCGGCAGCAGCTGGTGGTGGAGCACCTCGGTGGCGGTGGCCACCAGCGGGCGCAGCCGGCGCGAGATCGCCTCGAGCTGCTCGCCTGGCGTCATGCCGTCGATCGCCTTGCGGGTCGAGCCGGCCTCGTGGCGCTGCTTGAGGCCCGCCACGCGCACCATGAAGAACTCGTCGAGGTTGTTGGCGAAGATGGCCACGAACCGCAGCCGCTCCAGCAGCGGGACCGTCGAGTCGGTGGCCTGGGCCAGCACGCGTCGGTTGAACTCGAGCCACGACAGCTCGCGGTTGACGTACAGCCCCGGATCGTCGAGGTCGGGCACCGGGCGCAGCGGTGCACGCCCGAGCGTCGGGTCTCGGGTTGCCGCCGTGGGCGGTGCGGGCTGCGCAGGATCGGACATGGTGGGCATGACATCCTACCGGGCCGCGGCGGCGACGCCTAGTGACGTGCCGCCGGGTCGGTGGTGCGGCGCGGGTCGACGGCGCGGCGCTGGGTACGGTGAGCCTCGTGGATCCTGATCGCAGCCAGAGCGTGTCGCCACGGGTGGCGGCGCTCGCGGGGACGGGCGCTGTCGCGGCCGGGCTCGGGGTCTCCGAGCTGGCCGCCGGGGCGCTGGGCGTCCCCACGCCGCTGGGAGCCCTGGCCGAGACCGTCATCGTGCTGGCCCCGGGTGGGCTGGCGACGACCGCGATCGATGCGCTCGGTGGGCTGGCGCGTCCGCTGACCCTGACCGCGGTCGTGGTGGTCGCGCTGGCGTTGGGCGCGGGTGTGGGGCTGCTGGCTCGACGGAGCTGGCAGCTCGCCTCCGCCCTGATCGCCGTCGCAGCCGTCCTGGGCGCCGGTCCAGCGCTCAGCGCCGGCGAGCAGCTCGCCGCGCTCGCGGTCGTGCCCGCCGCGCTGGTCACCGGTGCGGTGCTGCGACTCGTCGCCGTGGGGTCCGACCTGCTCCCGCGAGCCGCCGTGGCGGTGCGGCCCACCCCGCACGAGGACGCTGCCACGTCGCAGGAGCGCCGCCGCCTCGTAGGGGGCCTGGTGGCCCTCGGGGCGGTGGCGGTGCTGTCCACCGCCGGTGGTCGCTGGCTGGGTGCGCGTCGCGCGCTCGCGCTCTCGCCCAGCGACCTGAGCCTGCCCGAGCCCGCGCAGGCCGCCGGGCCGCTGCCGCGGGACCTGGGCCGGCAGGTGGAGGGCATCGACCCGGTGCTCACGCCGGTCGAGGACTTCTATCGCATCGACACCGCGGTGACCGTCCCCCGCGTCGACGCCGGCAACTGGGTGCTGCGCGTGCGCGGGCTCGTCGAGGAGCCGCTGACCCTGACCTACGAGGCGCTGCGCGACCTGCCGCAGGTCGAAGCCGACATCACGCTGGCCTGCGTGTCCAACGAGGTGGGTGGCGACCTGGTGGGCACCGCGCGGTGGACGGGGGTGCGCCTGGACGAGCTGCTCGACCGCGCGGGCGTCCTGCCCGGCGCCGAGCAGGTGGTGGGCCGCGCAACCGACGGGTGGGACGCCGGATTCCCCCTGGAGGTGCTGGACGGGCGCGACGCGCTCGTGGCCATCGGCATGAACGGCGAGCCGCTGCCCGCCCGCCACGGCTTCCCGGCCCGCCTGATCGTCCCTGGGCTGTTCGGCTACGTGTCGGCGACGAAGTGGCTGATCGAGATCGAGCTGACCCCCTGGGACTACGACGCCTACTGGATCCCTCGCGGCTGGGCGAAGGAGGCGCCGATGCGCCGGGCCGCCCGCATCGACGTGCCGCGCCCGGGACAGTCGCTGCAGGCCGGCACGACGGCGGTCGCCGGGGTCGCCTGGGCGCCGATGGTGGGCGTCGAGGCCGTCGAGGTGCAGGTCGACGGCGGGGACTGGCAGGCAGCGGAGCTCGGCCCCGAGCTGGGCGTCGCCGCCTGGCGCCAGTGGCACCTGCCGTGGGAGGCCGAGTCCGGGCAGCACACGCTGCGCGCGCGGGTCGTCGGTGGCGACGGGCGCACCCAGACCGGTCAGCGCAGCGACCCGCGCCCGGATGGGGCGACGGGCTGGCACACCGTCGAGGTCACCGTGGGCGGCTAGCCGCCCACGGACGAGGGGGCGGTGAGCGCACCGCTGCGCCGCAGCGGAACCCTACCGGCGGCTCGTGGGAGTTTCGGTGACCTGGCCGATCAGCCGGTGCGCGGACGCAGGCGCCGCTGCACCGAGAACCACAGCACGCCCAGCGGACCGGCGAACCAGGTGAGCAGCAGCGCCAGCCGCGTCGAGCGCCCCTCCGACAGGCCCCGCTCCCAGATCCAGCGCCCCGCGACGAGGTCGAGCGCGACCATGTGGGTCCACGCGGCCACGAACCCCGGGCCGGTGGCAAGGCCGGCACGAACGCTGTCCGCGTCACGGAAATCGACTCGCTCGCCGTCGTCGCCCGAGGCCACCAGCAGCCCGCCGTAGACCACCCCGAGGCCTGCGGCGAGCGCCGGCGCGGCCTCGGCGAGCCGGCGCGTCACCCTCGCCCGGGGAGCCACGATCAGCGCGATCCACACCGGCGCCGTGCTCATCGTGACGGCCCTGTACAGGCGCTTGAAGGTCGGTTCCATGGCGTCGCTCCTGCCCCTGTCCGATCGGCAGATCCCTGCCCGCACGGGCAGGTCACGACCGCAGCGGGCGGCGTGGGCCTCCGTACGGTGACCTCGCACCACGGTAGCGGCGCCGACGAGCGGCTCGCGCCGGGACGAGCCGCCGGCGAGGGGCAGCACGGCCTCGTCATCACTTCGACGAACGGACCCATCATGGCACTGCTCCCTCTGCGCCGGACCCAAGCCCGCGAGCAGCACGTGCACCGCACCCCCATCCTGATCGCCGGCGCGGCATTCGCCGCCACGCTGGTCGTCGCGCCCGCCTTCGCCGATGACGGTGCCAGCGACGACGAGCGCGAGCACACCGTGGAGCGCGGCGACACGCTCACGGCGATCGCCGAGGAGTTCTCCACCACGTGGCAGCGGTTGTTCGAGGAGAACACCAAGCTCGACGACCCCAACCTGATCCTGCCAGGCCAGGTGCTGATCATCCCACCCGCCGAGCCCGATCCGGTGCCCAGCTCGGAGGCCGAGGCCGAGGCCGAGCCCGAGCCCGAGCCGGACCCTGAGCCCGAGCCCGACCCTGAGCCCGAGCCCGAGCCGGAGCCGGCACCGGAGTCCGAGCCCGAGCCGGAGCCGCAGACCAGCGGCGCGGTCGCCGGCAGCACCTGGGACGCGCTGGCCGAGTGCGAGTCCAACGGCGACTGGTCGATCAACACCGGCAACGGCTACTACGGCGGGCTGCAGTTCCACCCGCAGACCTGGGAGGCGCACGGCGGCCACCAGTACGCCGCGAACGCCCACCAGGCCAGCCGCGAGCAGGAGATCGCCATCGCGGAGAACGTGCTGGCCAGCCAGGGCTGGGGCGCCTGGCCGGCGTGCTCGAGCGCGCTCGGCCTGCGCTAGCCACCCGCACCGCCAGACCCCGTGGCCGGCCGCGCTCCCTGCGGCCGGCCACCTCGCATGTCCGGGCCCAGCCGCTCACGTCGGCGCTTCCTTCGGGCTCTGTCCTGTCGGCGCCTCCTTCGGGCTCTGTCACGTCGGCGCCTCCTTCGGGCGCCGGGCGCGGGGGCGTATCCTGCGACCGCTCGGGAGGACCGAGGAGGGTGCTGATGGCTGACACGCCGGCGTGTGGCAACCAGGCAGGCGAGCTGTGCCCCGCGTGCTTCGCCGCCGTCCTGCGACCCGAGGGCGCGCACGGGCGCTGTGACGCCTGCGGCTGGGTCGGCAAGTGCTGCGAGTAGGAGGCAGCCGGCGCGCATAGGGTGCGGCTTGCAGCCGGCCACCTAGCATGACGGGTCAGCTCGCGCGGGCGCCCGGTGCGCGACGACGGCAGCAGCGGGCGCCCGCCGCAACGGGCCCTGATGCGCCCCGTGCTCGGAAGCCAGCGGCCGGAAGTCAGCGACCATGACCAGCCTTGAGGATCTCACGCGCAGCCGCGATCTGCCCCAGCTCACCGCGTGGCTGGAGCAGACCGGGACGCTGGACATCGCCGAGGAGATGGCGCGGCTGTCCCCGGCCGAGCGCGCCGTCGCGTTCCGCCTGCTGGACAAGTGGCGCGCGCTCGAGGTGTTCGAGGCGCTGGAGCCGGTGCACCAGCAGGAGCTCCTCGAGGGGCTGCGGGATCAGCAGGTGCAGCACCTCATCGAGGAGATGAGCCCCGACGACCGCGCTCGGCTGCTGGACGAGGTGCCGGCGATGGTGGCGCGGCGCCTCCAAGCGGGTCTGAGCGCCGAGGAGCGCCGCATGACCGCGGTGCTGCTCGGCTACCCCGAGGAGTCCGCCGGGCGTCTGATGACGCCCGAGTACGTGAACCTGCGCGCGTCGATGACCGTGGCCGACGCTCTGGCGAAGATCCGCCGTCTCGGCGCCGATGCCGAGACGGTGTACCTGCTGCCGGTGACCGACGACCAGCGGGGCCTGCTCGGGGTGGTCAGCCTCCGCGACCTGGTGCTGAACGCGGGCGGGGTGCGCGTGGGCGAGATCATGACGCCCGGCGTGCTGTACGCGCGCGTCGACGACGACCGCGAGCAGGCGGCCCGCCTCATCCAGGAGGCCGACCTGCTCGCGCTGCCGGTGGTCGACCACGAGGACCGCCTGGTCGGGGTCATCACCGTCGACGACGCGATGAAGGTCCTCGAGGAAGAGGGGACCGAGGACATCGTCCGCGGTGGTGGTGCCGAGCCCCTCGGACGCCCCTACCTCGCCGTGGGCCCCTTCGCCCTGGCGCGCAAGCGGGCCCCGTGGCTGCTGATCCTCGGGATCGCCGCCACCCTGACCGTCACCGTCCTGGACCGGTTCGAGGAGACCCTGGAGGCGGTGGTCACCCTCGGGCTGTTCATCCCGCTGCTCATCGACACCGGCGGCAACTCGGGCTCGCAGGCCGCGACGGTGGTGATCCGCGCCATGGCGGTCGGGGAGGTGCGGTTCCGCGACCTGCCTCGGGTGGTCGGCAAGGAGCTCGCCGCCGGTGCGATGCTCGGGCTGATGCTGGCCCTGGTCGCGTTCGTGCCCGTCACCGCGTACCAGGGAGCTGACTTCGGACTGGTGATCTCCTCGACGCTGCTGCTCATCTGCGTGTGGGCGACGCTGGCCGGTGCGTTCCTGCCCATGGTGGCCAAGCGCATCGGCATCGACCCGGCTGTGGTCAGCGCGCCGCTGATCACCACGCTGGTGGACGCCACGGGGCTGCTGATCTACTTCGGCATCGCCACAGCGGTGCTGCCCGAGCTGATCGGCTGACCAGCGGCGGGGCGGCTCACGCGGGGCGGCTCACGCGGGGGAGGGCACGCCGTACTTGCGTCGGAAGTCGGCCAGCTCGAGCTCGCGCAGGTCGGCATCCACGGCAGCGAAGAACGCTTGCGCCTCCTCGTGCGAGGAGAAGGTGCGAGACCACAGCAGCTCTCCGGTGGTCACGCGCTGCAGCTGCACGTCGTAGAGGACCGCACCCTCATAGCCGTGACGGATGCGATCAAGAACCCGGAACTCCCGCTGGGACGATCCGTTCACGGCCACCTCATCGTCGAGCCTCGCGCAGCCTGCGCGGGGACGCTGTCCCCGGGAATCTACCCTGCCGCCGCACGCGGCGGCAACGGTCGCTGGCGCGCGGGGCCGCCCTACAATCGCCGCTCGGCACGGGGACGAGCAGCCGGTCGGCTCGCGAGGAGAGCGTCAGCGTGAAGGTCTACACCCGCAGGGGCGATGACGGCACGACGGGGCTGCTGTTCGGCGGTCGCGTCGACAAGGACGACGCGCGCACCGACGCCTACGGGACCACCGACGAGGCCATCAGCGCCCTCGGCGTCGCGCGATCGCACCTGCACGACGCGCCGCGCTGGCACGACGCCGTCCTGCAGGTGCAGCGCGAGCTGTTCGTGGTCGGCGCCCAGCTGGCCACCCGGGCCGATCACTGGGACCGCCTGCAGGACGAGGTCTCGCGTGTCACCGAGGCCATGATCGAGCGCCTCGAGGGCCGCATCGACGCGCTCACCGCCGAGCAGCCGCTGCCCCAGGAGTTCGTCGTGCCCGGCCAGCGGCCCGCGGGCGCCGCCATCGATCTGGGACGCACGGTCGCGCGCCGTGCCGAGCGCGCGGTGGTGGCCATGGACCGCAACGGCCTGCTGCCCGAGGACGCGGTGCTGCGCTACCTCAACCGCCTGTCCGACTATCTGTTCGTGCTCGCGCGCGCGGTGGAGGGAGGCGAGTACACCCGCACGCGCGCCGAGTCGTCCTCCCCGTAGGCGCGGTCGCGGCGCTCGCGGCTAGCGGCTGTGCTCGCCGTCGGGGAAGGCGCCGGTGCGCACGTCCTCACGGAAGCGCTGCGCCGCCTCGACGATGACCGCGCCGACGTCAGCGTAGGCCTGGGCGAACCCGGGGCCACCGCCCGGGGTCAGACCCAGCAGATCGTGGGTCACCAGGACCTGGGCGTCACAACCTGCCCCCGCGCCGATGCCGATGACGGGCACGGGCACCGCAGCGGCGATCTCACGGGCGAGGTCGGCGGGCACCGCCTCCAGCACGATCGCGAAGGCGCCCGCGTCGGCGAGCGCCCGCGCCTGGTCCCGGAGGCGGTCGGCGGTGGCGGCCGTGCGCCCCTGCATCCGGTAGCCGCCCAGCTGGTGCACCGACTGCGGCGTCAGCCCCAGGTGGCCCATGAACGGCACGCCGGCCTCGACCAGGCGGGTGCAGAGCTGGACGGCGGGCCCCTCGGCCTTCACCGCGTGCGCCCCGCCCTCGCCGAGCAGGCGCACCGCGGCTCGCATGCCGTCCTCGACGGTGACCTGATAGGAGCCGAACGGCAGGTCGGCCACGACCAGCGCGTGCTCGGTGCCGCGCGTCACCGCCCGCGCGTGATGCAGCATCTCCTCGAGGGTGACGCCGACGGTGCCGTGGCGGCCCAGCACCGCGTCGGCGACCGAGTCGCCGACCAGCAGCACCGGCACGCCGGCGGCGTCGAGCAGCCGGGCGGTCGGGGCGTCGTAGGCGGTGAGCATGGCGAACCGCTGCCCCGCGCGCTTCCAGGCGGCGAGGTCGTGGACGCGTGTGCGGCGCGGCGGTGCGGCCGGGTCGGGGCCCATCTCTGCTCCTTCGGTCCTGCCGGCTCGCGTGGCGAGTCCAGCGGTGTCGGTGCAGGCTTGCGGCCATGGTGCCCTGCGCCCGCCGCACCAGGCGAGCGCCAGGCGCGCGCCAGGCACGCGCCTGGTGAGCACGCCAGGGACACTGGGCGAGCACGGACACGCGGGCAACGCGAGGACGCGAGAGGGGAGCGTAGACGATGCGGGTGGTCATCCAGCGGGTGCGCGCGGCCAGCGTCACCGTCGAGGGCGCCGAGGTCGGCGCGATCGGGCTGGGGCTGGTGGCGCTGGTGGGCGTGGGCCAGGAGTCGACCGACGCCGACGCGGTGTGGCTCGCCGCCAAGACGCAGCAGCTGCGCGTGTTCGCCGACACGCAGGGGCGCATGAACCGGTCGCTGGAGGAGGTCGGCGGATCGGTGCTGGCGATCAGCCAGTTCACGCTCTACGGCGACGCGCGCAAGGGCCGGCGCCCCTCGTTCGTGGCCGCCGCCGAGCCGTCCGAGGGAGCGCGCCTGTACGAGGCCTACTGCGACGCCCTCACCGTGCCGTGCGTGCGTGGTGTGTTCGGCGCGCACATGCAGATCGATCTGTCGGCCGACGGCCCGGTGACGCTGACCCTCGACCATGCGTCGAACGCGCAGTCAATTTGACATCACGCAGCGCATCCGGTGGACTCCGCGCCGACGTTCTGTGCACACGACCGCAGACACGACGAAACAACCCAGGGCACCCTCGGACGCGCCATGACCTTCCCCATCCTCTCGCGCGACCGGCGGCGCAGCGTGCAGCAGGCGATCGCGAGCCCGCCGACCGACGCGGCGACCATCCACGCCGCGCCGGGCAGCGGTGCGCTGGTCCACCAGTCCGGTGGACGGCCCGCGGCGCAGGATCCCGACATCGCCCGCACGCTCGAGACCGTCGCCGAGCAGCTGTGCTCGCCGGTGACGCTGCACCTCGGTGCCGCGCCCGAGCCCTCACAGCGCCACCGGGTGCTGCCGGTCAGCGACGGTGAGCGCGAGGTCGGCGTGCTGGTGTTCGACGCGGGCGCCGACGAGGAGGCGGTCGCCATGGCCGCGCGGCTGCTGGGGCAGCGGCTGTGCGCCCTCGGCGACGTGGCCGGGCACGCCACCCTGACCCGCGAGCGGGTCGCCGCGGTGCTCGAGCCCGGGCAGCTGGAGGCCCACTTCCAGCCCATCGTCGCGCTGGGCACCGGTGCCATCGTGGGCGTGGAGTCCCTGGTGCGGTTCCCGCGGCACGGTGGCGAGGGGCCGACCAGCTGGTTGCGCGCCGCCACGGCAGCGGGGCTGCGCACCCCGCTGGAGGCGCGCGCTGCCGCGGTGGCGATCGAGGGGCTCGCGTCGATGCCCGAGGACTGGTTCCTGGCGGTCAACCTGTCCGCGCAGGTGCTGGCCAGCGGTGCGGTCACGCCGCTGCTGCGCGATGTGCCCGCTGACCGCGTCGTCGTCGAGCTGACCGAGCACGATGCGGTGCACGACTACGCCGCCCTGAACGCGGTGCTGGCGCCGCTGCGCGCCCGAGGCCTGCGCCTGGCGGTCGACGACGTCGGCGCGGGCTTCGCCTCCATGCGCCACGTGCTGCGCACCCGGCCCGATCTGCTGAAGCTCGACCGCGAGTTCGTCCGCGACCTCACCGGGGACCGGGCGGCCGAGTCGCTGGTGGGCTCCCTGCGGGGCTTCGCCGCCGACATCGGCGCCAGCGTGATCGTCGAGGGGGTCGAGCGGGCGCAGGACGAGGACGTGGTGCGCCGCCTCGGCATCGAGCTGGCCCAGGGCTTCCACTTCGGCGCCCCCCAGCCCCTCCACAGCCTGCTGGGCGACCCCCGGTCCCGCGTGGCGAGCTGACCGCTTCAGCGCGTCCAGGCCTGGGTGATCGGTAGGCGGCGGTCCTTGCCGAACGCTCGCGGGGTGATCTTCACCCCTGGTGCCGCCTGGCGCCGCTTGTACTCCGCGCGGTCGACGAGCCGGGCGATGCGCTCCACCACGGCCTGATCGAAGCCATCGGCGACGATCTCGTCGACCGGGCGATCGTGCTCGACGTAGGCCTCGAGGATCGGGTCGAGCTCGACGTAGTCGGGCAGCGAGTCGCTGTCGCGCTGGTCGGGGCGCAGCTCGGCCGAGGGCGGCTTGGTGATGGTCGACTCGGGGATGCGCTCGGCGCCGGCGACCGCGTTGCAGTGGCGGGCGAGCTCGTACACGAGCAGCTTCGGGACGTCCTTGAGCACCGCGAAGCCGCCGGCCATGTCGCCGTACAAGGTGGCGTAGCCCACCGCGTACTCGCTCTTGTTGCCGGTGGCGAGCAGCAGCGCGCCGCGCGCGTTGGACAGGCTCATCAGCAGCGTGCCGCGGATCCGCGACTGGAGGTTCTCGTGAGCGAGCGCGGCGTCGTAGCCCGCCCAGCCGGGCGCGAGGGTCTGCTCGAACGCTGCCAGGGGGCCGGCGATCGGCAGCTCCAGCCAGCGCGTGCCCAGGTTCTCGGCCAGGGCTCGGGCGTCCTCGACCGATCCCGGCGAGGAGATCGGCGAGGGCATGCCCACGCACGTCACGGCCTCCGGGCCCAGCGCGTCGGCGGCGATCGCGGCCGTCAGCGCCGAGTCGATGCCGCCCGAGACTCCCACCAGCACCTCGGGGAAGCCGTTCTTGCGCGCGTAGTCGCCGGTGCCCCGGACCAGCGCTGCCCAGGTCTCCTCCAGCGGGTCGAGACGCGGGGCGGGCGGCTGCGGCGCCTGGACCGAGCCGCCAGCGTCGACATCGGCGAGCACCAGGTCGGTGGCCATCTGGGCGCCACGCGCAACCACCGCGCCGTCGGGGCCCATCAGGAACGAGTCGCCGTCGAAGACGACCTCATCCTGGCCGCCCACGGCGTTGATGTAGGCGATCGCCGCGCCGCGGGCGGCGTGGTGGCGCGCCCAGGACTCCCGCTCGGCCCGCTTGCCTCGGTGATAGGGGCTGGCGTTGAGGTTCACGATCAGGCGCGCGCCCGCGTCACGGGTCGCCGCGACCGGTCCGGCGGCATCCCAGAGGTCCTCGCACACCGTGATGCCCACCGGGACGCCGGCGACGTCCACCACCAGCGGCTCGAGGCCGGCGCGGAAGTAGCGCGCCTCGTCGAAGACTCCGTAGTTGGGCAGCAGCTGCTTGCGATACACGTCCTGGACCGTCCCGTCGCGCAGCACCGCGGCAGCGTTGGCGAGCGGCGCGAGGCCGGGCAGCGCCGCGACCGGGCGGGTCAGGCGCTCGGCTGACCGCTCGACCTGCTCGACGAAGCCGACCACCAGGGTGGCGGCGCCGGTGCGACCGGCCAGCTCGTGCAGCGCCTCGGCGCTCGCGGCGGTGAACGCCGGCTTGCGCAGCAGGTCCTCGGGCGGGTAGCCGGTGATGGCGAGCTCGGGGGCGCACACGAGGTCCGCGCCGGCGTGGCGGGCGCGGTCGTAGGCCTGGGCGACGCGGTCGACGTTGCCGGGCAGGTCGCCCACGTGCGGGTCCAGCTGTGCCAGCGCCAGTCGCATGAGCTCCTCGGAGGATCGCGTCCGGGTGCGGGTCCCGCCTCCAGCACAACTGTCGCACTCGGGCGCAGCGGGCGCTGCGCCGCGGCGTCCCCCGAGGTTTCACAGACCCGAAACGCAGCGGTGACCGCAGAGACACGGCGCGTTCCTACGTTGCGCGACATCCCGAACCGGGTCGTGTCGCCGGGACGCGACCACGACGGGCCGGCCGACGCGCACGGGGCATGGCCGCGGGTCTCCCGCACGACCTCGTGGTCGGTCCGACGCTGCGATGCGGAGGATGCGCAATGAGATCAACGATCAGGCGGATGGCGCTCGTCGGAGCGCTGCTGGCAGCCCTGCTGGTGGTGCTGGCTGTGCCAGCCCTCGCCCAGGACGAAGCCGCAACCCAGGAGTCGCTCAACACGACCTTCTTCCTGCTGGCGATGGTGCTGGTGTTCCTCATGCACCCCGGCTTCGCGATGCTCGAGGCCGGCATGACCGGCTCGAGCAACGCGGCCAACATCATGATGAATAACATGATGGTCATCTCGATCGCGTTCCTGACCTACTTCGCGGTCGGCTGGGGCCTGCACTACGGCGCATCGATCGGTGGGATCGTCGGGGGCGACGAGTTCTTCCTGATCCCTGGCACCTACACCAGCGAGCTGGGCGAGTTCGCGTTCCTGTCCAGCGAGTTCATGTTCGACGCCGTGTTCGCGGCCACCGCCGCCACCATCGTCTCCGGGGCGGTCGCAGGGCGCATGAACCTGTGGGGCTTCATGATCCTCGCGGCGGTCATCACCGCGTTCATCTACCCGGTGGTCGGCCACTGGGGCTGGGGCGGCGGCTGGCTCGAGGACGGGCTGGGCTTCTACGACTTCGCGGGCTCGACGATCGTCCACCTCGTCGGCGGCGCGGCCGGCATCACCGCGGCGGCCTTCCTCGGGCCGCGGCTCGGCAAGTTCGATGCGGCCGGCAAGCCCCGCCTGCTGGCGGGCCACTCGGCACCGCTGGCGGTGCTCGGCGTGTTCCTGCTGTGGTTCGGCTGGTTCGGGTTCAACGGTGGCTCGGTGCTCAACGCCGAGGTCTCGGTCGGCCCCGTGCTGGTCACCACCGCGCTCGCCGCCTCGGCTGGCGCCCTGTCGGCCGCGGTGGTCAGCGCGGTCCGCTCGGGCGGCAAGACCGACGTCTCGATGGTCGGCAACGGCATCCTCGCTGGCCTGGTGGGCATCACCGCCGGCGCCGACGTCGTCGACCCCTGGGCGGCGATCCTCGTGGGCATCGTCGCCGGCGTGGTGGTCTCGGTGTCCATCCCACTGGTCGAGCGGCTGCGCATCGACGACGCGGTCGGCGCGTTCAGCGTCCACGGGGTGGTCGGCGTCCTCGGCACGATGTGGGTCGGGTTCTACGCCAACGGCACCGGCGATGTGACCGGGCTCCTCTACGGCGGTGACCCCGCGTTCGCCGCGGTGCAGATCCTCGGGCCTCTCGCGGTGACCGCCTTCGTGGCCGCCGTCACGGCGGTGGTCTGCATCGGGCTCAAGTCGGTCGGGCTGCTGCGGGTCAGCGAGGAGCACCTCGAAGAGGGGATCGACGTCTCCGAGCACGGCATCGGTGGCTACCCCGAGGCGGCGCTCGAGGGCGCCGGCAGCAGTGGGGGAACCGCCGGCTGACCGCTGCGCGTGCCCGCCGCGCCGGTGGGCACGACGCTCGCCTCCGCTGCTCGGCGCACGGCTCGGCGGGTGCGGCAACGCACCCGCCGAGCCCGCCCATGCAGCGGGTCGGGTGCCCAGTAGGATCCCCGAGGACCGTCGCCGCGGCGAACCGGAGGCAGGGATGGACCGCCAGCAGGAGTACGTGCTGCGCACCGTGGAGGAGCGCGACATCCGCTTCGTGCGGCTGTGGTTCACCGACGTGCTGGGCATGCTCAAGTCGGTGGCGATCACCAGCTCGGAGCTCGAGCAGGCCTTCAGCGAGGGGATCGGGTTCGACGGCTCGGCCGTGGAGGGCTTCGCGCGAGTGCAGGAGTCCGACATGCTCGCGGTGCCCGACGCCTCCACCTTCCAGGTCCTGCCGTGGCGCCCCGAGGAGGCGGGGGTCGCCCGCATGTTCTGCGACATCCGCACCCCAGAGGGCGAGCCCTTCGCCGCCGACCCGCGCCACGTGCTGCGGCGCAACCTGGCGCGTGCCGCCGAGCTCGGCTTCACCTTCTACGTCCACCCCGAGATGGAGTTCTTCCTGTTCCGGGGCCCCGACGACCCCACACCGCTGGACCGCGGCAGCTACTTCGACCTCACGCCCCTGGACGTGCAGAGCGACTTCCGCCGGCGGGTCATCCAGACGCTGGAGCAGGTGGGCATCAGCGTCGAGTACTCCCACCACGAGATCGCCCCGAGCCAGCACGAGATCGACCTGCGCTACGCCGACGCGCTGACCATGGCCGACAACCTGATGACCTACCGGCTGGTGGTCAAGGAGACGGCCATGCACCGCGGCGTGTACGCCACGTTCATGCCCAAGCCGCTGGCCGATCAGCCGGGCAGCGGCATGCACACCCACCTGTCGCTGTTCGAGGGCGACACCAACGCCTTCTACGACGACAGCGACCGCTACCGGATGTCGACGCTGGCGCAGCAGTTCACCGCCGGGCTCCTCGCGCACGCCCGCGAGATCACCGCGGTGTGCTGCCAGTGGGTGAACTCCTACAAGCGGCTGGTCGCCTACGAGCCGCCGGCACCGTTCGAGGCGCCGGTGTTCATCTCCTGGGGCCGCTACAACCGCTCGGCGCTGGTGCGCGTGCCGCAGTACAAGCCTGACAAGATGGCCTCGTCACGCATCGAGTTCCGCGCCCCCGACCCTGCCTGCAACCCCTATCTGGCGTTCTCGGTCATGATCGCCGCCGGGCTGCGGGGCATCGAGGAGGGCTACGAGCTCCCGCCCGAGTCGACCGACAACATCTTCGAGCTCACCGAGGTGGAGCGGCGCGCCGCGGGCATCGAGTCCCTGCCGCGCAACCTCGACGAGGCGCTGCGCATCATGGAGGACTCCGAGCTGGTCGCCGAGGCGCTCGGCGAGCACGTCTTCGAGTACTTCCTGCGCAACAAGCGGGTCGAGTGGGACGAGTACCGCGCCCAGGTGACGCCCTTCGAGCTGCAGCGCTACCTCCCGATGCTGTGACCTGACGCGGCACACCCCGCGGCGGCTGGCTCGCCCGGCGGCGGTTGGCCCGCGCCGGGTCGACGCGGCATGCTGCGGGGCCATGAGCGATCCCCCGACGTCAGCAGCAGCTGCCTCGGCGGGCCCGGCCGAGCTGGTCACCCCCAGCGAGCTTGCCCGGATGGGCCTGACCGACGTCACCGACGAGCTCGCCGAGAGCGGGCTGTGGCCGCTTGCGGCCAGCGACCACGCCGCCGCGCGCGCGCTGCGCGAGGTCGCCGCGGCGCCCAACGCCGCCGCTGCCGTGCGTGCCCTGGCGAGCCTCGCGCAGGCCCACCCCGACCGCTGGCCACCGCTGCGAGGCACGCCGGGCATCCCCGGTCGTCTCGCGATGGTCCTCGGCTCCAGCGACGCCCTGGTCGACCTGGTCACGCGCACCGAGGCCAAGCTGGAGCACCTCTGCGGCGACCTCGCCCCGTGGGACGCCGAGGAGACCCGCCGTCGCGCCGGCGCCGCCCTCGCCGACGCCGCCGACGACGACGCCGACCACGCCTCCGAAGCGCTCGCCTCCGTGCAGCGCACCGGCCTGCTGCGCGTGGCCGCAAGGGACCTGTTGGGCCGGGCCGACACGCCCACGGCCTCCGCGGAGCTGGCCGACCTCGCCGAAGGAGTGCTGGCCGCCGCCCTCGAGCACGTCGCCGACGACGCGCAGGTCGCCGTGATCGGCATGGGCAAGCTCGGCGGACGCGAGCTCAACTACGTCTCCGACGTCGACGTGATCTTCGTCGGCCGCGACCGCGACGCCAGCCAGCGCGCCGCCGAGCGGTTCCTGCGCCTGCTCGGTGCTCACACCCCGCACGGGCGCCCCTACGACGTCGATGCGAACCTGCGCCCCGAGGGCCGGGACGGGCCGCTGGTGCGCACGCTGGAGGGCTACCGCACCTACTACGAGCGCTGGGCCCACCAGTGGGAGCTGCAGGCCCTGCTGAAGGCCCGCCCGGTGGCCGGTGACCCGCAGCTAGGCGCGGAGTTCATGGAGCTCGTCACCCCCTTCGTGTGGCCCGACCGCCTGGATGGCGACCGAGTCGCCGAGATCCAGCGCATGAAGGAGCGCGTCGAGCAGTCCAAGGCGGTGCGCCGTGACGGTGCTCGGCAGGTCAAGCTGGCCCCCGGCGGCATCCGCGACATCGAGTTCGCCGTCCAGCTCCTCCAGCTGGTCCACGGGCGCCTCGACCCGGCGCTGCGCGCACCTGGCACCCTGCCCGCGCTGCGCGCGCTCGCCGAGGCCGGCTATGTCGACGAGGGCGACGCGGCGCTGTTCGAGGACGCCTACCAGTTCCTGCGCACGCTCGAGCACCGCCTGCAGCTGCGACGCCTGCGCCGCACCCACACCGTCCCCGCCGATGCGGGGACCCGCGAGCGCATCGCTCGCGCCATGGGCTTTCGCGACATCCGCGCTGCCAGCGCGCTCGAGCAGTTCGATCGGGAGCTGTCGCGCGTGCAGGGCTATGTGCGCCGGCTCCACGAGAAGCTGTTCTTCCGCCCGCTGCTCGAGCGCTTCGCCGAGGTCTCGCGCGGCGAGCGGCTCACCCGCGAGGACGGTCGCCTCGACGAGCAGGCGGTGCAGGAGCGCCTGCGCGCCCTGGGCTTCGTCGATCCCGCCGGCGCGGTGGACCACCTCAACGCGCTCGCGGCTGGGGTGAGCCGCCGCGCGCGCCTGCTGCGCACCACCCTGCCGGCGCTGCTGCCCCAGCTGGCCGCCAGCGCCGACCCTGACGCGGGGCTGGCCGCCCTGCGACGGCTCACCGAGCGGCTCGAGCAGAGCCCCTCGTACCTGCGCACGCTGGCGGACACGCCGCCGGTCGCCGAGCTGCTGGTGACGGTGCTCGGCGCCAGCCAGGTGGTGGGGGACTGGCTGCAGCGCCAGCCTGAGGTGTTCACCGAGCTGGCCGACCTCGACGCCTTGCAGCGGCCACGCGAGCGTGGTGAGCTCCAACGCGTCGCCGACGGGCTCCAGCGCCGGGGCGGCGGTGACCCCGAGCGCGCCAGCCCCCTGCTGCGCAAGTTCAAGCGCCGGGAGGTGGCCCGCTTAGCGGTGCGCGACCTCGGCGGCATGGCCCCGGTGACCACCGTGTGCGGCGAGCTCACCGCGCTGGCCGAGGCCTGCCTCGAGGCGGCGGTGGCGATCGCCGCCCCGCCGGGGGTGCGTCTGGCCGTGATCGGCATGGGCAAGCTCGGCGGCGGTGAGCTCGGCTACGCCAGCGACCTCGACGTGATGCTGGTGCACGAGGGCGACAGCGGCAAGGCCGCCGAGGCCGCCGAGCGCCTCATCGCCCTGCTCGGGGAGATCACGCCGGAGGGCTCGGCGTTCGCCGTCGACCTGAAGCTGCGGCCCGAGGGCACCGACGGGCCGCTGACGCGCTCCCTGGAGGGCTACGCCCGCTACTACGAGCGCTGGGGGCAGCCCTGGGAGCTGCAGGCGCTGACGCAGGCGCGCGCGGTCGCCGGCGACCCCGACCTCGGCGCGCAGCTGACCGCGCTGATCGAGGAGCTCGTCTACCCCGAGCGCCTGCCGACCGAGCGGGTGCGAGCGATGCGCACGATGAAGGCGCGCGTCGAGTCCGAGCGCTCGCGCAGCCGCCGTCCGCGCACCACCCGCACGCGGCCGCGCAGCCCGCGCACCACGCGCGGCGCGGTCCCGCCGTCCTCGCGGGGCACCGGCTACTCGCCCGCGGCCACAGGAACGCCCATGGACCTCAAGCTCGGTCCGGGCGGTCTCGCGGATGTGGAGTGGACGGTGCAGCTGCTCCAGCAGCTGCACGGCGGCACGCGACCCGAGCTGCGACGCCCCGGCTCGCTCGCGGCGCTCGAGGCGCTGGTGGACGCCGGGCTCGTGGGTGCTGACGACGCCGCGTGGCTGCGCGACGGCTGGGAGCTCGCCAGCCGCCTGCGCAACGCCCGCTACCTGGCCGGCGCCCGGGACACCGCTACGGTGCCCCATGACGGTGCCGGCGTCGAGCGCCTCGCGCGGATGCTCGGCTACCCCCAGGGCGGCGGGCAGCGGCTGGTCGATGACGTGGCCCGCGCCACGCGCCGCGTGCGCAAGGTCCACGAGCGCTTGTTCTACGCCTGACCGAGCTTGGCCACGAAGAGGGCCTGCTAGCGTCCGCGCCATGGATCGCGGACTGCCGCTGCGCCCACCGCCGCGCCCCGATGACGCCCCGATGGTCTGGAACGGCTGGGGTGAGCCGTCACGGCGCCCCGGCATCGGTCGGCGCGAGGAGCGCGTGCTCGCCGAGCTGCTCGGCGGACCGCTGCCGCACACTCCGTCGGTGTCGCTGGACGAGGTCGCGGTGCCCGACGTGGCCCTGCCGGGGCCGGTGCTGCGACGGCTGGCCGGGATCGTCGGTGAACGCCACGTGCGCACCGGCCACCTGGCCCGGGTCGCACACGCCACCGGGCGCAGCTACACCGATCTGGTGCGCCTGCGGCGCGGTGACGGCTCCAGCGCCCCCGATGCGGTGGTGGTGCCCGCCGACCACCGGGAGGTGCAGCGGATCCTGGAGGTCTGCGCCGAGCAGGACGTGGCGGTCGTGCCCTTCGGCGGTGGCACCAGCGTGGTCGGCGGGGTGAACCCGCAGCGCGGCCGGCGCCCCGTCGTCTCGCTCGACGTAGCGCGGCTGGACGGCCTGTGGACGCTGGATCGGCAGTCGCGCACCGCGACCTTCGGGGCCGGCACGCGCGGGGGCGACGCGGAGCTGACGCTCGGCGCGCAAGGCCTGACGCTCGGTCACCTGCCGCAGAGCGTCGAGCACGCCACCCTCGGCGGCTTCGTCGCGTCCCGCTCGGTCGGCCAGGCCTCGACCGGCTACGGGCGCATCGACGATCTGGTGCTCGCGCTGCGCGTGGCCACCCCCGCGGGGTCGCTGCGCGTGGGCCACATCCCCGCCAGCGCAGCAGGACCCGACCTGCTGCGGGCGCTGCTGGGCTCTGAGGGCACGCTCGGGGTCATCACCGAGGTCGCCGTCGCGGTGCGCCGTGCCCCCGATCGCCGCGCGTTCGAGGCCTGGTGGCTCCCCGACGTCGCCAGCGGGCAGCAGGCGCTGCGGAACCTCGCCCAGGAGGGCGACGCGCCGGAGGTGGCCCGCCTGTCCGACGAGCCCGAGACGCGCGTGGCGCTGGCGCAGCAGTCGCGGTCGGCACGCGCCTACGTGCGCACGCGGGCCCGGCGGCGGGAGGGCTGCCTGCTGATCCTCGGCTGGGACGGCGACCGCCGGGCTCTCGCGCAGCGACGCCGCGTCGCGCGCCGTGCGCTGCGCGGTGCCGGCGGCCGCTCGCTGGGCAGCGCCCCCGGACATGCCTGGGCCGCGCACCGGTTCGACACGCCGTATCTGCGCGACGACCTGCTGGACCGCGGCGTGCTCGTGGAGACCCTCGAGACCGCTGCGCCCTGGAGCGCGCTGTCCCACGTGCACGCCAGCCTGCGCGCCGCACTGGTGGGCGCGCTGGAGGAGCGCGGCACACCACCGCAGGTGCTCACGCACGTGTCGCACCTGTATGCCACCGGCGCCTCGCTCTACGTCACGTTCCTGGCCCTGGCCGAGCCCGGCGCCGAGCTGGACCAGTGGGCCGCTGCCAAGGCCGCCGCCACGCGGGCGATCCTCGACGCCGGAGGGACCATCACCCACCACCACGGCGTGGGCGCCGACCATCGGCGCTGGCTCGACGAGGAGGTGGGCCCGGTCGGCGTGGCCGCGCTGCGGGGACTGAAGGACGCGCTGGACCCGACCGGCATCTGCAACCCGGGGATCCTGCTGCCACAGCGGTGAGGAGGCCGGTGATCGGCCTGCGTGCCAAGCAGATGCTCCTCCCCGCGGGTGCCGGGTGATCGGCGCCTCGGCTCGGCCGTCGGCCCGCGCTGTCGGCCCGCGCTACCGGCTCACGCCCTGGTCAGCTCGCTGGCGAGGAACATGTCCACCGCTCGGTCGACCAGGCGCGTCCAGCGATCCCCGCCGGGGTCGTTGCTGGCCTGCTGCGAGGCCAGCCCCGTGAGCAAGGCAGTCCACAAGTCGACGGTTCCGGGACGGTCGAGGTCGAGGTCGGCCAGGATCGCATGGAGGCGGGACAGCACCTCGCGGGCGAGGGCGTAGGACTCCGCCGACGGCTCGAAGCCGGGGATCACGCGCTGGAACAGCAGCTGGTGACGCGGGGGATCCGACACGCAGAAGTCGACGAACGCGTGCGCGCCGCGGCCCAGGACCTCGGCCGGATCGCCGCGGGTCGGCAGCTCGTCGAGGCGCGCGAGCAGCTGCTCGTAGCCCTGGGCGAACATGGCGTCGTAGATCGCGTCCTTGCCGTCGAAGTAGCCATACAGCGACGGGGCCCGCATCCCGACCGACTCGGCGACGTCTCGCAGCGACCAGCCGGTGAGCCCCCGCTCGCGTGCCAGCGCCCAGGCGGCCTCCAGGATCTCCTGGCGGGTCGCCTCGTGGCGCTGCGCTCGTCGGTCGCTCATCGCTGCCCTCGTCGGTGGTTCGTCCCGTCAACACAGCCTAACACCCTTCGGAAATGGGGGTTGCCGACGAGGGTGCACTCGCGTATACCTAACACCGTTAGGTCAAAGGCGGCGCGCCCATCGAGGACTCCGTGATCGCTCGTTCCCCCACCACCGCACATCCCGCCGCGCGCATCGCGGATGATCCGCTCGAGCCCTGGCACGGCGCCCCTGGCGCAGTGGTGCTGATCAGCGACGTCGCCTGCCCCTGGGCCACGGTGATCACCGTGCGCCTGCGCGCGGCCCGCGCTCGGTGCGGCCTCGTCGATCGCGTTTCGGTGATCCACCTGGCCCACCCGCTGGAGCTGGTCCACGAGCGGGTGCTTGCCAGACGGGTGATCGATGCCGAGATCCCCCTGTGCGCCGCTGCCGCACCGGACTTCGGGTGGTCGCTGTGGCAAGGCCGGCTCGATGAGTACCCAGCCTCCAGCCTGCTGGCGGTCGAGGCGGTCCAGGCCGCTCGTCGCCAGTCCGAGGTGGCCGCCGAGGAGCTCGACCTCGCCCTGCGCTCCGCGCTCTTCGTCGAGTCGCGCTGCATCACTGCGCGCCACGAGGTGCTCCGCGCCGCTGCTTGCTGTCCTGCGCTCGAGGCTGGTCAACTGGCCAGAGACCTCGACACAGGCGTCGCGCGAGGCGCGGTGATGCGCCAGTCCGCTGTTGCGCGCGCGATGGTGGGGGCCTGCACCGGCTACGTGATCGCGCCGGATGGCTCGGGCGGCTGCAACCCGGGGATCACGACGGCGTGGATCGGCGCCGACCTGCCCCGCGGGGTGCCGGTGCTGACCCACGATGATCCGGAGGCGTATGACGGTCTGGTCGCGGCGGCTGCGGCCAGCTCCCCGGAGCCGAACCTAGCCTAACAAAGTTCGGTATTTCGCTTGACGTTCGGCCCCTACCCAAGTATATCTAACAGCGTTAGGAAGACGATAGAGGTGCGCGGCGCCGGCCGTCGGTCCCGAGCGCGCCTCGACCACAGGAGAGGGAGTCGGGATGACCGCCACCGCCACACCCGTCGAGCAGATCGAGCGCATCCAGGCAGGGGAGGAGGCCTGGGCGCTGGCACGCGCGACCTACGACGCGCTGCTCGCGCTCCTCGCCGACCTCACCCCCGATGAGTGGCACGCTCCGACCGTCTGCGCCCCGTGGACCGTGGCCGACATGGTCGGCCACCTGATCGGCGCCGCCGAGGGCCACGCCTCGCTGATCACCGGCATCCGGCAGCAGGTCGCAGCCGCCCGGCGCAAGGGCGATCACGATGGCAGCGCGCTCGACGCGTGGACCGCCGGCCACGTCGTCGCGCACGCGGACCTGACCCCGGTCCAGCGGCTGGCCCAGCTCCGGGCGGTCGCGCCTCGAGCCGTGCGCGGGCGGTCGCGGCTGCCCCGCCCGCTGCGGCGGATCCGGGTCTCCCTGCCGCAGGCGGGCTCGCTACCGAGCGGATCGCCGGCAGCGATCACCCTCGGTGAGCTCAACACCGTCGTGTACACACGCGATGCGTTCCTGCACCGGATCGACATCGCCAGGGCGACCGGGCACGACGAGCGCCTCGATCCGAGCGTCGACGGGCGCATCCTCGCCGACGTGGTCGCCGACTGGGCTGGCCGCCACGGCCGACCCTTCCGCCTCACCGTCACCGGCCCCGCGGGCGGACGCTATCAGCAGGGCGTCGGCGGGCCGCATCTGGAGCTCGACCCGGTCGAGCTCTGCTGGATCCTCTCCGGACGGGGCGAGCCCGACCCAGACCGTCCTGGCGCCGACCTGCTCCGCACCCGCGTGCTGTTCTGATGCGTCGCGCCGCGGGGGCCGCATGTGAGCCAGCGCCCGCTGACCGGCGTCAGAGCAGGTCAGCGGGCTCCTGCCTCAGATGTCGTAGTAGAGGTGGAACTCGTAGGGGTGAGGCTGCAACCGCACCTGCGAGACCTCCTCGTCCATCTTGTACTCGAGGTGGGTCT
>PWER01000016.1 GCA_003553565.1 Nitriliruptoria bacterium | reverse complement strand
CCGGCCGCGGAGCTCGGCCGCGGAGCTCGGCCGCGGAGCTCGGCCGCGGAGCGGCTCGGGCCCTGCCACGCCGGCAGGGGCTTGGTAGCCTCACGACGCGATGAAGGTCACGCGCCGCAACCCCGATGAGCAGCACGAGGTCGCCGGCCCCAAGCCCGTCCGAGACGTCCTCGCCGAGCTGGACATCAACCCCGAGACGGTGCTGGTGATCCACGACGGCACGCTGGTCACCAAGGACCAGGTGCTGCCCGATGACGCCGAGGTCGAGGTCCGCTCGGTGATCTCGGGCGGTGCGGGCGGGGCGCGCTGCCGCGGCTGCCGGCGCCCGGCGATCATCGAGATCGCCTGGCACAACAGCGCCTTCTGCGCTGACTGCTTCATCGATCACGTGCGCGCGCAGGTGCGCCGCGCCATCGACGGCCACGCGATGCTGTCCTACCGCGACCGGATCGTGGTGGCGGTGTCGGGCGGCAAGGACTCGCTGGCGCTGTGGGACGTCCTGCTCGACATGGGCTACCGGGTGGACGGGTTCTACCTCGGCCTGGGCATCGGCGGCTACTCCGAGCGCAGCCGCGAGGTCTGCGAGCGCTTCGCGGCCCAGCGCGGCGCGACGCTGCACGTGCGCGAGCTCGCCGAGGACTTCGGCTTCGCCGTCCCCGACACCACCAAGGACCAGCGGCGCTCCACCTGCGGCGTGTGCGGGCTGTCGAAGCGCTACGCCTTCAACCGCGTGGCCCTCGAGGAGGGCTACGACGCCATGGCCACCGGCCACAACCTCGACGACGAGGCCAGCCAGCTGCTCGGCAACCTGCTGCGCTGGCAGGTGCCGTTCCTGTCGCGTCAGGACGTCGCGCTGCCCGCCGGCGAGCCGGTCCCCGCCGACGGCGGTCACGACGGGCACGCGGCCCCCAAGCTCGCCAAGAAGGTCAAGCCGCTGTATCGCCTCGGCGAGCGGGAGATGGCGGCCTACTGCCTGATCAAGGGCATCGACTACGTGGTGGAGGAGTGCCCGCTGGTGGGCGGCAACACGGTGCTGCGCTACAAGGAGGCGCTCAACCAGATCGAGGCGGCCTCGCCGGGCACCAAGGCGCAGTTCCTGTTCGGCTTCCTCGACCGCGTCCGCGACCAGCACTTCCCCGGCGAGCACGCCGACCAGGCCGCTGCGGTGGTGCCGTGCAGCGAATGCGAGATGCCCACGCCCCCGCCGGACGACGGGGGTCGGCCGGTGTGCGCGTTCTGCCGCACCCGCACGCGCATGCTCGCCCTGCTGGAGCGCGCACCGCAGGGAGCGCCCGCCGCGACGCCACCGACCGCGAGCGCGGCCCGCTCGTGAGCGACGCGGACACCGATCCTCCCACCGACGCGGTGCCCCGGCGACCCGGGCACCCCGCGCCGCTGGCCCCGGGCGAGACGGTGGTGCTGATCGACCGCAAGGAGCGGCGCTACCTGGTGGCCCTGCGCACCGGTGGGCAGTTCGGCTACCACGGCGGCACCCTCGACCACGACGCGCTGATCGGGCAGACCGAGGGCGTGCAGGTCAGCGCCAGCAAGGGCGCACGGTTGCTCGCGCTGCGGCCCACCGCGGACGATTGGACGCTGAAGGCCCCCCGGGGCGCCCAGGTGGTCTACCCCAAGGACCAGGCGATGATCGTCGCCCGCGGCGACATCGGCCCGGGCTGCCAGGTGGTCGAGGCCGGCGCGGGCTCGGGGGCGCTCACCGCGGCGCTGCTGCGCGCGGTGGTCCCGGGCGGCACGGTGACAAGCTTCGAGCGCCGCGAGGACTTCGCCGACGTGGCGCGCCGCAACGTCGCCAGCCGGCTCGGCGAGGTGGGCGAGACCTGGGACCTGCGCGTGGAGGACGCCGCGGGCCGACTGGGTGACCTCGTCTGTGACCGAGTGGTGCTGGACCTGCTCGAGCCCTGGGACCTGGTGGCCGAGGCCGCCAGCGCGCTGCGTCCCGGCGGCCTGCTCGTGGCCTACACGCCCACGGTCCCACAGGTCATGCGGCTGCAGGAGGAGCTCGACGCCGCGCAGACGTTCGCGCGGTCCGAGACCAGCGAGACGCTGGAGCGCACCTGGAACGTCCGCGGGCTGAGCGTGCGGCCCGATCACCGCATGGTCGCCCACACGGCGTTCCTGACCGTGGCTCGGCGCGTGCCGCCGCGCTCGTAGGGGAACGCTGACCCCCGTCACGCACGATCCACCCACCTACACTGGACCGCGACAACGCGCCGTGCGCGCCGCACCCGTCCCGCCGGCGCGGGGAGGACGATCGGATGGCTGACGAGCAGGCTGAAGTCACCGAGCTCCGCTCCAGGGTGCGGGCCCTGCAGGAGGAGATCGCCACGCTCCAGCGACGGCTGGAGGACTCCCCGTCGCGAGTGCGCGCCCTCGAGGAGCGGTTGCTGGAGGCCCGCAGCCAGCTGTCGGCGGCCAACGCACAGAACGCCAAACTGGCTGACACGCTGCGCGAGGCCCGCGAGCAGATCGAGGCGCTCAAGGAGCAGGTCGAGAAGCTCTCGTCCCCGCCCTCTGGCTATGGGATCTTCCTCGGCCAGGTCGATGACGACGTGGTCGAGGTGTTCTCCCAGGGCCGCAAGATGCGCGTCAACTTGAGCCCGGAGGTGTCGGTCGACGACCTCGTCCTCGGCCAGGAGGTCGTGCTCAACGAGTCCCTCAACGTCGTGGAGGCCGCGCGCTTCACCGTGGTCGGCGAGGTGATGAGCCTCAAGGAGCGCCTTGCTGGTGAGCGGCTGCTGGTGATCGGCCGCAGCGACGACGAGCAGGTGGTGCGCATCGCCGAGCCGCTGCTGGACGCCCAACTGCGCGCCGGGGACTCGCTGCTGGTCGAGCCGCGCAGCGGCTACGCCCTCGAGCGCCTGCCGCGTCCCGAGGTCGAGGAGCTCATCCTCGAGGAGATCCCCGATGTGTCCTACGAGGACATCGGCGGGCTCGGCGCCCAGATCGAGGACATCCAGGACGCCGTCGAGCTCCCCTTCGTCCACTCGGACCTGTTCTACGAGCACGACCTGAAGCCGCCCAAGGGCATCCTGCTGTACGGGCCGCCCGGCTGCGGCAAGACGATGATCGCCAAGGCCGTGGCGAACTCGCTGGCCTCGCGGGTGGCCGAGAAGGAGGGCCGCGCGGACGCGCGCAGCTACTTCCTCAACATCAAGGGACCCGAGCTGCTCAACAAGTACGTCGGCGAGACCGAGCGCCAGATCCGCCTGATCTTCCAGCGCGCGCGAGAGAAGGTCGAGGAGGGCTTCCCCGTCATCGTCTTCTTCGACGAGATGGACTCGATCTTCCGCACGCGTGGCTCGGGGGTCTCCAGCGACGTGGAGAACACGATCGTCCCCCAGCTGCTGTCGGAGATCGACGGGGTCGAGACCCTCAAGGACGTCATCGTCATCGGGGCCTCCAACCGCGAGGACATGATCGACCCGGCGATCCTGCGCCCGGGCCGACTCGACGTGAAGATCAAGATCGAGCGCCCCGACGAGCTCGGCGCCCGCGAGATCTTCCGGGTGTACCTGCACCAGGACCTGCCGCTGCACCCCGACCTCGTCAAGCACCACGACGACGAGGCCGCCGCCATCGACGACCTCATCACCCAGACGACCCAGTCGATGTACGCCGAGACCGCCGAGAACCGCTTCCTCGAGGTCACCTACGCCAACGGGGACAAGGAGATCCTGCACTTCAAGGACTTCAGCTCCGGCGCGATGATCCAGAACATCGTCGACCGCGCGAAGAAGAGCGCCATCAAGCGGTTCCTCGACGAGGGCCAGAAGGGCATCAAGCCCGAGGACATGTTCGCGGCGGTGCGCGACGAGTTCGCCGAGAACGAGGACCTGCCCAACACCACCAACCCCGACGACTGGGCCCGCATCTCCGGCAAGAAGGGCGAGCGGATCGTCTACGTCCGCACCCTCATCGACGACGGCCAGTCCCCGGGCAAGTCCATCGACAACGTCTCCACCGGTCAGTACCTGTAGCGCTGGCTGTGTGCGGCGCCCGGCTCACCCCTGCCGGGCGCCGCACGCATGTGGGAGCCCATCGCCGCTCGGACCGGTGCGGGCGTTCGCCCGTACACTCGCGTGAGCAGCGCACCGCACTGCACGCACCGCACCGTCGCCGTCGGCCAGGAGGCCCGATCCCATGGCGTCGCTCACCTTCATGGGCACCGAGACGGAGTTCGGCATCTCCGTGGTCGGGCGCCCTGACTTCAACCCCGTGCTGGCGTCCTCGCTGGTGGTCAACGCCTACCGCAACGAGGAGGGTGGTGCGGCCACGTGGGACTACGAGCGCGAGGACCCGCTGCGCGACGCCCGCGGGTTCCACCATGGCGGCGGGCACGAGCCCTCGGCCGAGGAGGACGTGGGCCTGGCCAACGCGATCCTGACCAACGGCGCGCGCCTCTACGTCGACCACGCCCACCCCGAGTACTCCACCCCCGAGCTCACCAACCCTCGTGACGTGGCCATCTGGGACAAGGCGGGGGAGCGGATCCTCGAGGTGGCAGCCGACCGCGCGGCACCGCTGGTGCCCGGCCGCGACCCCGACACCCCCGGGCGCATCGTCATCACCAAGAACAACACCGACGGCAAGGGGTCGGCCTACGGGGCGCACGAGAACTTCCTGGTGGCCCGCAGCGTGTCCTTCGGCGAGATCGTGCGCCAGCTCGTCCCGTTCCTGGTCAGCCGGCCGATCATGGTGGGCGCCGGGCGCCTCGGCAACGAGTTCGACCTGGACGATGTGCCCTACCAGATCAGCCAGCGGGCCGACTTCTTCGAGGTCGAGGTCGGGCTCGAGACCACCCTGAAGCGGCCCATCATCAACACGCGCGATGAGCCGCACGCCGACCCCGACCTGTGGCGACGCCTCCACGTGATCATCGGCGACGCGAACATGAGCGAGCTCTGCACCGCGCTCAAGGTCGGCTCGTTGGCGCTGGTGCTCGCCATGGTCGAGGACGGCGTCCTGCCCGAGCCGCCGACCCTGGCCACACCGGTGTCGGCGCTGCACGCCATCAGCCACGACCTGACGTGCCGCCGCACCGTCGAGCTCGCCGACGGCCGCGCCGTCACCCCGCTCGAGCTGCAGTGGCACTACCTCGAGCAGGCCACCAAGTACGTCGAGGACGGCGGCGGACCATCCTGGGCGCCCGAGACGCTCGCGCTGTGGGAACGCGTGCTCACCGCGCTCGAGCAGGACCCGATGCACCTGGACGGGGTGGTCGACTGGGTCACCAAGTACCGGCTGCTGGAGAGCTACCGCAGCCGCGACGGGCTCGACTGGGACGCTGACAAGCTCAAGCTGATCGACCTGCAGTACCACGACGTGCGCCGCGACAAGGGCCTGCACGCCAGGCTGGCGGCCGCTGGCCGAGCCGAGCGGCTCGTGGCCGAGGACGAGGTCACCGCCGCCATGAGCGACCCGCCCCGCGACACGCGCGCCTACTTCCGGGGCCGGTGCCTGCAGCGCTACCGCAGCCAGGTCGCCGCCGCGGGGTGGGACGCGATCATCTTCGACACCGGCGCCGAGTCGCTGCAGCGCGTGCCGATGATGGACCCTGCCAAGGGCGGCGCCGACACCGTCGAGGCGCTCATCGACCGCTGCGACGACGCGGCACAGCTGCTGGCAGCGCTGCGCGGCTAGCGCGACCGCGTGCCCGGTCTCTGCGGCAGCGAGACTGCCAAGGGACCCACGGCGGTACACTGCGAGGCAGGAACCAGGCGAGGAGCGCATCGATGAGCGACGCCGAACGCGTCCGCAAGCCGCGCACCGACAAGGAAGAGACCGAGGAGGCCGAGACCACCGAGACCGGTGAGCAGGTCGACACCTCCGAGGTCGATGACCTCCTTGACGAGATCGACGAGGTCCTCGAGGAGAACGCCGAGGAGTTCGTCAAGAACTACGTCCAGAAGGGCGG
>PWER01000103.1 GCA_003553565.1 Nitriliruptoria bacterium | reverse complement strand
CGCAGGTGGGTGAGGATCCGCTGGTGCGCGCGGAGCTGCAGCAGGCGGTGGATCATGCCAATGCGGCGGTGAGCCGGGCGGAGTCGATCCGTCGGTTCGAGGTGCTGCCGCGGGACTTCAGTGAGCCCGATGGGGAGCTGACGCCCACCTTGAAGCTCAAGCGTCCGGTGGTCTCGCGCACCTTCGCCGACGCCATCGAGCGCATCTACCGCGACAGCGAGCGCTGACGCCAGGCCGCCTCGGCCCTGCCCTCACAGGTAGGTGCCGAGGTTGGCGGGCTCGTCGTCCGGACGGGCCGCGGCCAGCAGGTCCTCCGCGCCTGGCGCGCCCTCGGCGGCCAGGATCGCGGTCCGGCACAGCCGGGCCAGATCGGCTCCGGTGGCACCCGGCGTGAGGTGGGCCAGACGCGTCAGCAACGCCGGCTCGTCCAAGCCCAACGGCGCCAGGTAGCGCGCCAGGATCGCCGCGCGCGACCGCTGGTCGGGCGCGGCGAGCGTCACCGTCTCCTCGAAGCGCCCCGCGCGCGTCACGGACGCGTCGAGCCCGCCCGGCTCGTTGGTGGTGGCAAGCGTCACCACGCCTTCGTAGGTGCGATGCGCGTGATCCAGCGCCGAGAGCAACGTCTGCAGCGCGGCGCTGCGGTCGGGGCGACCCGACCGGTTGCCGACCAGCAGGTCAAGATCCTCGATCACCACCAGCGCTGGCGTGAGCGTCGTCAGCTCGCGGTACAGCTCGTGGACGCGCCGCACGATGCTGGTGGCCTCGGCCACGATCACCGTGGCCGTCCCGGCGACCTCGCCGGCGAGGGTGCGCGCCAGGGTGGACTTGCCCGTGCCGGCCGGCCCCTGCAGCAGCAGCCCGCGGCTGGACCACAGCCCCGCGGCCGCCAGCGCCTCGCGCCGCGCGAAGGCGCTGGCGACGTTGCGCTGCACCGCCTCCCACACCGCGTCGGGCAGCACCAGCTGCTCGCGCGTCGCGCTGGGCGTGGCCACGGGGTCCAGGAGCAGCCCGCGGTCCTCGCGGATGTGCAGCACCCGACCGCGCAGCACGTTGCCGGGGCCATCGGCGTGGTCGCGGAGCTGCTGCAGCGCCCGTCGAGCGGCCTCGGGCGCCTCGGGCGGGCCGACCACCCGCAGCACCTGGCTGGGCTCGGCCGAGGGCGTGGGCGCCATCGACTTCAGCGTGGCCAGCGGCACCTCAGCGTCCAGGGTGCCCGCCGGCCAGGTCACCAGGCAGCTGCTCGGCAGGAAGCGCTCGACGTCGCCGAGGTCGACGTGGCGCCGCGACGGCGTCTCCTCGTAGGCCGAGGCGCTGTGCAGCGTCGCCTCCGGGTGGTGGTGCGCCAGCTCGTCGAGCGTCCAGGCCACGCACAGCTCTCGGACCGCGCCGAGCTCGGTGTGCACCGACGACAGCTCGCGGACCGGCCGGTCGAAGAAGGTGGCCATGCGCTCGGTGGGGGTGGGGCCGCGCTCGGCGCGCTGCTCACCGAGGTGGCGGTTGAGCACGTCGACGAGGTGGGCGAGCACCGCATCGGGCTGGGCGCGCATCCGGCCTCCTGTCCTGGGCCTCGGGTTCCGCTCGCGGCACCGCGCGCCGGTGTAGTCGTGGCGCCCGTGTAGTCGTGCGCCCGCGCCGCGCGGCCGTGTCGGGCTACCCTACTCACGGTCGGTGACGGGTGCGCTTGTGCAGCGCGATCACCGCCCGACGGGGGTGTCATGAGCTCATGGCGTGCGCGCGTGCGGCGCGCGACGGACGGGACGGCGGGTCGCAGGTGGTGAGCCAGCGCGCGCATCGCGGTGGCGCAGGTCGGTCGCTGCCTCGTCGCGACCGGATGAGCGCGACGGAGGGCCACCGGTCGCGCGCCGTGAGCGCTTGACGGGTCGGGCGCCGTGAGCGCTTGACGCCACCCCCGGGGCGTGCGTCAATCCGGCCGAGCGACGTCGTCACGCAAGGGTCAACGTGAGCAGTCAGCCCCCCGGTGGCGAGCCCGAGGAGCAGCCACCCCCGCCCGGCGATGACCCGCCGGCCAGCAACCCTCCCCCTGATGCCGCGCCGCCCGGCGGCGCCGGTCACCCGCCGTCCGGGACGCCGCCGCCCAGCACGCCACCGCCAGGGACGCCTCCGCCTGGCGCCAACGCGGCAGGCGGACCGGGACCGGGTGCGGGACCGGGTGCTGGAGCGGGTGCGGCGGCCGCACCCGCGGGGGGCGATGTGAGGGGCCTGGCCACCGCGTCGCTGGTGCTGGGGATCATCGCCGTGGTCTTCGCGCCCTTCTGCGGGCCGATCGGCGTGGTGCTCGCGCTGATCGGCATCCCCCTGGGCGGTGTGGCCGTGGCACGGATCCGCAGCGGGCAGGTCGCCGCCGACGGTCGTGGCATGGCCATCGCCGGGCTCGTGCTGGGGATCGTCGCGCTGGTGCTGGCGCTGCTGGTGTTCCTGGTCTTCTTCGGCGCAGCGATGAACCTCCCCGACCTGCCCAACGGGCCCACCATCTGACCTGATGAGCGCCGTCGCTGGCCCCTCGCCCCCGCGGAGCCTGTTGGGCGCGGCCCGGCCGGTCGAGCTGATCGCTGCCGCCTGTGCGATGCCGCTGGCGGCGGTCGGGGCGCTGCTGACCCTGGCGCGTGCCGGCGGCGCGCACGTGGTGATGCCGTGCCCGATGAGCGATGAGCTCGGGCTCGCTTGCCCGGTGTGCGGCGTCGGGCGTAGCGCCGACGCCCTGGTGGCAGGGGATCACGGTGCGGTCGTCGCACAGCTGCCTGCGGTCGCGGTCATCGCGGTGATCGCCGCGATGGCCGCGTGGACGGGCGCGCGAGCCCTGCGGCGCCGACCGCCCGGACCGCGCGTCGCCCGCTGGTACCTGGGGCTGCTGCTCGGCGTGCTGGCGCTCAACTGGGTGGTGCAGATCGTGCGTGCGCTCGGCGGCTGACACCGCGCCGCGGCCCCGTCCCTGACGGCTGACGAGGCCGGTGGCACACAGCCCTGCGCACCAGGCGACGCCGGTGCGTCGACGCGGGGCGCCGACGCCGGCCCGGCCGCGTGCCTCTAGCGTGTCGTCGCGGCGCAGGACCCCACCCCACGGATCACGAGCGAGGAACGCCCCCATGACCGCCCCGAACCGCGTGGCGCTGGCGCTGGGCGCCGGCGGCGCCAGAGGCTATGCCCACATCGGCGTCATCCAGGTGCTGCAGGAGCGGGGCTATGAGATCACCAGCCTGGCCGGCACGTCGATGGGCGCGGTCATCGGCGGGCTCCACGCGGCCGGTGGGCTCGACGACTACGCCCGCTGGGTGTCCTCGTTGAGCCAACGCGACGTCCTGCGGCTCATGGACCCCGCCATCAAGGCGCCCGGCGCGATCCGCGCCGAGAAGGTGCTGGCCAAGGTGACCGAGCTGCTGGGTGGCGCGCGCATCGAGGAGCTGCCCATCCCCTTCACCGCGGTCACCACCGACCTGCTGGCCGGGCGCGAGGTGTGGTTCCAGGAGGGCCCGGCGCACGCAGCGATCCGCGCCTCGTTCGCGCTGCCCAGCTTCATCTCGCCGGTGGTGCTCAACGGGCGCCTGCTGGTCGATGGCGGGCTGCTCAACCCCGTGCCGGTCGCGGCGACCAGCGCGGCCACCGCCGACCTCACCGTGGCGGTGACCCTCTCCGAGATCCGTCCCACCCCGGGAGGGTCGGCGCCGGTGCAGGAGTCCGCCGAGCCGCGACCGCTCGGCGACTCGCTGGACCGTGCGCGCGGCGCGGTCGCGCAGATGCTGGAGGGCGAGCTGATCCGGGCGGTGTCGGGCTGGTTCTCCGGCGCTCGCGAGGCCCTGGCCACCGACGAGCCCGGGCCACCGCCGCCGACCGACGCCGCGTTCGAGGAGCTGCCCGAGGGCCTGCGCACCCTGGACGTGATGCAGCTGTCGCTGGCGGCCATGCAGCGGCTCGTGACCCGCTACCAGATGGCCGGCTACCCACCGGATGTGCTCATCACCATCCCGAAGTCGTCGTGCCGCACGCTGGACTTCCACCGGGCCGAGGAGATGATCGCGCTGGGGCGTGCCCAGACGCTCCAGGCGCTGGAGCACGCGCCCGGACGCTGGTGATGCCGCGCTGACGCCGCGCCCCGGGGGCGCTCCGGCGCTCCGGGGCTATCGGCGCTTGCTGCGCGGTCGACGCCCGTCGCGGTGCGCCAGGTGGCGCCGCGCGAGCCCGCGCGGCAGCGCGTCGGGGTCCAGCGCGTCGCCGGCGACCGCCTCGGCGAGTGCGGTGGCGACCTCGGGATCGGCGACCAGCCCGAACCAGCGGTAGGTGCCCTCGGGCGGGCGCGCGACCACCACCGGTCCCTGGTTGCACTGGTCGAGGCAGCCGGTGACCTGCAGGCCGACCCCACCGGCGTGGCAGCGCTCCTGCAGCGCCTCCAGGGCCGCGCCCTGCCCGGCGGGCAGCCGACCCGCGGCGGCCGAGCAGTCCTTGCCGCCGCAGGCCCACACGATCGCCTGACCCATGTGCTCCTCCCTGTCCGGCCCCGTGTCGCTGCACCCGCTGGGCCGCCGACTGGGACGGTAGCGGCGCCGAGCGCATGCGCCCGGGCCGCGTGCAGCGCACCGGGATCCCGCGCACCGTGCGCGTGGCGGTGACACGAGGGTCAGTCCGCGTCCGGCTCCAGGCGCTGGACCGGCAGCCCGATGCTGGCCAGCTGCTCGGCCGGACGGTGGTAGCCGCGCTCGAGATGGTGGATGCCGCGCAGGACGCTGGGACCCTCGGCGACCGCGGCGGCGATCACCGACGAGAAGCCCGCGCGCACATCCGGGATGGTCACCTGCGCGCCGTGCAGCTTCGACACGCCGCGCACCACCGCCGAGTGCACGTACCCGGTGTCGTGAAAGCGGCAGCCCGGCCCACCCAGGCACGTGTCGAACAGCTCGATCTCGCAGCCCATGGCCTGCAGTGCGGGCACGTAGACGAAGCGGTCCTCGTAGACGGTCTCGTGCAGCACCGACAGGCCCTCGGCCTGGGTGAACAGCACCATCAGCGGCGTCTGCCAGTCGGTCATGAACCCGGGGTGGGTGTCGGTCTCCACCGCCGCCGGTGACAGGCCCTCGGGGGCCGAGGCCATCAGCCACGTGTCGGTGATCTCGAAGCGCGCGCCCATGCGCGACAGCGTCGTGATCGCGGTCACCAGCCGGTCCTGGGCGCAGCCGGCGACCTTCACGGCGCCGCCGGTGAGCAGGCCGGCCACCAGATAGCTGAACGCCTCGTTGCGGTCGCCCTCCAGGGTGCTGCGAGCCGGCTGGAGCTCCGCGACGCCCTCGATGATCACCCTGCGGTCGGGCATGAACGCGATCCGCGCTCCCATGCGCTGCAGGAACAGGGCGAGCTCGATCACCTCCGGCTCGGTGGCCGCGCCGCGCACGACGGTGCGTCCCCGCGCCAGCGAACCTGCCAGCAGCGCTGTCTCGGTGGCTCCGACGCTGGGGTAGGGCAGCTCGATCGCCGCGCCGCGCAGCCCGGTGGTCGTGGCACGGATCCCCTCGGGCAGCACCTCCACCTCGGCGCCCAGGGACCGCAGCACCCGGATGTGGAAGTCCACTGGCCGCGTGCCGATGCGGTCGCCGCCCACGAAGGGCACGAAGGCCTCGCCGGTGCGGTGCAGCAGCGGGCCGAGCAGCAGGATCGGCATCCGGTTGAGCCCGGAGAACGACTGGGGCACCGAGGGCTCGTGCACCGGGCCCGGCGCGACGGTCACCGCGCCGTCCTCGGTGCGCACCTCGGCGCCCAGCGAGCGCAGGATGTCGGCGGTGATGGCGACATCACCGACGTCGGGCGCGTTGTCGATCGTGCTGGGTCCGGCAGCCATGAACGCCGCGACCATGTGCTTGGTCACCGCGTTCTTCGAGCCGCGGACACGCACCTCACCGCGCAGCGGGCCGACGGGCTCCACGTGCCAGGCTGGCGTGCTCATG
>PWER01000144.1 GCA_003553565.1 Nitriliruptoria bacterium | reverse complement strand
TCGGTCAAGACCGTGCCCGGCGTGCGCACGTTCATCGCGGTGGACGGCGGCATGAGCGACAACCCCCGGCACGCGCTGTACGGCGCCGCCCACCCGTTCCTGCTCGCCGGCCCGGCCGCCGCGGCAGCGCCCGGCGACGAGCCCGTCACCGTGGTCGGCAAGCACTGCGAGTCCGGCGACGTGCTGGCCCGCGACGTGGTGCTCGGCGCGACCCCGCGCCCCGGCGGGCTGCTGGCCTCGGGTGCGGCCGGCGCCTACACCCACGCGATGGCCTCGACCTACAACCGGCTGCCGCGCCCGGCGATGGTGCTGGCCGAGGACGGTGACGCGCGCCTGCTGGTGCGCCGCGAGTCGATCGACGACCTGCTCGCCCTGGACATCCCGCCGTCCTGACCGTGGACCATGACCGTCCGCCGCGACGGCGTGATCAGAAGGGCACGTCGTCGGGGCTGCGTGCGGGCGCAGGCCCGTCATCGGGAGGCCTGGCCAGCCGGGTGCCCTCGGGCATGCTCGACAGGCGCAGATCACCGCAGGCGAACACCGTGCGCCCCGTCGCCGGGTCCAGCGTCAGCGTCCACCCGTGGTCGTGCACCCGGGTGTGGCTGCGTCGTGACAGCGCCAGCAGCTGGTCGGGGTCATGGCTCCCGCCCTTGGCGCGCTCGATGACGTGGTGGATGTCGCAGTGCGCGATCGGGTCCTGGGAGCCGGGGAAGCGGTCCCCCTGGTCGCGGGCGGCGACCGCGAGGCGCACCTTGTCGGGGATCTCCTTGGTGCCGCTGGCCGCCAGCGGTCGCGCCCCGTCGAACAGCACGGTGCGCAGATCGGCGTCGCTGGCCAGCTGCTCCAGCGCGGTCCAGCTGATGCGCGACAGCGGACCGCGCAGCCCCAGCGACAGCGTCCCGTCGGGGTGGGCGGTCAGCTGCGACAGGTCCACGTGCACTGTCACCAGCGGCCGCGCCGGACGGCCCGGTCCATTGCCCAGCGCATGGCCGCACAGGCGCAGCAGCGCCGCCGCCAGCTGGCCGCCCCGGCGCGTCGGGGTCTGCCACACGCCGTCGGCGTCGTAGCAGCCGTCCGCGGCCGCGGACGCGCTTCCGTTGTCGCTCGCGCCGGCGGCCCCGTCCGCCGCACCGCTGGAGGCGTCGTCGGCCGCGGGAGCCGGCGGCGAGGCGTCGGGTCGGGAGCCCGGCTGGTCGGCAAACGCGTCGAGCGTGGTCAGCAGCGCCGCGGTGGCCACCGGGTCCAGGGCAAACGATCCCTGCGAGCCGCCCTCGAAGTCGCGCTGCACATGCAGGTAGCTGGACTGGCGCGTGGCCCGCTCGCGGCTGGCCTTGGCGCGCTGGGAGCGCAGCGCATCCACGGCCTCGTCCACGGCCCACACGAGCTGGTCGGGGTCGAAGGCGCGGGCTCCGTCCTGGTGCTGGGCCAGGGTGGCGGCCAACCGCTCGTCGATGGCGTGACGGTCGGCGGCCGACAGCCGCTTGGTCGCCGCCACGATCTGGCGCACCTGACCCCACGAGAGCTGCGCGTCGGCGAACAGCTCGGCGACGGTCGGCAGATGAGCGAGGACCTCGCCGGCGGTGATCAGCGTGGCGCGGTCGGCTCCCGGCAGCCGGGCCACACCGGCCAGCCACAAGTCCAACCCCAGCCCGTGGGTCTGCTCGCAGACGCCGCCGCGAGCCAGGTCGCCTGCCAGCGCGACCGCTGTGGCCATCGCGCGATCCGCGGTCGCCACGGCCTGGGCCAGCGCGTCCAGCGCGGCGGTGGCCTGGTCAGCCTCGGCCGTGTCGGCGGTGGCCGCCGCAGCGGGCTCGTTCCCGGTGCTGCACGCTGCCGGGGCCGAAGCCCTGTCCGAACCCGTGTTCGTCATGGCAGCACGGTACCCGAGGGGTGGGACAGGATGGTCGATCGGGCAGCGCAGGCTGTGGATGGTCGCGAGGGCACTCCCGAGCACCCCGCGCCCGCGTCCGCACCGACCCTCTAGACTCGCCACGATGAGCGTCTCCGACCAGCCCAACAGCCCCCGCCCGCTGACCGTCGGCCTGCTCGGGTGCGGGATCGTCGGCTCCGGGGTCGTGCAGCTGCTGCGCGACAACGCCGAGGACATCGCCGCGCGCCTCGGCGCCTCGATCACCGTCGGGCCCGTGGCGGTGCGCACCTCCTCGCGTGATCGCCCGGTGGCCGTCGACCGGCTCACCACCGACGCCCAGGAGGTCGTCGACGATCCCGACGTGGACATCGTCTGCGAGGTGATGGGTGGGATCGAGCCGGCGCGCTCGCTGATCGCCAGCGCCCTGGAGCAGGGCAAGCCGGTGGTCACCGCCAACAAGGAGCTGATCTCCACCCTCGGCGGCCAGCTCACCGAGCTGGCCGTGGCCAACGGCACGCGGCTGGACTACGAGGCGGCGGTCGCCGGCGGCATCCCGATCATCCGCCCGCTGCGCGTGTCGCTGGCCGGCGACCGTGTGCGCCGCGTGCTCGGCATCCTGAACGGCACCACGAACTACATCCTCACCAAGATGACCGAGGAGGGGATGGACTTCGGCACGGCGCTGGGGGAGGCCCAGCGGCTGGGCTACGCCGAGCGCGACCCCACCGCCGACGTCGAGGGGTTCGACGCCGCCCAGAAGGCGGCGATCATCGCCTCGCTGGCCTTCGATCAGCGCGTGGTCGCCGGCGACGTCTACCGCGAGGGCATCACCGCGATCACCGACACCGACATCGACCTGGCCCGTCGCATGGGCTATGTCATCAAGCTGCTGGCGATCGTGGAGCAGCGCGACGACGGGGCCGTCGGCGCGCGCGTACACCCGGCGATGGTGCCGGTCCACCATCCGCTGGCCAGCGTGCGCGAGTCGTTCAACGCCGCCTTCGTGGAGGCCGACGGCGTGGGCGAGCTCATGTTCTACGGGCCGGGCGCCGGGAGCCTGCCAACGGCCAGCGCGGTGGTCGGCGACCTCGTCGCGGTGTCACGGACGCTGCTGTCCGAGGCGACCCCGCCGCGTGGCAGCGGCCCGCCCCAGGCGGTCATGGCGCCCTTCGACGACGCCGTCGTGCAGTTCTCGATCCGCCTGGCTGTGGCGGATCAGCCCGGCGTGCTGGCGGCGGTGGCCGGGCTGTTCGGCGAGCACGAGGTGTCGATCAAGAGCGTGCTGCAGGAGGGCTCGGCCGACCACGCCCAGCTGCTGCTGATCACCCACGCCGCACGGGAGCGCAACGTGCAGGCCACCTTGGGCGCGCTGCGCGAGCTCGAGGTGGTCCGCGGCGTCGACAGCGTCATCCGCGTCGAGAGCAGCGACAGCGGCTAGCTGCCGTCGCTGCTCTCCCGTTGCGACCTCTGGTGGCGCCGCGGTGCCCCGCGTCGGCACCAGGCAAGCGGGCACTGGGCGGACGGCACCGGGTGAGCGACGCTGCGGCTCAGATCCGGTCGTCAGGCGGGAGCTGCTGGCTCGTGCTGCCCCGGCCACGGCCGGACGGGGCGCGCGCCTGGGCGCTCTCGGGGCGACCGCGGACCGCGTCGCGCCACGACGCGCCCAGCCCGCCGCCGATCAGCGCGCCGACGATGGCGCCCAGCATCGGGCCGCCGAGCAGCTGGGACAGGAACGCCAGGCCGAACAGCAGGCCTAGCGCCGCGCCGAGGTAGACCGGCGAGCGCGGGTCGGCCTCCTCGCGGGGACGGGTGATGCCCTGGTGGTCGGTCATGGTTCCCCTCCTTTCCCTGCACACCGCCGAGGCGAGCGGAGCGCGCGCGGTGCGCGTGGCGGGCGACCGCGCCGGGCCTCTCCGCGCACGCGCTGCGCTGCCCGGACGAACGACGGGCCTGCACTGTCCAGCATGCCCGGCCGGCTCGACGCCCAACGCTGCCGAAGGTCCTCGCCCGCGTGCTCCTGTTGTCCCGAGGGCTCTACACTGCTGACGTGACCGAGACCGTGCCCCCGCCGCCCGATACCGCGCCACGCGCCGCCTCCACGCAATGGCGCGGCGTGCTCGAGGAGTACGCCGATCGCCTGCCGGTCGAGGCCGCCGCGACGCCGGTGACGCTGCGCGAGGGCGGCACGCCGCTCGTCTACTCCTGCGAGCTCTCCGAGGCCACCGGCTGCCAGGTGTGGCTGAAGTTCGAGGGCGTCAACCCGACCGGCTCGTTCAAGGACCGCGGGATGGCGGTGGCCATCTCCGGTGCGGTCGGCACCGGCGCCGAGGGCGTCATCTGCGCCTCCACCGGCAACACCTCGGCCGCTGCGGCCGCCTATGCGGGCAAGGCCAGGCTGACCTGCGGGGTGATCGTGCCGCGCGGCAAGATCGCGCTGGGCAAGCTCGCCCAGGCGCTGGTGCACGGCGCCACCGTCCTGCAGGTCGACGGCAGCTTCGACGACGCGCTGCAGGTGTGCCGCGACCTCGACGAGCGCTACCCGGTCGAGCTGGTCAACTCGGTCAACCCGCTGCGCATCCAGGGGCAGAAGACCGCCGCGTTCGAGGTGTGCGACTTCCTCGGTCGCGCGCCGGACGTGCACGTCATGCCGGTGGGCAACGCCGGCAACATCACCGCCTACTGGCTCGGCTACCGCGAGTACGCCGAGGACGGGATCACCGACGGCTTGCCGGTGATGCGCGGCTACCAGGCCGCTGGCGCCGCGCCGATCGTGCGGGGCCAGCGCGTGGCCGACCCCACGACGATCGCCACCGCCATCCGGATCGGCAACCCGGCGTCGTGGGACAGCGCCGTGGCCGCCGCCCAGGAGTCGGACGGATCGATCCGCTCGGTCACCGACCGCGACATCCTCGCGGCCTACCGGATGGTGGCCCGGGAGGGCGTGTTCTGCGAGATGGCCTCGGCAGCCTCGGTCGCCGGCCTGCTCAAGCTCTCCGAAGCCGGTGAGCTCACCCCCGACCAGACGGTCGTGTGCGTGCTCACGGGCCACGGCCTCAAGGACCCCGACTGGGCGATCGCCGGGGCCGCTCCGCCGCCGGTGGTCGAGGCCGACGTCGACGCTGCCGCCGCCAGCCTCGGGCTGTCGGGGGCCTCGTGAGCGGCGGCGCCTCGGCCTGGTGCAGGGGTCCTCGGCCGGGCGGGCGTCACCGGGCAAGCGGGTGGCCGTCGTGACGCCCGAGGAGACCGTCGGCGTCGAGGTGCCGGCCTCGTGCGCGAACCTCGGCTCGGGGTTCGACAGCCTCGCCGTGGCCGTGGGGCGCTCTCTCGTGGCGGTCACCGCCGACCGTGAGGCGCGCCGCGTCATCATCACCGGCGAGGGAGCCGATGAGCTGCCCAGCGACGAGCGCAACCGCGTGTGGCAGGCCTTCGTGGCCTACTGCGAGCGCTCCGGCGAGCCGGTGCCCGACGTCAGCCTGCGCGTGCGCTCCACCATCCCGCTGGAGCGCGGGCTGGGCTCCTCGGCGGCAGCGGCCGTGGCCGGGGTCACGCTGGCGCGCGCGGCGACCGGCGGAGGCGGGTCGGATCGAGACCTGGTCGACCTCGCCGCCGCCTTCGACGGGCACGCTGACAACGTGGCCGCGGCGCTGCTGGGCGGGCTGGTGGTGGTGGTGGACGGCCAGCCGCGTCGCCTCGAGCCCACCGACGCGTGGATGCCGGTGCTGTGCGTGCCGCAGGCGCGCCAGTCGACCAATGCGGCGCGCGAGCTGCTGCCCGAGCAGGTGTCGTTGGCTGACGCCGCAGCCACCGCCGGTCGTGCCGCGCTGCTGGTCGCCGGCCTGACGGGCGCGGCAGCACTTGATGTGGCCGCCTGCACCGACGTGCTGCACGAGCCCCCGCGGCTGGCTGCGATGCCCGAGAGCGGGCGGCTGGTGGCTGCGCTGCGCGACAGCGGCCGTCCCGCCTGCCTGTCGGGTGCCGGGCCGACCGTGCTGGCGCTGGTGCCCGGCGGTGACCAGGAGGCCGTGCAGGCCGTGCGGGCGCTTGCCGGGCAGGGCTGGGAGGTCGACGCGAGTCGCTGGAACCGTGGTGGCGCCGAGGCGTGCCCGCCCACGGCGGCGCTCGGCCAGGCGTGGCAACCGTGAGGCCGGAGTGCTAG
>PWER01000066.1 GCA_003553565.1 Nitriliruptoria bacterium | reverse complement strand
TCAGCTGCCGGCGTGGCGGCGCCGGTGCAGCGCGCGGACCTCCTCGGCGAGCTCGGGGTCGGGCCCGTCCACCGGCACGCTCGGCACCACCTCGCGGATCGGCAGCGGCCGCACCGGTGGGGGCGGGACGCCGAGCTCGTCCAGCCAGGCCACCAGCTGCTGCGACGAGCTCGCGTACACGATCCGCCCCAGGCCCACCCAGCCGTGCGCGCCGGCGCACATCGGGCAGTGCTCGCCCGAGGTGTAGACCGTGGCCTGCGCACGCTGCCGCGGCGTGAGGTGCGCTGCGGCCCAGCGGGCCAGCGCCAGCTCGGGATGGCGGGTGTGGTCCCCGCCGGCCACCCGGTTGCGGTCCTCGGCGCGGCGCACGCCGTCGCGGTCGACCAGCACCGAGCCGAACGGCTCGTCCGCGGCGGCCAGCGCCTGCGCGGCCAGCTCCACGCAGCGGCGCAGGACGGCGCGGTCGGCGTCGTCGATCATCGTCCGGCCAGCGCGGCGAGGCGTTCGTGCTGCCCGGCTGGGACCGTCACGCCGTGGCTGGCGGCGCGCTCGCGGGCGGCGAGGCGGCCCTCGCCCGGCAGGCGCGCGCCCTCCTCGGCGGTCCAGGCCGCCACGAGTGCCTCCACGCGGTCCAGGAACGCGCCGCCGGAGGTGGCTTGGGGGTCCACGGCCAGGAACAGCTGGCCGGTGCGCGGCGAGCCGCCAGCCTCGTCGGCGAACGACGAGGCGTCCTTGCCCAGCGTGGCGCCGGTCGCAGCGGCCGCGAGCGCCTCGACCATGAGCGCCAGCGTCGCGCCCTTGCGTCCGCCGGCCGGCGCCATCGTCCCGCCCTCCAGCGCCGCGGCGGGGTCGGTGGTCGGCTCGCCGTTGCCGTCCAGCGCCCAGTGCTCGGGGATGGGCTCGCCGGCCTGGCGGTGCACCATCAGCTCGGACTTGGCCACCACGCTGGAGGACTGATCGATCACGATCGGCGGGTCGTGCTCCCGCGGGATCGCGCAGGCGATCGGGTTGGTGCCCACCACCGGGCGTCGGCCACCCCAGGGGGCCATCGAGGCGGGCGCGTTGGCGAAGCCCAGCGCCAACAGCCCGTGGGCGGCCAGCCGCTCCACGTGATAGCCCACCACGCCGCAGTTGTAGGAGCGGTGCACCGCCAGGGTGGCCGTCCCGGTGGCGCGGGCTGCCTCGATCAGCGCGGGCAGGCCGACGTCGATGGCTGGATGGGCGAACCCGTCGGCGGCGTCGGCGCGCACCGCGCCCGCTCGCGGGGTGGCCACGGTCGGCTCGGCGTACCCGTCGATCTTGCCGCAGGCGGCGTGGGCGCAGTAGGTCGGCAGCCGTGTGAGCCCGTGCGAGCGGATGCCGTCGGCCTCGGCGGCGCGCACCGAGGCCGCCACCGAGCGGGCCGCGGGCGCGCTGACGGCGTGGGTGCGCAGGGCGGACTCGGCGAGGTCCTCGACGTCGTCGAGCGTCAGGGTCACAGCGGTGTCGGATGCGGTCACCGGTTCCTCCACACTGAAGGGGGCAGGGTCGTGGCGGTGCGGGGTCGTGGCACGGTCGACGCGGGTGGGCGGGCGGGTCATCCCAGCTCGGCGCTGACCTGGGGCAGCAGCGACACCGGCAGCGCGTGGTCGGGGCGCTCCCCGCGGCCCTCGGCGAGGTCGGCGGCGATCTCGCCGACCAGCGGCACGTGCTTGAAGCCCTGGCCGCTGCAGGCGCTGATGACCACCAGCGGCCCCGCCCGGTCGGCGACCCAGCGGTCCTGCGGCGCTGAGGTGTACAGGCACGTGGTGGCGCTGAGCATGCGGGGCTCGAGGCCCGGCAGCCACCGCTGCACGTAGGCGCGCACCCGCTCGAGCCCGTCGGGGTCGACGCGGGCGTCGCGCCGCTGGGGCGAGGTCGCCGCGCCGGCCATGTGCTCGCCGATCTTGACGCCTTCGGCGCCCACGCCCATCCCGTAGATCTGCAGGCCGGGGCGCTTGTGGACCAGCACCGGCCAGGCGCCGTCGTCGCCGTCGTGGGCCGGCAGATGCGCGAACTGCTCCTGGGTGACCGCCAGCGGCGGCAGCGCAACCACGTCACCGAGCAGCGAGGCGGTCCAGGCGCCGGCGGTCACGACCACGCGCTGGGCGTGGACCACCGCCTCCGCGGTCTCGATCCTCGCGCCGTCGGCCTGCGGCCGCACGCGCTGGACGGGGGTGTGCCAGCGCACCTCGCCGCCGAGCTCGCCCACGCGCCGATGCAGCGCCGCGACGGTGGCATCGGCATCGGCGCGCCCCGCGTCGCCCTGGTGCAGCACCGGACCGTCGGGGACCACGCCGGGCCAGCGCTCGGCGGCGGCCTCGGGCTCCAGCAGCTCGCCGGACACCCCGACCTCGGCCAGCGCCTGCGCGATGGCGTGGACGTCGCGGGCGCTGCCGTGATCCAGGCCCCCGAGGGTGGCAAGCAGCGCGGTGCCGGTGTCCTCCTCCAGCGCACGCCATCGCTGCAGCGAGCGCTGGGCGGTGCGCACCCAGGCGGGGTCGGGATGGGCCACCCGCACTGCGCGCGAGCTGCCGTGCGAGCTGCCGTGGGGATGGCCCGGCGCGTGCTGCTCGAACAGCGTCACCGACACACCACGACGAGCCAGGACCCAGGCGGTCGCCGCGCCCGCGGCGCCGCCGCCCACGATCGCGACTCCTGTGCTGTCCTGGCGCATCGCCGACCTCGGGGTCGCGGTCCGGTAGGTGGTGGTGCCGCCGCGTCGCCCTGGCACCGGCACTGCGCGCACGTGATACCGGGCGACGGTGCCGGGCTCAAGGCGCACAGGCTCGCCGGGTCCGCTCACCGCGGTCCCGCAGGTCGCTGGCGGGACCATGGACCGGCGCTGACCTGCGCTGATACGCCGCAGGTCTCGGGCAGGTCGGATCACCTCGCGATCGCGGTGTCCGCGGCAGGGCTCTGCGCTGCCGGGGCGTCCTCGGCCAGTGTCGCCACCGCGAGGTCGGCGAACGCGCGCACGGCGGGACGCTGGTCGCCAGCACGGTGCAGCAGCACCACCGTCGAGGTGGCGCCGGCGTCGCGGACCGGCACGCACGTCAGGCCCTCGCTCTGCCAGCGCGCCACGGCGCGCGGCACCAGCGACACGCCGACCCCGCCGGCGACCAGGGCGAGGATCGTGGTGTACTGCAGCGCCTCCTGGGTCACCTGCGGCTCGAAGCCGGCACGCGCGCACAGCGCGGTGACCAGCCCACGCCCCCGCGGCGCGGCGAGCGTGGGCAGCAGCACGAAAGGGTCGTCGGCGAGCTCGGCCAGGCGCAGCGCCCGGCGTCCGGCCAAACGATGCTCTGCTGGCAGCGCGGCCACGAGTGGCTCGCGGCGCAGCGGCGTCACCGCCAGGTCGCTGCGCCGCTCCAGGTCCCGGCCAAGGCCCACGTCGAGGTGCCCGCGCGCCAGCGCGTCGAGCTGGTCGCGGGTGGTGCGCTCAGTGAGGTGCAGTGCCACCGACGGCGCCTGGGCGCGCTGGCGCGGCAGCAGCCGCGGCAGGACCTCGCTGGCCGCGGAGGTGACGAAGCCCAGGTGCAGCTCGCCTTCCAGACCGTTGGCGGCGCGGTGCACCGCGGTGATGGTGCCCTCGGCGTGCGACAGCGTGGTGCGGGCGTGGTCCAGCAGCACCCTGCCGGCGTCGGTGAGGGCCACATGGCGGCTCGAGCGCTCCAGCAGCGTGGCGCCGACCTCGGCCTCGAGCTGCTTGATGGCCTGCGACAGCGGTGGCTGGGCGAGGTGCAGCCGCTGGGCGGCGCGCCCGAAGTGCAGCTCCTCGGCGACCGCCACGAAGTAGCGCAGATGACGCAGCTCCACGGGGGGCTCCTCGATGGGGGAGAGGTGGGCAGCGGGCACGAGCCCGCTCGGGAGACGCTAGATCGGGCTGCGTTGCGGGCGTGTGACGGTCGCGTCACCAGCCGGTCACGCCTGGCGGGAGCCCTCGCAGCGGCAGCGTCGCGGCGATGCCTGTGCGTCGCGTGCGCCGGATCCGCCGAGGCGCTTGACTGGTCGCCATGGAGCCACGACGCATCGGCGCAGCCGGCCTGCCCGCCACACCGCTTGGCATCGGGCTGGCCGCGGTGGGCCGCCCCGCCTACATCACCCCCGGGCGCGACCGCGACCTCGGCACGCAACGCACGCCCGAGGATCTGGAGCGGCAAGCGCATGCGGTGCTCGACGCGGCGTACGCGCAGGGGATCCGCTACCTGGACGTCGCACGCTCGTACGGTCGGGCTGAGGAGTTCCTCGCCTCCTGGCTGGCGCGGCGGGGGTCCGAGGTCGACGATGTGACGATCGCCTCGAAGTGGGGCTACACCTACGTGGGCGAGTGGCGCATGGACGCCGAGCGCCACGAGGTCAAGGACCACTCGGCCGCGGCGCTGCGACGCCAGCTCGCCGAGACGCGCCGCCACCTCGGCGATCGGCTGGCCGTCTACCAGATCCACTCGGCGACCCTGGACACCGGCGTCCTCGAGGATCCCGAGGTGCTCGCGCTGCTCGCCGACCTCGCCGAGCAGGGCGTGGTGGTGGGCTTCACCACCAGCGGCCCCGATCAGGCCGCGATCGTGCGCGCCGGGCTCGCAGCGCGCGAGCAGTGCCCGTTCGGGCTGGTGCAGGCCACCTGGAACCCGCTGGAGCCCTCGGTCGGCTCGGCGCTCGCCGAGGCCCACGAGGCCGGCATGGCGGTGGTCGTCAAGGAGGCGCTGGCCAACGGACGACTGGCGCCAGGCGGGGATGCGGCCGCGTCGCTGCGCGCCCAGGTCCCCGATGCCGCTCCCGGCGAGGAGGACGCCCTCGCCCTGGGATTGGCGCTGGCCCAGCCGTGGGCCGACGTCGTGCTCTCCGGCGGCGCCCACCCCGAGCACATCGAGGCCAACACCCGCGGGCTGACCTGGGCGCAGCGCCTCGCCCCGGAGGCCGCCGCTGACCTCGCCGAGGACCCCACGATCTACTGGGCCCACCGCAGCGCCCTGCCGTGGACCTAGGAGCTCGGCGCCTCGGTCAGCCCTCGGCGATGCGCTGGTCGCCGGCTTCGAGCCACCCGCGGCGGTCCATCAGCCGGGCGACCGCCCAGCTGATCGCCGCTGGCAGCACGAAGTGCAGCAGCACGATCCACAGCGCCACCGTGGTGGTGAAGCCCATCGTGGACAGGGTCATGATCTGGCCCACGAACCCGCTGGAGCCCATCCCGGCGCCCTCCGGGTTGTTCTCCATGCCCGCCACCGTGGTCGCGATGGGGCCGAGCACGGCACCGGCCACCGTCGGGGGCAGCAGCACCAGCGGCTTGCGGGCCACGTTGGGGATCTGCAGCATCGAGGTGCCGATGCCCTGGGCGAACAGCCCCGACACGCCGTTGTCGCGATAGCTGGCCACTGCGAACCCGACCATCTGGGCCGAGCAGCCCACGGTGGCCGCACCCGCCGCGAGACCCTCCAGGCCGAGGACGATCGCGATCGCCGCGCTCGAGATCGGCGCGGTCAGTGCCAGCCCCATCAGCACCGCCACCAGCGGCCCCATGACCAGCGGCTGCTGCTCGGTGGCGAGGTTGACCAGCCCGCCGAACGCCTGCAGCGCCTGGTCGATCGCTGGCCCGATGAGCGCGGCGGTGCCAAAGCCCACCGCGATCGTCACGATCGGGGTGACCAGGATGTCCAGCCGGGTCTCCTTGGAGACGACCTTGCCGAGCTCGGTGGCCAGCAGCGCCGCGAGGAACGCGCCGGCCGGCCCGCCGAGATCCTCACCGGCGGCACCTGCGGCCAGCGCCGAGAAGATCACCAGCGGCGGCGCCTTCAGCCCGTAGGCCACAGCACCGCCGATGGCCGGCCCCAGCAGGCCCATGGCGATGCCGCCCATGTCCTCGAGGAACGCCACGCCGAGCTGCTCACCGGCGGTCTGGATGATCAGCCCGATGATGAGCGAGGCGAACAGGCCCAGCGCCATGTAGCTCAGGCCCGTGATCACATACGTCTGGAAGGACGGCTCGATCTGCTTGCGGGCGAGGAAGGCGCGCATCAGCGGGTGCTCCTGGCGACGCTCGTCACGGCTGGGTCAGGCGCTG
>PWER01000148.1 GCA_003553565.1 Nitriliruptoria bacterium | reverse complement strand
TCGTCGATGCGCTCAACGAGCGAGCCGCCACCTGGTATCAGAGCTGGGGGTTCAGGCCGCTGCCCGGCGGACCCGCCGACCGCCTGTGGCTTCCGATCAAGCGCGTCCGTTCCAGCCTCAGCCGCTGAACGGTGCCTCCATCCGTGACGCCCAGGTTTGCTGTACGCGCTCGAGGAACACGGACCTACCACCCTTCTACTCAGCGGCGACTACGGACCTCGCCGGGATGGACCGAGTACGCGGTTCGCACTGCGACTTGGCTCTGCGTGATGATCAGTTCAGTCAGCGCCGGCAACGCAAGCGGCTATACGGGATCGCGTTGTCGGTTCGGATCAGACGGTTCAGTCGCGCGCAGCCCGACCTCGGTGACGTGCACGGCGTCATGCCCATGCTGATCGCGCAACCGCGCCGCCGCTTCGGGCGGGTACGTCTCATCCAGCAGGAACCTCACCGCAGCAGGGCGGCACGCTGCTGGGCGGCCTGCCGACTCGCTGCGGCCTCGGTCTCGTTGCGCTCGATGCGCGTCTGGATGTCGTCGGGGTGAGCGGCGGCGTAGTCCAGCGCGAGGCGGATCTCGCGAGGATGCAGGTCGCTCTCGGCAGCCAAGGTGGCGATGCGCTGCTCTTCGTCGCCCTCGAGTTCGCGCAGTCGCGCGATGACTTCCCACACGTCTGGGCCGGCAGCCAGCGCCGCACGGCGGTCATGCGGCAAGCCGCGGAAGACAACCCCCGGGTGCTCGAGCGCGTCGACACCTTCGAGGATCAGCCGTTCAAGCAGTGCGGTGGCGCTGACGCCCTGCCGCGCGGCCTGCTCTGCGAGACGCGCTCTGGCTTGCTCGCTGATGCGAAACGACGTGCTCCTCGCGCTCATGCATCGCTCCCTCAGTGACTGGGCACACGCTTTGTAGCGCATACGTCATTCATGTGCGGTACCCGCGGGCGAGCTTGCATCGTGGAGGGACCTCAACAGCATCCGCCGTGCGCTTCCACGACTGCGGTCCTACATCCCCTATAACCCAGCGCCCACGAGTCCCTCGCCGGGTTGGCATGAGGGACTCGTGGGGGTCTGGTCGTCCTTGGCGGCGGGATGCCCGTGCCCCCGCCGAGGAGTCGATCAGCATGCCTGCCACCGCAACCACATCGCCGTCAGCAAGCGCCGTGGGTTCGTCGGCGGAGCTCACCGTCGCCTTCGTGGCCGGGTTCGGCTCGGCCACGACCCGCAGCAACGACACCGCCAACCTGCGCGACTGGTTCGCCTGGACCGAGGCGAGGGGGATCCGCAGGGCCCTGCGTCGCGATGTCGAAGCCTCCGTCGGCCATCTCGAGCAGGCCGGCTACGCGCCGAACACGATCTGCCAGCGCATCGCCACCCAGTCCCTCCTCCCTCCACCGCGCCGCTGCCACTCCCAGGATACGTCAACCCCACCCGACGGGCCCGACCACCCACACCGCAGGCACGGCACACGGCCCTACACCCCAGCGCCTGCTCCGCAATTGCCGCCCTCGCCGGGTTGTGCCGCGCGGCGGCGGTGTCGTGCGATGGTGCGCTGCCCGAAAGGACCACCCCGAGGCAGTCGGGCTCTTGCGATGCCACAGGCAGCGCGATCACGGCGGGCCGCGTCGGAGCTCACGACGACGCCCCGTGCTGGACGGCGTGTGATCCGTCGCGGTGTTGGGGGGTGGATGTCCTTGCGCGCGCTGCGCAAGCGTCGCCCCGACCGCGGAGCTGCGGCGGCTCCACGTCGGCAACGCGCCCGATGACGCCCCTGAAGACGCCCCGAGCGCTGTCTGGATGGGTGTCCCGCCGCCTCGACCTGCCCGTTCCACGCCGGACGCCTCTACCCCGAGCAGCTGCGTGACGGGAGTAGCTGGCCGGTCAGCCCGCTGGTCGTCGACCCGACGAGCCTCTAGGCACGCGAGGAGGCCCTGCGCGAGGGCCCCCTGCGGACGGTGCGCACGGTCCCGGCGGCATAGCACCACGCACCCGCCGATGACGCCGAGACGGCGCGACGCAAACCTCCCCGCTGCCTGACCGCGGTCAACGCCGGGTGCGCCCCGCGTCGACGAGCGCGAGCGGCGGAGGGCTCAGTGGGTCGGCCGCTGCCGGCGCGCCCGGGAGCGGGCCGCGCGCGACCGCGCGCCGCGGTCCACGGGCGCGGGCGGCAGCGCCGCGGCGAGCAGCGCCGGTGTGGCCGAGATGAGCAGCGCGGCCGTACGGTCGAGGTGGGTGGCCAGCAGGCCGAACAGGCTGGGCCCGGCGATGAAGCCGGCCGCGATGCACACGATGGCCACGGTGAAGCCGGTCGTGGGGCGGTCGGCGAAGACCTGCTGGCTCCACATCACCAGCAGGGCGAAGCCCACGGTGAAGCCGATCCCGAACAGTGCCGCCGACCCGAGGGCGCCGGGTAGCGAGCCCGGCACGGCCTGCAGCGCCAGCATGGAGGCGCCAACGAGCAGCAGCGAGATCGCCAGCGGGCGACGCAGCCCGTAGCGGTTGGCGATCCCGCCAGCGAACACCCCGACGCCGGCGCCGGCGAGGCCCAGCACCGCCCACATCGCCGGACCGGTCCAGGCGGCGAGCCCTGCGTCCTGGGCGGTGTCGGGCGCGTAGGCGAAGTAGGCGCCCGAGGTGATCGACACCCCCAGCGTGACGAGGAACAGCCGCACCGATCGGGCGTTCACGAACCACCCGAGCCGCAGCGGCGCCCGTTCCCCCACCGTCGGCTGCGCGCGCAGCGACCGCGCGCCGAGCGAGTCCTCCTCGAGCTCGCCGTCCTGCGGGCGGCTGCGGGTGACGGGCGTGAGCACCTTCCACGACACCGTCGCGGCCATGAGCCCGACGATCGCGAAGCCCAGCCAGGCGAGGCGCCAGACCTCGCCGGCGGCGAGCACGAGGACGCTCGCGACCATCAGGCCCACCGGCGACCCGGCGTTGACCAGCGCGAGAGCACGGCGAGCGCCGGAGACGGGCACCTGGTCGCGCACCGCATCGGAGAACGGCGCCCACGCCCCGCCGGCACTCGTGCCCGCGGCGATCACGCCGACGCCGAGCAGCACGGGGCCGGGCGCGGAGGCGGTCAGGGTCGCGCCGACAGCCAGCAGGAGGCTCCCGAGGACCACGGGCAGGCGGGGCCCGTAGCGGGCGGCCAGGAAGCCGGTGACCACGGTGGCCACGAGGTAGCCCGCCTGTGCCGCGCTGGCGTAGAAGCCGAGCACGTCCAGCGGGAGCGCGAACTCCTCGCGGAAGGTGGGGACGAACAGCCCGTAGGCCTGGCGGCCGAGGCCGTAGGTGGCAACCAGCGCCAGCATGCCGGCACCCCCGACGCGGGCAGCCTGATCCAGGCCCACGGCGCCCCCCTTCGTGCGAGATCGGCAACGGTGTCGTGCAAGGTGGCCGTCGCCGACGGCCAGCGGGAGCACACGGGTCGCAGCTCGCGATCACCACGGCGATCGAGGGCCCGTGACCCGTCTGGTGTGCGCGATGATCACCACGCTACGTGCCCCTCAATCCCTTTAAGGGCAACGGATACCTGGCCAGGACAGGTCGATCGGTCAGGGTGTGGGGGCCTCACGTCCACTCCAGGGCGAGGGCGCCGTCCGCGGCGAGGCTCACGCCCGCGCCATGGGGGCGGCTGACGCGGTCGAGCACGTCGCGCAGCCAGGCGGCGTCGGCCTCGCTGGCGTGGTGGAGCCGCAGCCGCCGGGCCTGGAACGGCAGCATCCTCAGGGCCTGCAGCGCGCCGGTGTGGCGGTCGAGGTCGATGACGAACAGCACCCGCAGGTCGCTGCGGTAGGTCTCGCGCCCGCCGATCCCCTCGTAGTCGTTGATCAGGTCGCCGCACCCGTAGAGGATCGGCCGGCCACGATGGACCTCCACGGGCCGGGGATGGTGGGAGGAGTGGCCGTGGACCACGTCGACGCCGCCGTCGACCAGCGCGTGCGCGAGGCGAACCTGCATGGCGGGTACCGCGTAGCCCCAGTTGGCGCCCCAGTGGATCGACGCGACGACGTGGTCGCCGGGCTGGCGCCAGCGCGCCAGTTGCGCCAGGACGGCCTCGGCGTCGGCGTCGGGGTCGTCGTCGGGGTTGGCGTCGGGGTCGTCGGCGAGCAGCGCCACTCCTGGGCGTCGACGCGTGGCCGCCCATGCGGGCGGGATGCCACTGCTCGTCGCCCCGAGGGAGAGCACGAGCACTCGCCCGCCGCCCTGGAGCGGCACCGCGGCGGGCTCCCAGGCGTTGGCGCGGTCCCGGCCCGCCCCGGCCGAGGGCAGGCCCGCGCTCGCCAGGACCTCGAGGGTCTCCTCCAGCCCGGGTCGGCCGAGGTCGAGCACGTGGTTGTTGGCCAGCGCGCACACGTCGGGCTCGGCGGCGGTCAGGCAGCCGACGTTGTCCGGGCTCATCCGGTAGTGCACGCGCTTGTCGGAGGCGAACCGGTCGCTGCGGGTGATGCTCGTCTCCAGGTTGAGGATCCGGGCGTCGGGCTGGGCCTCGGTGAGGGCTGGGAGCGCCTCGCCCCAGGGCCAGTCGTGGCCGACGGGCCGAGGGATGGGACCGTTGGCGGCCTCGGCGAGCTCGACGTAGCCGCGCGCGTCGCGCATGTGGGACTCGCGCAGGGTCGGGTCCCCGGGGTGGGGCAGGATCTGGTCGATGCCCCGCCCGAGCATCACGTCGCCGCACAGCGCGAGCCGGACCGTCGCCGCGCTGCGTGCGCCGGCGCGCTCGAGGTGCAGGCGCTCGTCCGGATGCTCGTGCGGGCGCTGGTCCCGCGGGCCCTCCTCATGGGGGAGCACGTCCCAGGGGTCCGGAGGGGCTCCTGTTCCCGACCGCTCGGGTGGTGTCGTGGTCCCCATGGCCACGCTCCCTGCCAGGATCTCTGCCGCGCCCCTTGCACGGGGCGTCCCAGCGTGCAGCATCAACCGCCCGAACGGCAGCACGCTTGACAGCTCGATGGTGCAGCCAGCCGAGTCGCCGCCGTGGGCCTCGACTTCGCTTCTGACGAGGACGGCGCTCACGTTGCGCGGTCTCTAGGGACGAGCACCGTTCGGCTGGCTGCACAGGCCTGGCATACTTCGCAACGATGGGCTCGGTCGACTTCGATCAGCAGGTGCGCCTCGCAGCGTTCGACCGGCTGCGCGAGCTGGCGGCGGCGACGTCGGACGGGGTGCTCTCGCGCGCCGACCCCAGCACCGGGGTTCCGCGCTACGGCGATCAGATCGTCGAGGGACGTCAGCGCTACGACTATCGCGCCGGTGGGCCGGATCGCTGGTTCAACTGGGCGCTCGCCGGTCTCGCGGAGTCCAGCACCGACCTGATCTATGTCGTCAAGCTTCGAAGGGGTGAGTACACCGCAGCCTGGCCGGTGCGCGTGGTCGGCAACGACCCGAGTGGCGAGTTCGTGCTCATCGACGACAGTCGTGCCGAGACCGTCACCTCCCCGGAGGTGGCCACGCTCGGCGACCGGCTGCTGGCTTCCGAGGCGACGGCTCGCTACACCACGGCTCCGCGAGCGGTGCGGTTGCATCAGCAAGCGTTTCGCCGCGAGGTCCTGCGCGCTTACGACCGGTCCTGTGCGATGTGCCGGCTGCGTCGACCCGAGCTCGTCGAGGCCGCTCACATCATCCCGGACGCTGATGAGCGCAGTCGCCCGGTGGTGACGAACGGGCTGGCGTTGTGTGTGATGCACCACGCGGCGTTCGATCGTGACCTCGTCGGCATCGACCCGCGCTATCAGGTGCATGTGCGCCGCGATGTGCTCGACGAGGTCGACGGCCCGATGCTGCGCCACGGCCTGCAAGGCCTCGCCGGGCAGACGCTGCACCTGCCACAGCAGCGCCGCGATCGACCGGACCCCGAGTTCCTCGACGCGCGCTTCGCGCAGTTCCGCGATGCCGAACCCACCTGACACGGACGGCGGCAGCGCTGGTCGCGACCCCGCTGATCACCTGCGTGCGGCGGTGGGTCGGCTGCGTCAGTGGCGCCGTGGCGACGAGCGAGCGCCGCACAAGCCGCTGCTGGTGCTGCACGCCCTCGGCCGCGTCGCGCGCGGCGACGCGCGCCTGGTGGCCTTCGCCGATGTCGAGGACGATCTGGCCGCGTTGTTGGAGGAGTTCGGCAGGCCGCGCTCAAAGC